>JBBRZV010000065.1:0-18462 GCA_038236365.1 Actinomycetales bacterium | reverse complement strand
CTCCTACCTACGGTTCGTCTGGACCATGTCAGCCGGGGTGCTGGTCACCACCTACGCGCTATGGGCATTCACCATGAGCGCCGCCTCGTCCAACGAGTGGAGCGTCATCTCCATCGTCCCGTTCGTCGTGGCCCTACTGCGGTACTCCGTGGACGTCGACAACGGCGCCGCGGGCGAACCCGAGGAGATCGTCCTTCACGACCGCATGCTGATCGTCCTCGGCCTCATCTGGGCAGCCTGCCTGATCGGATCGGTCTACCTGTAAGCCGCCCGCCGAACGAGGGTCCTCAGATCGGCAGGCGGCTGAACACCGGATGCGGGAGGTGTCGCAGAGCTGACATGACCCACCGCATCACCGGGGGCGCCCAGACCGTGCGCCGTCCAGCCTGTAGACCGGCCGCGATCACGTCGGCGACCTGTTCCGGGGTCTGTGACAGCGGCGCCGCCTTCAGGCCCTCGGTCATCTTGCTCCGGACAAAGCCAGGGCGAACAACCATGACCTGTATGCCGTCCGCCGCGAGCGCGTCGCCAAGCCCGGTGTAGAAGGAGTCCAGCCCGGCCTTGGTGGAGCCGTAGACGAAGTTGGACTTCCGGGGGCGTTCACCGGCCACCGATGACATGGCAACGATCGCGCCGTGACCCTGGGCGCGCAGCCTCTCTCCGACGAGAACACCGCACGCGACTGCGGCCGCGTAGTTGACCTGAACGAGGTCCAGCGCCATGTCGACATTGCGCCAGGCGCGCTCCTGGTCACCAAGGAGCCCGAACGCGACCATGACGACGTCGACGTCCGCTCCTGCCTCGAACGCGAGGGTTACTGCCTTCTCGTAGGACGACCGGTCGGCGGCATCGAAGTCCACCTCGTCGACCTGCAGGCCCAGGGACTCCAGCTCTGCTGTGGCAGCCGCGCGGCGTTCTCCGGGACGGGCAGCCAGGGTGACCTGGACGTCGCGTCGTTGCTCCGTCAGCTTCATGACCGTGGCCAGGGCGATGTCGGACGTGCCCCCCAACACCAGGATCCTTTGCACGTTACCGATTGCGTCCTTCACAGCCCCAACCTCCTGGCTAGATCCGAGGTGAAGACCCCGTCGGGGTCCGCCGCCTTTCTGATGCCGCGCCACTGCTCGAGGCGAGGATACATAGGCGCGATCTCCGAGGCCGACAGACGTGAGTCCTTGGCGAGGTACTCGCGGCCACCGGCGGCAATCACCTCCGCGTCCAGGCGGTCCAGCAGGCCGCCCAGGATCGGCGCACCAAGCGGAATGTCCAGGGCCAGGGTCCACCCTGGTGTGGGGAAGGACAGATGGCCGGCTCCTTGCGCCCCGAAACGCTTGAGCACCGCGAGGAACGAGGCCTGGCCGGCGTCGCTGAGCATCTCGATGCACCGGCGCAGGGTGTCCTCGGCGCCGAACGGCACCACGAACTGGTACTGCAGGAACCCCTTGGGTCCGTAGATACGGTTCCACCGGGACACGGCGTCAAGGGGGTGGAAGAAGGCCGCGATGCTCTGGACCTCGCCTCGGCGTTCGCGGGGGGCCTTGCGAAACCACACCTCGTTGAAGGCAGCAACGGTAGCGCGGTTGAGCATCCCGCTCGGAAAGACCGGGGGCGCGACGGCGACCTGTTTGGGACGGAACTCCAGGGCATGATCGCGCAGCTTGGGGGGTAGCTGTTCCAGGGTCGCGGGCCATCCGCGGGTCAGGACCGAGCGCCCCAGGGAGGAACCGCTCGCGAGGCAGTCGATCCAGGCCACCGAGTACGTGTACCGGTGGTCACCCTCAGTCATCCGGGCCAGCAAGTCGTCGAGGTTCGTGCATCGCTCGGTGTCCACCAGGCAGTATGCCGACTCAACCTTCTTCATCCGCAAGGTTGCTCGCAATACCAGGCCGGTCAGCCCCATGCCCCCGACGGTCGCCCAGAAGAGCTCGGACTCAGGGGTGAGCGTGCGGATCTCGCCATCGGAGCACAACAGGTCCATGGTGACGACATGGTCGCCGAAGCTGCCGTCGACGTGATGGTTCTTCCCATGGATATCGGCCGCGACCGCTCCCCCGACCGTCACCTGCCGCGTGCCGGGGCTCACTGGGACGAACAGTCCCAACGGCAGCATCAGCCGCATCAGCTGGTCCAGGCTGACACCTGCCTCGACCTCGACCAGCGCCGTCCCGGTATCCACTGAAAGAACACGATCGCGGGAGGTCATGTCCACTACGACGCCGCCACCGTTCTGTGCGGCGTCGCCGTAGCTGCGACCCAGCCCACGAGCGAGGACTCCCCGCCCTCCAGCCTCGGTGACCAGCCTGACGAGGTCAGCGTCGTCGCCGGCGGGATGCACGGTCGCAACGCTTGGGCTGGTCCCGCCCCACCCGCGAAGCGCGCGGCGAGCATCCATGGGTTACTCCTCATCGAGGTGGCGCAGCCATTTGCAGGTTGCGCAAGCGACTCTATCGAGGGGGTGACACCGGGTTTGTCCCCGGTGCAGTGGCCGGTCCGCCCTGCTCCAGCTGGGTGGGAGCACTGCTGGCCTCGGTGCTTCCGTTCGGCGCAACCCCACCGCCGACGCTGCCGGATCCGCCCCCCGCGCTGCCGGGCTGGCTCCCTACGCTGCCGGATCCGCCCCCCGCGCTGCCGGGCTGGCCTCCAACGATCGGTGCACCGATTGGCGAGGACGGCTCCGGCTGCCCAAGGAACGACCGTTGGACTGCGACGATTGCCACCGGCGTCGACTGGCCACGCACATGAAACAGCCACGCTGGGACGAGGAGGATGCCAAGGTCTGTGCTGTAGGCCTGCATCAGCCCGAGCGTCGCGCCGGTCACCACGCGATCAGGCGTTGGCGCGCAGCCTTGGGCGCCGGGAACGATCTGGCACGGCATCGACAGCGCCATCATTGGCTGCGGCTGCTGGAGTAGCTGCTCGTACCCTTGCCGTGCGCTGATCATCGGGTACGTCGCCGCCGCGGTTGGTGTGGCGAGCCAGCCGGACGCGTCCACGATCTGCCCCTGCTTGTCGACTGTCACCCGGGTCTCGAGGCCGAGCACGGTCGAGCCTGCCACCTCTAGGCTGAAGACCACGCTGCGTTGACCGCCCTCAGTGTCGACCTTGGCGTCGTCGGGGTTCACGCCCACCGCCGCAAGCACTGGACGGGCCAGACTTCGGGCGACGTTCTCCTGGACCGGGATTGGCTCAGCGAACGGTGCTGGCTGCGGCCCTCCGCCCCGGATCGGGGGCGCGGACTCGGCGACAGCGCAAGCGGTGCCCACCTGCGGGTCGAGCACCGGCCCAGCGATGCAACCGTGGTTGCTGAAGATCCAGTGCTGGCCGGCAAGCTCGGACACCGACAGCTCGGTGGTCCCCGAGACGAGGTACCAGCCACCCTTGAGGTGCTGGGGCTCCCCTCTCATGCCCAGAGCAGCGGCGAGGGTGGCGACGAAAGAGCGCGCGCTGGCCGCGGCCGGCAGCAGGTAGACCCGGCCGGAAGCTGGTCCGTTCGGCAGAGTTCCCTCCAGCCGCCAGCCGGTTCCGCGGGCGCCACTCACTGGAGCGCTACCGTTGACGGGCGAGCCACCCTTTTCGTACGTGCCGGCAGCGGGGGAGACAGGCGGGCCAACGGACCCGCCAGCGACGCTCGATAGATGTAGAACCGGAGGCCGCGCAGGACCCCTGCTGCCGCCCACGGTGCCCACGCCAGCAACGACACCGACCACGGCAACAACCAGTGCAACCGCTGCTGCGGCGCCCACCGGCAGCAACCAACGGGAACGGGCTGGGCCTTGCTGAGTCGAGGTCATGTTGGTGAGACGGTCCGTCCGGCTATGTGGTTCCACTCCGGACCGGACCGTCCGTGCTCACAGGTATTCGTGCCGAGTCGCATTACTGGCTCGGTCCCTCACCACGGGGCCTTGCCTTCTCGCTCTTCGGCGTCGGGAGAGACTCAGTCAACCGAGATGGACGCAGGTATCTCCGGGGGCTGGTAGGCGCATGCCGGGTCTTCACCCAGCGGGTCTCCGCTGGCGGCGAAGGCCCTGGCGCGCGAGCCACCGCACAGGTCGGCGTACTCGCAGCGACCGCAACGACCGGTGAAGTCAGCGGCGCGAATCCTTCGCAACAGCAAGTCGTTCCGGTAGATCTTCGCGATCGGCTCGTCCCTAACGTTGCCGAGCGCGAGGGGCAGGAACCCCGCGGGGTTGACCTCGCCGTCATGGGCGACGAAGAGGATCCCCTTGCCGTCGCGGGTGGATGCGGTCTGGGCGCGGGGCCGTCCGACCTCCGGACCCATCAGCTCGTTGAGCCGCCCCGACAGCCGCTGGTACAGCTCGGTGCTCGGGCCCGGGTCCCCAGCCTGGCGGCGGAAGACAATGCGGCGGAAGAACGGCGCCTCGACGGTGCGGACGATGAATCCGTGCTGGGACGCGTCATACAGGAAGTGGCAGATGTCCTCGTGCTCGTCCGGGCTGACCGCGTCTTCATCTACGCCGCGACCGACCTGGACCAGGAAGAAGACCTCCCAGATGTGGGCGCCGGCGCGCGAGATCAGGTCGGCGACGTCCGCGAGCTCATCGACGTTGGCGCGCATCACCGTCGTGTTGACCTGGACGGTCAACCCGGCAGCGGACAGCGCGGTGATCGCCTTGATGGTCTCCTCGAAATGGCCCGGGATGCCGCGGACCCCGTCGTGGGTCGCAGGCGTGCAGCCGTCCAGGCTGATCGAGACCGCACTGACCCCGCTGGTGACCATCTGTTCGATCGTCTCGGGGGTCAGGCATGGCGTGACGGAGGGCGAGAGCGCCACCGGCACTCCAAGGTCTTTGGCGTGCTTGACCAGCTCGAAGACGTCCGAACGGAGCAGGCAGTCACCGCCGGTGAGAACAAGGATGGGGTATGGACGCCCGAACCCGGCGACCTGGTCGATCAGGTCGAAGCCCTCGGCGGTGGTGAGCTCACCAGGTAGCGCTCCCTCTGTGGCGCTGGCCCGGCAGTGCTTGCAGGCCAGGAGGCAGGCGCGGGTGATCTCCCAGAAGACCAGCATCGGTCGCTTGGCAAAGTCGAGCCGGGCCTTGGGTGGGACGGTTGTCACGGCAGTCATGAGGTCACCTTGGCTGCAGTCCCAACGCCGGTCAGGAGGGCAGCAACTTTCTGTGAGGTTCGTTCGGCGTCGGCCACGCAGCTGGCCAGGCCGACGCCGCGGAATGCAGCGCCGGTCAAGTACAGCCCGGGCAGGTCGCCCAAAGCTGCTTCCACGGCGTCAAGCCGCTTCTGGTGGCCAACCACGTACTGGGGCATCCCGTTTGGCCAACGCTGGATGCTTTGATGAATCGGGCCCGAGGTCAGGCCCATGGCTTCGACCAGCTCTTCGTGCACTCCGCTGACAAGCGCGTCGTCGTCCATGTCCAGCCAGCGGGTGTCACCGCGGCGGCCGACCATGCAGCGGATCAGGACGAGGTTGTCATCGTGCAGGTGTGGCCACTTTGCGCTCGACCAGGTGCAGCCCACCAGGAGCTTGCCCTCCTCCGGAGGGATCAGGAAGCCGGTACCGTCCAGCGGCCGGCCCATCGCAGAAGGCGGGTAGGCCAGCCAGATCGTGGCGACGTCGACGTAGGGGATCTCGCCCAACACCGTTGCCACGTCAGGGGCGACGTCAGCCAGCAACGAGGAGGAGACAAACGCTGGGGTGGCCAGAACAACTGCGTCCGCGGCGATGCTCTGCCCGTCCGCGAGGTCGACGCGGTAGCCGGCTCCGTCGCGGGAGACGAGGCTGACGTTGGTGTTCAGCCGCACGTCTGCCTTGCCCAGCTGCGCCGCAAGGGCGTCGATAAGGCGAACCAGCCCACCGGCGAGTGTGATCAGAACCGGGCCGCCCTTGGAAGGTGCAGCATGGTGACGCAGCCGGCGGAGCCCGAGATACAGGCTTCGGTTCTTTCGGGCGAGGGCGGCGATCTCGGGCACGGTGCTGCGGGCGCTGAGCTCTGCGGCCCGGCCGGCGTGCACCCCGCCGAGCAGCGGCTCGACCAGCCGGTCGAACACCTGGGCGCCCAGTCGGGGGGAGACCAGGTCGGCAATCGACGGGTCGTCGGAGAGCGAACGGTTGCGCGGCAGAACAAGATCCAGGGCCGCGCGGGCCAGGCCCATCGGAGAAAGCAGCTGCGACTTCACCAGCGGCACCAACCGGTCGGGAACCCCGAAGAGAGTGCCCGTGGGGAGCCGGCGCAGGCGCCCACGCGACCACACATGCGCCCCGAGAGATGCCGGGGCCACCAGCTGGTCGTTGAACCCGAGATCCTTGAGCAGGGTCGCCATCGCGGGCACGCGCATGAGCAGCGCATCGGGGCCGGTGTCGACCAGGTGTCCGCCGAACTCCTGCGTGGCAACCTTGCCACCGAGCTGCGGCCCAGCCTCGACAAGAGTGATCTGCACCCCTTCACCGAGACTGCGATGGATGAAGTGCGCCGTCGCAATACCGCTCATCCCGCCGCCGACGACCACAACCTTTGGTTGAGCCTGCATCGTGCTCCTGTTCTCACCAAAGGTCTGACCTCAAGTGTCTTGATCAGCATCACAGCCGATTGGCTTCTGGCACAGAGACCTTGGTCCCGCCCGCGCCCGCGATGACTATCTGGCAACGCCCTTGGGGACTCTGGGCGCCCGGGCCGGCTTGGCATAGGCCTCGCGCATGTGATCCGTGGAGAGGTACTCGGCGATGCCGAGCAAGATGAGGCTGAAGAAGATCTGTTCCGTGACCATCCACAGCGGATAGAGGCCCGGTATGGCGGCAGTCACCAGAGCGACCACCGGAAAGATCTTGCTGAACAGCCTCAACCGTGAGTACGCCCAGTAGTAACCGGCCTGTGCGCGCCACGCGAAGAAGAACAAGGTCGTGGTCATGGCCAGCACGACGGCCAGGCGCATCCACACGATCGTAGGGACAGCGTCGCCGCGCAGATGAAGCATGACGGGCACCGCAAGGGCGCCAAGCCCGAGGATGAGCTCGACGACCAGCAGCCAGGTGATGGCCACGAAAACGTGGCGGGTTCGTGGATCACAGCGCATTTCGGCGGAGATCGTGTGATCAGCATGCCGGCCGCCGGCGAGGCGGTCGATCTCGAGAAGAACGCTCTCGACGTTCATGGCCGCTCCCTTCTGGCGTCAGTCAGTGGACCTCGTCAAGGTTAGGGCAACGAAAGCGGGCACCCAGCACAGGCCTTCGGCATCTCGGGTCCGGTCGGGCATCCCAGGCCACATCCGCGTCCAGCCACGGCGACCACACCCAGCCGTTCCGCATGATCGAGGACCGCTTGCACGAGAGAGGTCGAGAGCCCGAGCCGGGACGCGACCTGGGCAGGTGTCCCACCCCGGGTGCCAACTTCGTTGAGCACCGCGGCCCACGCGCTCAAAGCCGCGACCCGATCTGGAACACGAGAACCGCCAGGGCCCAAGCGCCGGCCAGCTGGGCCAGCAGCGCTGACCCCGTGGGTCGCCAACCGAACAAGCGGCGCTGCTCGGCCAGGGCCGCCACACACGGGGTGTAGGCGAGCACGAAGATCATGAAGGCGAGGGCCGCCGCTCCGCCGTGACCGCCTGAGGACTCGTTGAAGGAGGCGCGCAGCTCCTCACCCAGGCTCCCGGCGTTCGACGCGTCCGCAGGCTTGGCGACGGCATACGACTGCGCGAAGGATCCGACGACCACCTCCTTGGCCACGAAGCCGGTCATCAGAGCGGCGGCGGCATGGTCGTTTCCGAAGCCGGCCGGCGCCAGAACCGGGGCGATGCCCGACGCGACCTTTGAGTAGACGCTGTCCCCGACCGGCACCTCGCCGATGGAGTGTCCCCCGGTCGCGGGAAGGGCCATGAGCAGCCAGACGACGCACATGGTGATGACGATGATCTTCCCGGCCCGGGCGACAAAGGCTCCGACCCGCAGCCGGACCGACATTCCCAGGGTGCGAAGGTGGGGGCGCTGGTAGGGCGGGAGCACCAGGATCAGCGGCTCGGCGTGCACGTCCCGGAATGCGGTGCGGCGCAGCAGCAGCCCGCCACAGAGCACCAGGACCACGCTGGTCACGTACATGAGGAAGATGACGGTGCCCGCCTGGCCGGGGAAGAACGCGCTCGCCAGCAGCACATAGACCGTCAGCCGTGCCGAGCAGGACGTGAGCGGGATCAGGAGCCCGGTCAGCAGCCGTTGGCGGGCGTTGGGCAGGATCCGGGTGGCGGCGAGTGCGGGCAGGTTGCAGCCGAAGCCGACGATCAGGGGCAACAGTGCGCGCCCGTCCAGGCCGATGGAGCGCATCGCGCGATCGGCCACGAAGGCGGCCCGCGCCAGGTACCCGGAGTCCTCCAGGACGCCCAGAGCCGCGAACATGATCGCCATCACCGGCAGGAATGTCAGCACGGTGCCGACGCCGACCAGAACGCCGTCCACCAGGAGGCCCTGCAGCCAGCCGTGGTCCAGGCCGACCAGTCCGAGCAGCCAGGTGACCGCTGAGGCCAGGGGCCCGTTGACCAGCTGGCCGATGAGGCTCTGGATCGGCGCCGCGACCTTGGTCGTCAGCTCGAACAGCAGCCAGACCACGCCAAGGAACACGGGTATGCCGGCCCACGGGTTGAGCAGGACGGTATCGACGCGGTCGGAGAAGGTGCGGCGCAGCCGCCGCCCGCTTGCCGCCTGGGGCTGGTGACCAGAATCCGGAGCGAGGCGCGCCTTGACCTGCGCGACCACCTGCTCGACCCAGGCGAACACGCTCTCGGCGTGGGCGACCTCTCGAGCAAGGTGGGGGATCGCGCCGTCGGGAACCTCTCCATTGGGCAACGCGCTGATACCGATGAGCTGCCTGGGGATCGCGGCGACGTCATCGACAGCGAGTGCCAGGTCACGCAGGCCGCCGTCGCCCCTGCTACGTCCGTTCACGGGCACGACGGGGATGCCCAGAACGGCTCCGAGCGCGGCCGCCAGCGTGCCCGCGTCCACGGCCGCGATCGGTGAGTCTGCAGCAGTTGCAACGAGATCCAGCATCGTCAGGGCGACGACCAGTGGCACGCCCGTCTCTGCAACTTGCGCCAGCAGGTAGAGCGAGCGGGTCAGTGCAGTGGCGTCCAGGACGACAACGGCGACTCCGGGCTGGCCGATGTCCTGCCCTGCGCTGTGCGCCAGCTGCCTCACGGCGTCCGCGCTGACCTGCTCGTCGACCGAGCGGGCCAGAAGGCTGTAGGTGCCGGGCAGGTCCACGATCACCCGCTCGGTAGCCGGACCGTGGCTGTCAAACGGGGTCCGCCAGGTGCCGGTGCTGAGCGCGACAGTGGTGCCGGGGGCATTCATGGTGCGCTGCCGGGCGCCGGTCAGGGCGTTGAACAGGGTGGACTTGCCGACGTTCGGTCCCCCGACCAGCAGGACGCGCAGCCGCTCCGGCAGCGTCGCGGTTCCGGTACGGGCGGGATCCGGGGCCTGGGAGTCGCCGTGACAGCTCATCCGCGGTCAGTGACGTGTTCGACGTCGATGAGTCCTGCCGTGCCGCCGTCGATGGCGAACCGCGAACCGGCCACGGCGAGCACCCGTCCGCCGAAGGCCGCCTCCTGGGTGATGTGGGCGAGGGTCCCGAGCCGGATGCCCATCTCGTTCAGGCGGAAGGCGGCTGCGGCTGGCAGTCTGACTCCCGTGACACGCAGCTGTGCTCCGGGCGGACTCTCTCGCAACGTCATGTGTGTGACCTTAGGTGATGAGGTAAGGCTTGCCTTGGGACCTAAGTCCCGTCCTCTGGTGTTCGCCGTGCCCACAGCTGCGGACTACGGCGGGCGGACCGTGAAGATTGGTTCCCACCGGACCGTGGTGTGGGTCTGCCAGCAAAGCGTGCGACCCTATGGGGTAGCCCTCCCGACATGTACCCATTGTCCTGTGAGGGATCTAGGAGGCACATCAGTGTTGGGGACAGACGGCAAGATCGCGACCACGCCGCCTGAGTCGACGAACCATCCGTCGGAATCCGACCGCACACCTCCCGAACCTGCGCAAACCAGGCCTAAGCCCGCGGGGGTCGCGATGCCCACTTCGGTGCACAGGGCTTCGACTCACGGCACCGAGCGCTGGGCCTACGGATGGTTTGACCGCCGCCTCAAGATCATGAGTGTCCTGCTGCCGGTCGCGTTCATCCTCGCCCTTGAGCTCGTTCATTACCGCATCGAAGCCCAAGCCATGCGCATGCAGACGTACTGGGACGGATATCGCGCCGTATTCGTTACGGTCACGCTGGTGTCCATCGTTGTCTTCGGTCTGGTGATGTTCCGGTTCATCGACCGGGCGCAGAGGCAGGTCGTGAGGCAGAACCACGAGCTCGCGGCCACGAACGCCCTGTCCAGGGCGGTGCAGGGCGAGGTCGGTGTCAACAAGATCATCGACGTCGCCCTGGAGAGCCTGATCGCCACGAGCGGAGCCATGAGGGCGTCGGTCACCGTCTTCAGCGGGCAGGACCGGTCGACGGGCGGTGCTGACGTCACCCGGCATCTCCTCGCTGTCCCCGGGTCGGCCCAGCTCGTGCCCAACGACCCTGGTGGCTCCGAGGCTCCCATCATCGACTTCCCGCTCTCGACGGGCGCGGTGACCGTCGGCCGGATGCAGCTCTGGCTCCCGGCCGGCGCCGGCGCCGGCGACAGACTCGCCTCGGGGACGCTGCAGAACATCGGTCATCAGCTGGCCAGCGCCATCCAGCTCGCGCAGCTCTTTGCCGACCTCGAGCGCAAGAACGACGAGGGTCACGTTTTTCACGACATACTCCTGCAGGTCTCCAACCAGGGCCCCCCCGCTGACATCCTCGGGTCCGTCGTGCGGCACGCGCGCGACCTCATGGGCAGTGACGAGGCCGTCCTGTGCCTGGACGAAGAGGCCTCCCGGTCGATCCAGTTCGCGGGGACGCTGGGCGGTCCACCTGCCTTCGATGATGGGCCCGTCTGCATTACCTCTGACGGTGAGCTGCGAAACAACGTCCACGAACACGACGGCCGCTGCCCCCTTCGCTCCTCGCTGGAGTGGACGACGAACATGGCGGTCCCGATTCTCGGCCCCATGGGCAAGTTCGGTGAGCTGTGGATGGGCCGCAGATCCGACAACCCCTTCACCGAGCCCGACAAGGCCTTTCTCGTCGCCCTCTCCGGGCTCGCCGCGATCGCCATCGCCAGCGTCCGGATGCGCGAGAGCGGACGACACCGGGCGGTCATTGCCGAACGTGAGCGGATCGCCCGCGAGATGCACGACAGCCTCGCGCAGGTGCTCGGGGTCACCCATCTGCGCCTGCGGGCGCTGGACTCACGCCAAGAGGTCAGGGACAACCCGGTGATTGAGGTGGAGCTGGCCGACCTGGCCGACATCTGCGAAGAGGCCTACCGCGACGTCCGGGAGGCGATCCTGGGTCTGTCAGCCTCGAGCAAGACGGCTCGGGGCTTGCTCGACGTACTTTCCACCTACCTGGTCAAGTACAGCCGACAGTGCGGGATCACCACCTCCCTGGAGAGCGACCTGGACCACGAGCTGTCCCTCTCGCCACGGTGCGAGGTCCAGGTGATCCGCGTCATACAGGAGGCGCTGACCAACGTCCGCAAGCACTCGGGAGCCAAGTCAGCAGTCGTTCGTATCACCGAGTCCGCCTCGACGACGACCTTCGTGGTGGAGGACGACGGAGACGGATTCAACCCGGGCGGCTCCCTGACCGACCGCGACGGGTTCGGCATGTTCACCATGCGTGAACGGATGGTTCTACTCAACGGTAGCCTTACCATCGACTCCGCCCCGGGTCGCGGAACGCGTGTCATTGCGGGCGTCCCGGAGCGATCACATCCAAGGCAAACTCCCGTTGAGGTGACAAGTGCAGGAGCGCGAACCGACCCGAATCCTGCTGGTTGACGACCAGCCGCTCTTCCGTGGGGCGATCGCCTCGCTGCTCGCCGATCTCGATGACATGGTGGTCGTCGGCGAGGCCGAGAACGGGCTCGACGCCGTGGAGAAGGCGCACGCGCTCAAGCCGGACCTCGTGGTGATGGACGTGGAGATGCCGGTGATGAACGGGGTTGCGGCAACCCATCTCATCCGTGAGCAGCTGCCGGCGATCAAGGTCATCATGCTCACCGTCTCTGAAGCCGACGACCACGTCTTCGACGCCATCCGCTTCGGCGCCCACGGCTACCTGCTGAAGGACCTTCGACCCGAACAGCTCTACGAGATGATCCGGTCGGTCATGCGCAACGAGACACCCCTCTCGCCTGCCATCGCCGGACGGCTTCTGGACGAGATCAAGAGCGGGGCAACCAAGCGCAGCACCTTGTCGGAGCCGGCCCAGGGTCCGGCCGTCACCCGCCGCGAGCTCGAGATCCTGAGGCTGGTCGCCGAGGGCCTGAGCAACAAGGAGATCGGCAAGCGGCTGTCCATCACGGAGGGCACCGTGAAGAACCACGTCCACAACGCCCTGGAGAAGCTGCACATGGAGAACCGGATCCAGGCCGCGGCATACATCGTCCGGCAGGGCCTGGGGCGCGCCCCCGACGAGGACTGATCACCCGAAAGGGCACAGGTTTGGGGGGCTTGGACCGGTATCCCGGTAGAGGGTGATCGGTCCAGTAATGTGCCGGTTCGGGGATGGTGGCGACGCGCCCGCGGTGGCTATGGTCGAACGGATGGAGCACGTGCCATCCAGACACGGTGCCATCCAGAAGGGGACCGGCCGATGAGTGAGGCGAAGCGATCAGTCGTGATCCTCTATGAGCACGCCCTTCTCGGCGAGGGCATCGCGAGGTACCTGCGCGCCAAGATCGGCGTCGAGGCGATGGTCGCCTCAGCGCGCGACCTCGACGCGGTCACTTCGGCGCTGGCGTGCGGCCCCACCGTCGTCATCTTCGAGCGAAACGAGCCCCTGCGAGAGTTCGACCTCACCGCACTCGCCCCACAGGCCGTCCTGATCGACGTGAGCACCGTGGTCACCCGTGGCCCATCGGTCACTTCGCCGACCAATGGGTTCGAGGGAATCCTCCGGGCCGTAGTGGGTTCAGTCAACGCGATCCCCCAGCTCGGCGAGCTTTCCCTGCCGGCCGAGTCCTGCCTTGGCGGGACTCTCGCCGCACCAGCACGGAAGAAGTTCTCGCCCGGGTCTATGTAGGCCTATATCCGAAATCTACCGTGCGACGGATGGGATCTCCGCACGGGGAACGACAGCATGAAACATGAAGGCAACTGCCTTCATGTCGCGTACGCGCTGTCCAAAGCGTGCCGGGCATTGCGAGAGGAACTGGCATCAAGATGAAGTTGACCAAACGAAGCACCGACGTTGCCGACCCCGGGACTTGGTTCCTGCGCATTGGAGTCATGGTGCTCGTCATCGGCTTCGCAGCCTTCGGCTTCATGTATTACCAGGACCAGCACGTCGACGCTGGCCCGTCGCTGACCGACCGGCAAACGACGTCTGCCGAGCAGGCCGTGAAGAAGAATCCGAACAACATCGGAGCCCGGCTCGCCCTCGCGGCGTCCTATTTGTCGGTCAAACGCCTAGACGACTCAGTCGGGCAATACGACGAGATCCTGAAAGCCGACAAAGCAAACCGATACGCGCTATTGGGACGGGGCCAAGCTCTGATCGCAAAGGGTGACCTCACGGCGGCAGCAGCGGACTACCACAAGATCACGACTGCGGTCTCAAAGGGAGAGTTTGCGGGAGCGGACCCACAGCTTCAGGAGGCCCACTACTACCTCGGATCGATCGCCGTTAAGCAGGGAAACGTAAAGGTTGCCATCACAGAGTTAGGAGACGCACTCATCATAGACAAAACGGACTCGGATGCCTTGTACCAGATGGGGCTCGCCCGAGTCCAGGAGGGCTCAACACAGCTGGCCGTCGACGCCTTCAAACGAGCCCTCCTGTTCGTGCCGACGGGGTGGTGCGAGCCCTACACCCAGCTGAACCTGGCGTACACCAAGCTCGGCAACACCCCCCAGGCGACGTATGACGGAGCGATGGCGAACTTCTGTCACAAGAAGCCAGTCGAGGCGAAGCGACAGTTGAACACGCTGACCACGGGACCGGCGAAGGTCGACGCAATGAATGGTCTCGGCCTGATCGCGGAGACCGAGTCGAGCAACCCTGAGGCGATCTCCTGGTACCAGAAGGTCCTGAAGGTCGATAGCGCCAACGCCAGCGCGACCTCCTCCCTATCCCGTCTCGGCGTGAAGCCGACGAGTAGTGCCAAGAAATAAGGATGAACCTGAGATGACGAAGCCCGATACCACTCCGCTGATGGCCTCCGAGGCCGTCCAAGCGCCTGCGGCCACGTCATCCCTCGGTGTCGCCGAGGGTGACGTCGCAGGTGAGGCGACGGCCACAAAGATGAGCCAGAGCACGAAGCGGAAAATCACCCTGCTGATCGCCCTCCTGCTGATCTTTGCCGCGCTGTTTGTCTGGTACCTGCTGAACCGCAAGCCTCTCTCGGAGTTGCCTGGGCTCAGCTCGACAAACCTGCCGCACTACGAGATGAGCATCTACGGAACGACGAAGCCCCTCGGTGTGGCCGTCACCCCCTCCGGAGATCGCATCTATGTCACCCAAAGCGGCGGGCCACGGGTTGTCCAAGTCTACGACGCGAAGGGCAAGCCGACCGGGACACTCAAGCCCCCATCTTCCACCGGCGCCAGCCACCTCCCCATGTACGTGGCCATCAACCCGACGACGCAAGACGTCTACGTCAGCGATCGCTTCACCGCTTCGATATACGTCTACGACGCGAAGGGTACTTTTCTGCGCGCGTTCGCACCCACGGGAAACCCCGTCGGCAAGTGGGCGCCACTGGGGCTGGCCTTCGGGCCCGACGGCAGTCTCTACGTCACGGATGTGCGGGGGCTCACCAACAAGGCTCACCGCGTCGTGGTCTTCGGCCCCGACGGCACCTTTGCCCGTTCCATCGGTGCGCCCGGGCAACTGAACTTCCCCAACGGGATCGTGGTCGACGCCCACGGCAACATCGAGGTCACTGACAGCAGTAACGGGCGACTGGTGGTCTTCGGTCGGTACGGAAAGATGCTTGCCGTTGTCGGCTCCGGCGTCGGTGAGGGCGACCTCGGCCTGCCGCGCGGAGCAGCGGTCGACGACGCTGGGCGTCTCTTCGTCGCGGACACGACTGACCACATGGTCCGCATGTACACCATCGGCGACGGAACTGCGACGCCAAAATACATTGCGTCCTTGGGTGCCGAGGGGCAGACCGACGGAACTTTCGAGTACCCGAATGGGGTCGCGACCGACACTCGTGCCCACATCTACGTCACCGACCGGGAGAACAATCGGGTTCAGGTGTGGGGGTACTGAGTATGCGGAAACGGGCGTCAGTGGGTTCCTATCCTGTACGCACACAAACGTGCACGAACGCAATATGCACGAAATCAATTTAATATGTATCAACGCAGTACTGAAATGGAGCACACGTAATGAGAGTTGAAAGAAGGGCATTGAAGAAACTTCTCCTCCTTGGAGTTGGAGGCGCCCTCATGTTCACGATGGGGGGCGTTGGGCCAGCACAGGCTGACGGCGGGCCGCACGTCAGCCACCAGGCGACAGTGGCTGGGAACCTGGTTGTCAGTGACGCAGCTGGGAGGTGCGCGACCTGCCACCGAGCCCACACGGCCAAGGCCTCGTTCCTGCTGATTCAGGCTGAGCCCGCGCTGTGCTACACCTGTCACGACAGCACGGGGATTGCCTCGACCGACGTCCAGGACGGGCAGACTCCAGGAGGCTTGGCGCTTCGCGGCGGTGGTTTTGATAAGGCGAAAATCGATTCCGGGAACGCTAGTAGGGATTGGACCGCCAATTTGGTCAATGGCGTCGCGGACGGCACCTTTACGGGCTCTAATCCGGTCGTGCCGGCGCTCGGGACTGCAGTAGCCGGACAGTCGACGACGTCTAGGCACCAAATCGGGACTCCAGGCACCGAGTGGGGCAACGGATACCTCAATTCCGGCGTTGGACAGGGCGTCACGTTGGAGTGCACTTCGTGTCATGACCCCCACGGAAACGGTAACTTCCGAATCCTGAAGGCGACACCGAGCAACTCACAGTGGAAACTTGTTCCCCCTGTCGCCGATAACCCGGCCACGCGCAGTGTTGATGAGTCCTTGACACCCGCCGTCAATGTCGTCATCCCGGACTCAACCACCCAGGGGTACACGACGACCAACTACTGGTCGCCCGGCGCGAACGGCTCTCTCACTAATGTGGGAGCCCCCGGTGGCACAGCGTTCACTAACGGCACCAGCTCCGTCGGGACCGGCGCCGCCGCTCCTGACGGCTACATCCAGAACATCGCGGCGTGGTGTACCACGTGCCACACGCGCTACCTCGCATCAAGCAAGTCCTACAAGAACGCCAACCAGGGCTACCCAACGGTTGACGGCGCCACCGGCGGTACCGTTGATACAACGTATACGTACCGCCACCGTTCGGACGCGAACTACAAGCAGAACGCGGCGAACTGCATCACCTGTCACGTTTCTCACGGCTCAAACGCAGCGATAAACGGCGCCGGAATGGGTTCTGCGGATCAGGTCAGGGATCCGGGCGGCTTGATTACTCCGCCGGCCGCCAGCAGCAGCAGATTGCTCCGGGTTAACAACCGTGGCACCTGTGAAATGTGCCACAGCGTCTAATGCGACAATGGGCACGAAGACTAGTTGAATTATCGGACTAGTCGTTCAAGGACTTCGGGTGGCCCGGTTTGCCGGACCACCCGGGGTCTTTCCTTTGTACTGACCCTGTTCCGTGGCCCTGAGACAAGGCCGGGACCGACCTGTACCTTTGACGCTCGCTGGGGACCGCGAGACGTGGGCCTGGTAGGAGTCGTCTCTACCCGAGATGTGCCCCCCGGCGGATGGTTATACAAATCGCTCAAATAGATAATTGTGATGAGCCGAAGCACCCCTTCACGACGGGGTGCCTACAGGGAGTCAGGAATTCGCGCATGAAGCACGCCGGACCTCGCCACATTCGCCTGCGGACAGTGGTGACCTACCCAGCGGTCCTGGTGGCCGTCATTGTCGCCCTCGCGCTCGCAGTGACAGCGTTCGGTCCTTCGCAGGTCGCCGCGGTCGCCGACTCGGCCACGCTAACCCCCATTTCGACTGACACCCCCACGTCAACCGTCACCCCCAGCCCGACCACCAGCCCCGCAACAACTATGACGCCTACGACCCCAACGACGACGACGTCTGAGACCCGGACCCCCGATCTGGCCCTCCCTGCCGGCGCGGCCTTTGACGACCATCACGTGCTCGCGCGGATCGAGGGCCCCCAGCTCCTTGCCAACTACCTGCCCGTGGATGAAACGGTCCTGGATGCGACGCCATTCCAGACCTTCCGCGTGCGGTTCAGGCTTCACAACGCCGGGACCGCCCCGATCACGGTGACCCCATGGCTCGAGTTCCGCTCCAAGCTGGGCTCTGGCTTCGCCGTCGTGCCTGCTCAGCCAGAGCTGGGGATCCCCCTACACCTCAACCGCGAGTGGGTCCCGGCGCTAGGTCATGGCGGTGGCACGATGCAAGGTCCTCTGGGCGAGGACATCGCCCTGGCCGACTTCAGGATCGGCAAAGAGGGCGGCCTCGCTTTGGTCGGTCACCGCTCGATGGGTGCCAACCCCGACCGGTCGGTCACGCTGCCCTCCGACTCCTACACCGAGCAGGAGTTCACCATCACGCTGTCGATCGACGCGAAATACCTCACCGACTACGAGCTCCGGATCACCAACGGCGGAAATACCCTGACGGGAACGGACGTGGCAACAATTCGTCTCGGCGCCCCGCCTGCGGTGAAGCTCTCACCTGGCCAGCATCAAGGCTTAGCCGTGCCCGGCCCGCAGAGTCCTATCAAGTCGACAAGCAGAACTGGCGTTGCCAAGTGAAGATCTTCAAACTGAACAGGGGGAGCCTGCCAAAGATCGCAGTGCTCGTCACCGGCCTGGCTGCCGGGGTCCTTGCTGTCACCTTGACCCCGCAGGCAGCTCAGGCGACCCCCGGCGAGCCCAGCATTACCGTCGTCGCGGCAAATTCGACTACTGCGTCGGCGACTACTGCGTCGGCGACCACCGCCCCAGCGACTACTGTTCCTGCGACCACTGCTAGTACCCCTGCCGTGATCTCCGAGATCCACGGTCCTTATGCCATCAACTCAGCTCAGTGCGGGACCTGCCACCGTGTGCACACGGCGAAGGCGCCAAACCTCCTTGCCAAGGGCTCGCCGAGCAGCTTGGGCTCGCAGCAGAGCGCGCTGTGCCTTAGCTGCCACGACGGCACGGGAGCCAACCAAGCCGCTGGAGACTGGTACAAGCTTGGCCAGCCTGTCAACATCGCCGCGTCGCGCGAGTACTACTCGCACGACGCTGTCAATGCAAACCCTGGGGGGACACACACCGAGTCCAAGTTGAACGAGTTCGGCGGAGTGAGCAACCGGCACAGCG
>JBBRZV010000064.1:0-19195 GCA_038236365.1 Actinomycetales bacterium | reverse complement strand
CTTCGACTTCACCGGTCTGGGCCAGTCCGGTGGTGACTTCGCCAACTCCGACTTCTCCTCCAACATCGCCGACCTGCTCGCCGCGGCAGGGTGGATGCGCAGCCAGGGCCACGCCCCATCCATCCTGGTCGGTCATTCGCTGGGCGGTGCAGCAGTTCTCGCGGCCGCAGGGACCATCGATGAGGTCGTGGCCGTGGCCACCCTTGGAGCACCAAGCAGCCCTGAGCACGTCTCTCGCCTGATCGTCGAAGGTGATCTGGAGCTCGCCGCGAACGGCCAGAAACAGGTGAGTATCGGCGGACGCATCTTCTCGATCAAGGCGGACTTCCTGGACGACATCGCCGCACAACCCCAGGCCCAGCGCATCGCCGCGCTGGGGAGTCCCCTGCTGGTGCTGCACTCCCCGCAGGACCAGATCGTCGGCATCGACAATGCCCGGGCCATCTTCGAGGCCGCTCGCCATCCCAAGTCGTTCGTGGCAGTTGACGGCGCTGATCACCTGCTGACCCGACCGGCCGATGCGGAGTTCGTCGCGTCCCTCATCGCAACGTGGGTCCGCCGGTACCTGCCCATGGCCTCCTCGACGGTCGATGATCCCAGCCCGGCACCAGCCGAGCCAGTTCCGGCCGTCACAGTCCCCGGCGTAGTCGTCGCCGAGTCCGAGCAGGGTCACTTCATTCACACCGTCCGCGCGGGTGGGCACACCTGGACCGTGGACGAGCCGGAGAGCTCGGGCGGGCAGGATGCCGGCCCGACGCCATACGACCTGCTGCTGGCAGGGCTGGGGGCGTGCACCTCGATGACGATGCGCATGTATGCCGACCGCAAGGGGTGGAGCATGGGCCCCACCTCCGTGCAGCTGGCGCACAGCCGTATCCACGCCAGGGACTGCGACACCTGCGAGAACACTGCCGTGCGTCTGGACCACATCGACCGGGTGATCACCCTGGACGCCTCACTGAGCGCCCAGCAGCGGGCCTCGCTGCTTGCTATCGCCGACAAGTGCCCGGTACACAGGACACTCACCAGCGAGGTCAGCATCTCCACGGTGCTTGCCGGGACCAGCTGAGCGACGGGCGAACGCCTTCGAGGGGGGCACCTTCGAGCGAACTTCGGCGAGTGACGCAGCATCGAGACGCGCCACCGCGGGGAACTTGATCCAGGATGAAGGTGATCATTGGCAATACTCGGGCTCGGCCGGGTCGAGATTCTTTGAGAGGTCACAGATGGATCGCACCGAACTGCGCGAGATGCAGGCTCCACTCAAACAGCGATACCGCGACGAACCAGCCAGCGCTCTCACGTCGTTGCATGCGACCGGATCGTTCGACGACCCTGGCATAACCTGCACCGTCGATTCCTGGGCTGGTCCGGTCCGAGCCGGGCTGCATCCGGCCGCCGGCGGCAACGGCGGTGACGCCTGCTCCGGGGACATGCTCCTACAGGCCCTGCTGGCCTGCGCCGGCGTCACCATGCGAAGCGTGGCGATCGCACTCGGCGTCGATATCCGCAGTGCCCGGCTCCACGCGGAAGGTGAGTTTGACGCTCGAGGCACCCTGGGGATCTCCCGCGACGCCCCCGTTGGTGTGCGCGCCATCCAGCTCATCGCCGAAGTGGACACCGACGCCGACGACCAGCCCCTCGCCCGTCTTGTTGAGCTGACGGAGCGCTATTGCGTTGTCGCGCAGAGCTTGGCAGAACTGCCGAGTCTCAGGATCCAACGCACAACAGCCGCTGGCTAGTCAGCTGTTTTCACGCCCGCTGAAGGATCCCCGTGCGTGACAAGCTGCAGGTGCAGGCGGAGGGCCTCGTCCACCTCCGCCGTGACCCGCGGCGTTCGCCCGGTCGTTGCCCACGATGATCCAAGGACCGGTGATACTTGGGGTGGATCGACTGCCAGCTGCGTTCCGCCTAAGCGGATGACTCGGGTCGCTGGCAGGTGTCGTGGAAGTGCAGGTTCAGCGCAGACGAGCGGTGTGCCTGCTGGTTCGACCTGACGAGAGTGGTGAAGGCTGTGGCTGAGAACGTGACTGAGGCCGAGAACGTGGCGCAGACAAAGAGCGTGGCAGGGACTGAGAACGTGGCTGAGTCCCAGGGCGTCGTCAAGGCTGAGCCCGCGGCCGATGTCACGACGTCGCCGTCGGCTGCGCGCTTCAAGAAGCTTCCCCGGCACATACCGCTCAAGGACACCATCGCCAGCCAGGACCCCGACGCGCCTCCGGACCCGACGATGGGCCGGGACCCCAACCGGGACTTCATGCTCCGAAACGCCGGAGGCTGAGCCCGTCACGCGAGGAGTCGGTGTTGTCGAACTCGAAGCCTGGGCAACCGCTACGGTCAAAGAATGGAATTTCAGGAGGTTGTTCGCCGTCGGCGCATGATCAGGCACTACAGCGCTGACCCCCTGGACCCGGCTGTTGTCGAGCGGGTGCTCCACAACGCTTTGCGGGCGCCCTCCGCCGGCTTCAGCCAGGGCTGGGCGTTTCTGGCCCTCACGGAGGCGAAGGACCGGGCCCGCTTCTGGCCGTTTGTCCCGACCCGAGTTGAGCAGACCCCGACCATGCAACTCGCGCCCCTGGTCGTCGTCCCCCTCGCACACAAGAACGCCTACCTGGAGCGCTACGCCGAGCCGGACAAGGGCTGGGAAGACCGGGCGGAAGCACGGTGGCCCGCTCCCTACTGGCACATCGACACAGGCATGGCCGCGCTCATGATGCTGCTCACTGCCGTAGACGAGGGCCTCGACGCATGCTTCTTCGGGATCATGCCCGAGCACATCTCGCCGTTCCAAGCCGAGTTCGGAATCCCACAGGAGTACGAACCCATCGGCGCGATAACCATCGGCCACCGAGCTGCCGACACCCCCAGCCAGGACACCAGTGTCAGCGCACGCCGCCGCGGGGTCGACGACGTCGTGCACCGCGGAGACTGGCGAGTCAAATAACCTCCCGTGAGTAGGCCGCGGCGATGTCGGGCTCACAGCCCCGGGCAGGTCCGCGATGACCGCGGACCGTCGTCGCTGCGGTTGAGGGTCACCGGTGCCCCATTCAGTGCTCAACTGTCCAAGAGAGTGTGCGCACTACCAGCCGAAGTGCTCGTCAGATTCCGATGGTCGGCTGGTGATGCGGTGACCTTTGGTGCGACTGTTTCAGGAGTTGGACTATTGCTTCGGCGGGCATCGGGCGGTCGAGGTTAGAAGCCCTGTCCTCGCTGGCAGCCCATCTTCTTAAGGCGGCGAGCAGCGTCAAGGAAGTATGTCGTTAATGGCTATGACAAATCCGGGAAGCGCCAGCAACGTCCCTCCTGCCAGAAGCACTCGTCCTACGGTTCTCGTGCGGTTGGACAGCCACCACGAGGAAAGGTCTGGCGCGATGAGCGCGACGAGGGCCACCAAAGCTGCGCCAACGAGCGCGGGAGCCAACACCAGCGCGCCGGTTGGACCGGTCAGCGCGAGCAATGATCCGGTCAACACGAAGCGTGCGAGTACCTTCCGGTCGCGTTGCAGAGCAGGCAGTCGCCTGCTGTACCAGCCCATGAACGCCGCTGTGGCCATTCCCTCCGCGAGCACGAGCAGGCCCAGGGTGAGGAGCGCGACCCAGGCAGGCCCGACCAGCACGAAGTCGGGGTTGCTGGACCGTAGTGGCTCAAAGCCGGGTGCTGGCAGCGACGAGCAACAGCACCCCGAAGAGCAGTCCTGAGAGTTGACCATCGGGAAGCCACCGGTGGATGCCCGCGTACGCGAACGCGGCCAAGAGCGCCAGCGGCAGCGCGCCGAAGATGAAGAAGCCAAGCGTTCCGCTGACGCTGATCCGGCCGATGGTCTCGCCAGCTTCGGTCAGCAAACCACTCGAGGAGGGAGAGGTCGCGGCCAGTAGCCGCATGATGAGTCGGCCACCCGCTCCGGCGACCAGCACACCGGTGACCAAGCCCGTGGTGACCACCAATGTGACCCACCATGCATAGCGAGCCAGCGCAGTCGCGATACGTCCACGATCGGGGACACCCACGGGCGCAACGATTCCAAGGCGGCCCCATGCACCGACCAGGGCCACCCCGGCAACAACCAGCACACCGCAGGCCAACATCAGGGCCACAAGACACAGCGTGGGCCTGTCTCAGACGACATGTCAACGAGATGAATGGAGTCGAGTCCGTGGTGACCTGCGGGCGCACGCGCAGCCCGCGCACGAGTTCACTTAGTGACGGCGATGTTGTTCGTCAGGCGTACCGCCGTGCAGGCTCTGGACGAAGGTGATCAGGTCGGAAGCGACGCGCTTGGGTTGCTCCCAGAGAACCAGGTGACCCGTGTCCTCATAGATCAAGAGTCGGGAGTTCGGGATGGCCGCAGCGAGGGCTTCCTGCGTCTCCTGTGTCAAGAGCTCGTCGCGATCGCCCCAAATGATGAGGGTGGGTGCCGCGATCGTTCCTGCGTCAGTGGGTGGGCGGGCAGCAACGGGCCCGTTGAAGGTGTCGCGCCACACGTCTGCCGGGATGCGGACGCCATCCTGGACCCGCTCGTCGATGTACCACTGCGGCACCTGATGGTGCTGGGGGAACCATGTCAGCGACTCCCTCACCCAGGCGGCGCCTATTGGATCGGATAGTTGATCGACCTCGTCAGTGACGGGAGGTCGCCCTTGGAGGTCGCGCGGGGATCCGAGCAGGACCAGGCCAGCGACGCGGTACGGCCTGGTGACCGCCACCTGCTGGGCGACGTACCCGCCGCTGGATGATCCCACCAGCACAGCCGTAGGGATCCCGGCTGCATCCATGAAAGCCACGATGTCTTCCGCGAAGTGTTCGAGCGAGTAGCCCACCTCGGGCTTGCTGGCGTCTCCATGACCGCGCTGGTCCATCGCTATTGCATGGATCGTGAGGGGCAGCAGTGGCAGAACCCGGTCAAAGGAGCGCCGAGACTCACCCCACGCGTGCAGCAAGAGGACCGGCGTCCCGGAGGCGGGGCCTGTCGACACGTAAGAGAGGGTTACGCCGGTTGCGAGGTCATGCTGGCAGACGCCGAGGGGCTGGTCCACGGGTACACGCTAGCGACACCGAGCTTGGCGAACACGTTCCTCAGATGGAAGTCGAGGGTGCGTGGGCTTTAGAACGCGAGTCGACAGTCAGGCGTCCAGATAGCTGCTCTGCGGACTTCCGGTTTCGTCGTGCGCTGTAGCGGCGTCTGGCCTCTGGGGGTGGGCCGGGCGAGACATGGACTTCGATCGGGAGGAAGGGCAGGATTTGTATGACCGGGCGTGACAACGTCGACCGGGAGGACCGATGAGCGACCCTGATGTGCGCGAGCTATTTCTGCGGGCAATCACCGACAACGACTCGGCTGCGATGCGCGAAGGCATTCAGCGTTTGTTTGGGCTCACAGGGGATGGCCTCTCACCTGACGCGGAGTATCAGCTTCGGGACGAGGCCTACCTGATGGAGATGCCACAGTCGGGCGAGCGCATCGCTGGACGTGAGGCCATGCGTGCAATGCAGGAGGCTTTTCCGGTGCCCCCCTCGATCACCTTGCGCAGGGTGGTCGGGTCCGGGCACGTCTGGGTCGTCGAGGGGACAAATGACTATGCCGGGGACGTGTGGCACGTGGTGGCCATTCTGGAGCTTGGTGCAGACGGGTCGATCATTCGCGATACTCGCTACTACGCGCAAAAGTCGGAGGCACCCGGCTGGCGGGCCGAATGGGTGGAACCCATCGACTAACCCTGGCCCTGCGGGTGTCGCCGCCTTACCCAAGTCGTAGCGCTCAGCGCCTGACGAGAGCGAAGGATCACACAAAGGACCAATACCCGACGCCCAAGTGCCTGATGGTGTTAGCGTCCCCAGCAGCACGATCCTGGACCTGGTGGTCTCGGGGGAGCGCTGAGGAGGGGGAAGGGATGGGCGCCACCGAGCTGATGATGCGCGCGAAGGCCAGGACGGTCGATCGCGTCGGGGATGCGCACCTCGGATCAGGCTTCGGTCTTGCAACTTTCCCTCCTGGAGGGGTGTTGCAAGGTGAGTAAGAAGCCGTTGGCCGTCCGGAAGACCAAGGCTGGTCTACCAGTCCACCGCGCCAGAGCCACAAGCAACATGGCCGATGCACGCGATGTGGCTGCGACCGGGCGCGATGACGCGGCGCAGGACCGCGACCTGGCGGCAGGGGATGAGGAGCGACAGGACGCTGAGGACTACAGGTTCGCGGCGCGGGATCGCACGGCAGCCGTGCGTGATCGGCGCGAGGCTGCCTCCCGGGATCGGGTCGCCTCTGCCCGAGATGAGGCAGCCAAGACCCGTGACGCAGCCCCGTACGGCGACCGTGAGGAAGCGGCCCGACACAGGGTGCTTGCTGCTGAGGATCGCGCCGCTGCTGCACTCGACCGACGAAAGGACGCGTCAGGGGCGACCGCTGCACTGGCCCGCGATGACGCGGCCCAGGCTCGAGATGTCGCCTCGCACCGCCGGCATTCGGCGGACGCGGCCGGGGACCGGGTTCACGCCGCCGATGATCGCGCTGCTGCGGCGCTCGATCGCACTCGGTCTGCGACGGATCGACGGGTGGCCACCGCCCATATTCGCGGCGCGGCGCAGGCTCTGGCCGCCATCATCAACTCCTCCCAGGACGCGGTGATCGCCAAGAACGTCGACGGGATCATCACCACCTGGAACGACGGCGCGACGCTTGTGTACGGACGATCGGCGGCGGAGATGGTGGGCCGCAGCTTCGAGGTGATGATCCCGCCCGACGCGCTCACGGAAGAGCGGGAGCGACACGCGCGGATCGCCACGGGCGTCGCCGAGAGTGGATACCACTGCATGCGGCTGCGTGGTGACGGTCGATCTATCGAGGTCATCATGTCCATGTCGCCCATCTATGACGATGCTGGTGTGATCAACGGAGCCGCGTCGATCTCGCGCGCCGCGAGCGACAGCGAACGGGATAATGCCCGCTTTGCGGCGGTGCTCGAGGCCGCGCCCTACGCCGTCGTGTGCGTCGATGGGCAAGGCGCGATCATCTTGGTGAACGCCCAGGCCACGAAGATGTTCGGTTACGCGCGGCACGCCTTGTTGGGGGCGGATGTCGAGGTCCTGCTGCCGGAGGGGTCCAGGAGTCGGCACGTTGGTTTGCGATCAGAGTTCCTGCTTGAGCCAACGACTCGCCCGCTGGGGGCGGGGCCATCGCTCTCCGGTCGGCGCCGGGACGGATCGGCGTTCCCGATCGACGTGAGTCTGGCCCCGGTTGGGTCCGGGGCCCAAGCCATGGTGATCGCCGTGGTCCGGGACCTCACGGAGGAGCGCCTGCTCGAGCAAGAAGCGGCGGAGAACGAGACCCGGCTGCGCCAGCTCGCGGAGAGCGTGGACGTCGTGTTCCTCCTGTTGCAACTGGAGCCAACGGCTTACCTTTATGTGAGCCCTCACTGCCGTGACGTGCTGGGCCTTGATCTTGAGGAGCTCGTCAATCCGCTGACGGCGCACCCGCTGGACCGGGCCGAGCTGGAACTCGGCTTCATCCCTGCGCTCGTCGCCGGTCTGCCGGCAGAATCCGAGCACCGCATCCTGACTCCGGACGGGGGTTTCCGGTGGGTGCGCGCGGTCGCCAGGCCTGTTCCGAACCCGCACGGGCCGCCCGAGCGCACCGTGGTAACGGTGGAGGACATCACCCGGCGGATGGAGGCTGCGGAGGCGTTGAAGGCGGCCGAGGCGGCCGCGCGGACGGCGAACGAGGCGAAGAACCACTTCTTGTCCCGGATGAGCCACGAGCTGCGGACCCCGCTGAACGCCGTCCTGGGTTTCGGTCAGCTGTTGGAGATGCAGCTCGCCGACACCGAGCACGCCGAGTCGGTTGATCACATCCTGCACGGCGGTCGGCACCTGCTGAACCTGATCAATGACGTGTTGGATATCGCGCGGATCGAGGCAGGGGAGACCTCGATCAGCCGCGAACCGGTCCTGGTGACCACCGTCGTTGGGGAGGCCCTGGCGCTGATGGCGCCGCTGGCCGAGTCCGCAGGGGTCACCCTGGTCGCGTCGCCGGGGTTGGGCGACTGCTGGGTGCTAGCCGACAAGCAGCGGCTTCGGCAGATCTTGCTCAACCTGTTGTCGAATGCGGTGAAGTACAACCGGGCCGGCGGCACGGTCTGGGTCGAGCACCGCACAGGTGAGGCCGAGGTCGCGATCACCGTACGCGACGACGGCCCCGGCATCGACCTGGAGCTGCAGGGGCGGTTGTTCACCCCGTTCGACCGGCTAGGTGCGGAAGGCACGGGGGTCGAGGGGACCGGGATCGGGTTGGCGCTGACCCGCTCGTTGGCCGAGCTGATGTACGGCTCGCTGGGCGTGGACTCGGCGCCCGGACGCGGGTCCGCGTTCACCGTCACCCTGCCAAGCACCCATGATCCGGCCGGAGATTTCAGCGAGGGCCGCGTCGGCAGGGTGGCTGCGACCGTGGCGAAGGCGCCCGAGGGCTCGTTCACCCTGCTCTACATCGAGGACAACGAGTCAAACGTGCGGTTGATGGAGCACATGCTCGAGCTGCGTCCCGCGTGGCGGATGATCAACGCCGGGTCCGGGCGCATGGGCATTGACCTCTCCGGGGCCCACCACCCCGACCTGGTGCTGCTGGACCTACACCTGCCCGACATCTCTGGCGCCGAGGTTCTGCGAAACCTCAAAGCCAGGTCGGAAACCCGCGCGCTGCCGGTGGTGATCGTGACCGCGGACGTTTCCGCCGCTCACTCTCGCCAACTGCTGGCCACTGGCGCTGCCGCATGTATGACCAAGCCGCTGGACGTGGTCGATGTATTGGCGTTGCTCGACCAGACCGCCGCGCCGGCTAGGGGGCCCGCATGAGTCGGCCGCTGGCCAGGTTCGCCGGGATGAGCGTGCTGGTGGTCGATGACAACCCCGCCAACGTGGCGTTCCTGAAGCAGCTGTTGGTCCAGCAGGGGCTGGACCGGGTCTACACAGAGACCGACTCCCGGGCGGTGCCCCGCCAGCTCGCCGAACACAGACCCGACCTCGTGCTGCTCGACCTGCGGATGCCCCATGTCGACGGCTTCGAGGTGCTGGCCCAGATCCAGAAGTTCGCGGCCGGCGACTACCTGCCGGTGATGGTCCTCACCGCGGACACCACCCCGGCCTCTCGCAACCAGGCCCTGGCCCAAGGTGCGCAGGACTTCCTGACCAAACCCGTGGACGCCACCGAGGCCACTCTTCGGATCGCGAACCTGCTACAGACCCGCCAGCTCTACGCAACCCTGCGCCAGATCACCGCCGCCACTACTGCTCAAACTCAGCCGGACGATGAGCACGCCGAGGTCCTCGCCCGCATCCAGGGGGTTCTGCGCGACAAGACCCTCACCCCCGTCTTTCAACCAATCCAGGACCTGACCACTGGAGCCACCGTCGGGCACGAGGCCCTTTCCCGGTTCCCCGACCCCACCCTGGGCGGCCCGGACCGGTGGTTCAGCGACGCCTTCACCGTCGGGCTCGGCGTCGACCTGGAATGGCTTGCGGCCACCTCGGTGCTGACCTACCTCGACACCGCACCACCGAAGATGTTCCTGGCCGTGAACATGTCCCCGGCCACGGCGATGCACCTCGTGGACCAAGAGCTGTGCCACCCCGCCCTGTGGCCCCGGATCGTTATCGAGCTCACCGAACACGTCCCTGTCGAGGACTATGCCGCCCTGCACCAGGCACTGGCCCCGATGCGTTCGCACGGCGCCCGCCTGTCCGCCGACGACGTCGGCGCTGGCTATGCCGGTTTCCGGCATCTGCTCCGGCTCCAACCAGACATCATCAAGCTCGACATCGCCCTGATCGCCGGCATCGACCGCAACCATGAACAGCAGGCCCTGACCCGAGCCCTGCTCGCCTTCGCTGCCGAAGTCGGGGCCCAGGTCATCGCCGAGGGCATCGAAGAAATCGTCGAGCTCAGCACGCTTCAAGACCTCGGCGTCCCTTGGGGACAGGGCTACCTCCTCGGCCGGCCAGCGCCGCTACCAATTCGCGGGTGGGGCGTGGATGTGATCGCCCACCCAAAAGTCAACGCGCCCTAGGGGCAGAGCCCAATACTTGTCAGTGCGGTGGGCTCGCCTTCGACCGTGCTGTGATGTTCACTCGAGGGCGCGACGGGCGCAGCCGTAGAACACTGACCAGCAGATTTCGTTTCGCAACCGCTGGTCGTCAAGTACGAGCTCGCGAACTGCCTCCGGAAGCTGATCACGCTGCCACTGGCACTCGAGTCTCCCTGCCTCCCCGCTCCCGCCTTCCGGGGCGGCAGCACGTGCGGCCTTGATCGCGTAGGCGGCAGCGCCAAGCTCGTGCGCGGCGACGTGCGCGACGGCTCCGGCTTGGCCCGCAGCGTAGGCGGCATGCCGTCCTGCTCCACTCAGGTCTCTTGCTGCGCCCATTGCATGGCCGCCCGCCGCGCGAGCTCGGGTCATCGTGACCTCGCCCCGCGCCCAAGCGCGCGCATGCTCGATCGCCTGACGCGGTCGTGGGTCCCGCGGCCGAGCCAACTCGAATAGGTCCAGAACGTGCTCTGCGCACGATGCCGCCCACAGAGCGAGGAGCTGGTGGTCCGAGTCGGCAAGGCTCCCACCGCGGCGGATTGTCACGAAGCGAGGGTCTCGGACCTTCGGGAGGATCATGGTGGAATTCCTATCAGTCGCATCCGCCTCTGGGGACGGCGCCCACTCGACCACGCACGCCCCACCCGCAGCCTGTGAGCTGCCGGCACCCGACGGTCCGGACTCCTTGTCGCCGCGATGTTCGTGGTGGCGACGTCGGCGGTCGTCCTGGTGGCGGGTGTGAGGTGAGGCTGCGTCTACTCACGTGCCCCAGGGTTCACGTCCACGTCGACGACCACTTCGTTACGACGCATGAACCATGGCTTGAACGGCGGGTCGAAGCGGGCGAAGCGCGGTGTCCCGATGGATTTGAGTGCCTCAGCCTCGATCGCCTGAAGCAAGGCACTGCAGTGGCGTTCGTAGGAGTCCTGCGACCAGCGGCCGGAGTATCGCGTCACGGCCGCCACGCTCGGCGGTACCGTGCGAATCGAGACGTGGGGGTCGGTTGGCGCCGGTGCGGTCTCCTCGGTCATCGATGCCGGCAGGACGAACGCGACGGCATACCCGCCCTCCTGCGTGCTGTGCTGTATGACGGGCGCGGTCATGGCCACCTTCTGGGTGGCGCCGGCCGACTGGACGACGGGCGCGGTCATCGCCACCGAGGTTCGGGATCGGTTCTGGCCGGTGATGTAGCCGAAGAGGTAGCGGAACGCCGTGTTTCCCGCTTGCTCGAAGGGTTGTTCGACGGTGACCTCAGCCACGACGTGGGACGGGTAGCGGCGCAGCTCGAACCCGCTATAGCGCCGGACTACCTCGAAAGGCTGCTCCTCGGTCATATCGAGTGACGCTTCCGGCTCAGACGGAGCGTGTCAGGGCAGGGGATCACTCCACGCACGGCACGCTCGGCGGCCCGCAGGTCGACCCCTTGGCGGCCATGCATGACCCGCAGGTGCCGGGTCCCCTCCTGATCGCTGTTCCGTTCGGCGAACTCATACTCACGCTTGCTGATGATCATGGCTGATCCCTTCTGAGAACAAGATGTAGGGCGGGTTCACCCGGCGAGGGGTACGGGGTCGTTCTCTGAGGCGGCGGTCTTGCCGATGTTGATCAGGAGCCCGGCCACTACCGCTGCGACGAGCAGAAACCCTGCACCGACCAGGAAAGCCTGGGTGTAGCCGTGGGTCAGGGCCGCTTTCACCGGCGGCGGGAGCACCCGGTGGGAGGCGAAGTAGGTCGTGGTCGAGGCGGCGGCCACCGTGTTCAGCAGCGCGATGCCCAACGACCCGCCCACCTGCTGGCTGGTGTTGATCAGCGCGCTGGCCACACCAGCGTCGTGACCGCCGACCGCGTGCAGCGCCGTGCTCGCGACCGGGATGAACACCAGGGCCAGCCCGACGCTCATCATGATCATCGACGGCAGCACATGGGCGGCATAGGAGCTGGTCGGGGTGAGCCTGCTCAGCAGGAGCAGCCCCATGGCGGCCAGCAGCAGCCCCGGCACCATCAGCGGGCGCGGGCCCACCTTGGGTAGCAGGTTCGCGGCCACCCCTGCCGTGAGGATGATTCCCAGGGAGAACGGCAGGAACGCGAAGCCCGCCTGGATCGGCGAGTACCCGTGGACCACCTGGAGATACAGGCTCAGGAACAGGAACATCCCGAACAGGCCGATCCCGACGATCAGCTGCACCAGGTAGGAACCACCGCGGTTGCGGTCCAGGAGCACCCGCAAGGGCAGCAGCGGGTTCTTGGTGCGGGTCTCGATCACGAAGAAGCTGACCAGCAGCACCAGGGCGAGCCCGAACCAGGCCAGCGTCGCGGGGTCGGTCCACCGGCTAGAGGCCCCGGGGCCCGCCGGCGCTGCCTGGGTGAACGCGTACACCAACGCAATAAGGCCACCGGTAACGGTGACGGCGCCTGGGATGTCGTAGCGCGTATTCCCGCCGGCCTTGGACTCCTTGAGCTCCCTCATCGCGCCGACAACCGCGATCAGCGCGATCGGCACGTTGACGAGCAGGCACCAGCGCCACGACGCGTACTGGGTGAGCACCCCGCCTAGCAGCAGGCCGATCGCGGCGCCACCGCCGGCGATCGCGCCATAGACCCCGAAAGCCTTCGCCCGCTCCTTCGGGTCATGGAAGGTGACGGTGAGCAGGCTGAGGGCGGCCGGGACCAGAAGGGCACCGAAGCCACCCTGCAACGCGCGAGCGGCGAACAACAGACCCTGGTTGGGAGCCAGCCCACCGAGGGCGCTCGCGAGGGCGAAGCCCAGCAGCCCGATGATGAACATGCGTTTGCGGCCCACATAGTCGGCCACCCGGCCGCCGAGCAGCAGCAGGCCGCCGAAAGCCAGGGTGTACGCGGTGACCACCCACTGCTGGTTGGCGTCCGAGATGGCCAGGGCGCGCTTGGCGGACGGGAGCGCCAGGTTCACGATCGACGAGTCGAGCACGACCATCAGCTGGGCAATGGCGATGACCCCCAGCGCGTACCAGCGCCTCGGGTCCGGCACCACGACCCCAACGCCTGAGGGCGGCGCCCCAAGATCCACGAGCCCAGCATTCGTTGTCCCAACGTCCCTCGAGCCAACCGAGCCAACCGAGCCAACCGAGCCAACCGACATGCTATGCACCTTTCACCCAATTGTCGTATAGTGTTTGTCTAATCTCTGTAGAATCTAACGAGCTCAACACCAACACGAAGGATCACATTCCCGAGCGGCGACCGAGAAGGAGAAGACATGAACATGAACGACAGCACGCCGGTGGCGACCGGCGTTACGCAGGAGCGCCTGGCCGGTCTGCGGAGGTGGAACCTCGGTCTCGCGCTGATGCACTTCACTCAGGCCGTGGCGATCGTCCTGCTCGCCGGCACTTTCGCCATCACGGTCACCTCGTCCGTCCCGGATGGGCCACCGGGGACCGCCGTACCTGCCCCTGCGTCGCTCTTCGACGTGCCGATCGGATGGGCGGTCGCCGTCTTCCTCGTCATGGCCGCACTCGACCACTTGGTGACCGCGACCGCGTATCGCGGCACCTACGAGCGTGACCTGAAGCGAGGCATCAACCGGTTCCGGTGGGTCGAGTACTCGTTCAGCGCCACGTTGATGGTCATCCTCATCGGCTTCTACTCCGGCATCACGAGTATCAACGCCATCTTCGCCGTCGCCGGTGCCAACATCGGGATGATCCTCTTTGGGTGGATCCAGGAGCTGATGAACCCGCCAGGACGCACCAAGACCACGATGCTGCCGTTCTGGTTCGGAACTGTCGTCGGCCTCGCCCCGTGGATCTCGATCTGGTTCAACATCTTCGGAGCCACAACCGTCCCCGGCTTTGTCTACGGAATCGTTGTCACCCAGCTCATCCTCTTCTTCAGTTTCGGGCTCAACCAGTGGCTCCAGTACCGTGGGGTCGGCAGGTGGACCGACTACGCCTACGGCGAGAAGACCTACCTGGTGCTCAGTCTTGTCGCGAAGTCTCTGCTCGCCTGGCAGATCTTCGGCGGATCACTGGCCGGCTGAGGCAGCCTCACGTCCGGCGTCACCTCGGAGGGCCGAAAACCAGGCGACGGCCAGCCCCAGGTCGACCGCCAGTTGTCGCAGCGGCGGGAGTGCCGGACCTTCTGCACTGTCAAACAGCCAGTTCCGCCGCCCCGCGACCGAATCCGTCCATGTCGACCGCCCCGGGAATCTCCCAGGGGATGGCGGTGCCGACGAGGGGGCGCTCAGCGATGCTGGCGAGCTCACCGGCGTCACCGGTCACCCGGTTCCGTCCGCCGTGCTTGCTCCCGTACATGAGCCGGTCGGCGCGGTCAACAAGGTCGTCCGGGGTCTCAGATGGCAAGGCCATGGTCGCCCCGATCGATACGGTCACCCGTGCCTGAGCCTCGCCCTCCTGGATCCAGGAGTTCTCGACCAGGGTGCGGATCCGTTCGGCGGTCGCGTGTAAGCCGATCTCGTCGGCGCCGGGCATCAGGACCAGGAACTCCTCGCCACCCCATCGGATCGGGATGTCGCCGCGTCGCAAGCCGCTGGCCGTCGACTTTGCGACCATGCGCAGCACCGCATCGCCAGTCTTGTGCCCAAATGTGTCGTTGACGTCCTTGAAATGGTCAGCGTCGATGAACAGCACTCCCAAAGTGGTGACCTGCTCGGCCACCGCCTGCATGAGGTTCTTCAGGTTCAGCTCACCGAAGCGGCGTGGGGGCAGACCGGTCACCGGGTCGGTCAGGTCGTTCTTGCTCTGCCGGCGCTGGACGGCATACATATTGGTCGACCTGGCAGAGAAGACCTCGACGGAGCCAATGATCGCCCCGGTTGAGTCCCGCATCGCGCTGCCCTTCACGGTGACAGGGACGCGGTGGCCGTCTTTGTGATGCAGGTAGACGAGTGCCTCACGTGGTTTGCCGTCCTTCATCACCCCGGCCAGCGGGCAGCCGTGCAAGCACAGCTGGGTGCCGGCGTCGTTGATGTGACGAAGGATTCCCTCCGAGCAGCTGTGGCCCAGCAGTTCCTGCGTGCCGTACCCGGTGATCCGCTCGGCGCCGTGGTTCCAGTACGTGATGTGCCGGTCCCGGGTGACGAAGTACACGCCGTCGGAGATCTGGTCGAGCAGCCCTTGATAGAACGCCTTTTCCATAGGAGCCTCCGCGGGAAGAGGTCCTGCACAGTGATCAGCAACCGTATCGTCCAACGCCTTTTCGCCTGGGCGTTTCGCAATGTTCGCGCGAAAGTATTACCGACCGAATGACCACCAGAACGTCTCCGCGTCCGCGTGCCGGCGCCCGGAAGCTGCGGCAGGGAACGCACCCCTGCTGCGCCTCAACTGATCCCACGGTCGCAATCAGGACAGGTTGACCATCACCCCGGGCGAGGACGAAGAGTCATGGAGCTCGATGCTGCCAGGAATCGTTCCGGGGGCCAGGTCGAACAGCACGACGACGTCTTTCACCGTTTCGCCGGGGCGGATCCGCTGCACGAACTTGAGGGCTTCCTTGGTGGCCAGGGTCGACGGACTGGGCTCGAACCCCCAGCTCTTGTCGGTGATCAGGACCTGACATGAACAGTCAGGGGCCTGTGGCGCGCTGCCAAGGTTGGTGATGTCGACTCGGACGATGACGAACTCGCCTGTGGCAGTCAACGTCTTTCCGGCCTTCCCGTCCATGGTCTTGCCGGGGTGTTGCACGCCGGTCACGACGAATTCAGAGTTACCGTCGCGTACCTTCACACCGATGTGCGCCGCTGCTGTCGAGGCGCCGTCGGCTATGGACTGCGAGGAAGTGGTTGCGTTATCCGGGCCTCCCGTCCCGGCTGCGCCGTTGGCAACCAAGAGCCCTGCCACGAGCATGATGAGGGCGAGGGGCACCATGACCCGCTTCTTCCTGAACCAGGGACGGGTTGCCACGTTTGACTCCTCCACCGTGGAAAACTTGGTGGAGGGGAACCTGGGTGCGGGTGTGGTCTCTTGGGCAGTCATTCCTCGTCACGCCCCTTACGAATCGCGGGGGCAGCGTCACTACCCCACCAACCCAGATCTACACCTGTTGTCGCGTGACCGATCATGCTTTCCGCGTGAAGTACGTCATACAGAAGGAATCCGGTCCCATGTGAGCGCTTATGGATTGCTACGACGAGTGTCGCTGTAGCCCACAGCCTCCCGAACCCATGCGCGCGAGCTCGGCTTCGCGCCATGTTCTGGGAGTCGCGGACAAGGCCAGGGGTATAGGCGTCCAGGCAGATTCCACCCGCGGTGGGTGAGTCTGGGTTCATCGCAAGAGTCAGGTCTCTGAGTGTCGCCGCCCGATCATGCGCAGTCGGTGACAGAACCAACGCGCCGGTGGAGAACGCCGGGCAGCGAGCATTAAGGCGACCTGGACGGGAAGGTCGGCGTCGACCAGCGAGCTGGCCGAAAGGTTGACTGCAACGGTCAGTGGTTGGCCATGCCGGTGCCAGTCCGCGACCTGGTCCAGCGCCTGCCTGAGGACCACCCGGGTCAGCGAGGGCTCTGGTTGCCCGCCACGTCTACGCCATTCACTTCTGCGTCTCCAAGTCCTGGCTCCCACCCAGGTTGACTAATCCTGGAGTGCGCAGCAGGCTCAGGGCCGCCGGGGGCAGTGGCCCGGTCATACGCGTGGACTGGTCGAGTTCGGGCCGGTAGCACAGCCAGTAGTCGAACTCGACGGCAGGCACAGGCCGGGACAGGTAGTAGCCCTGGGCGACGTCGCAACCGACAGCCCTCAGGTCGGTGAGGATAGCGGCGGTTTCGACTCCCTCGGCGACGATGGTCAGGCCAAGACTGTGGCCGAGGTCGACGATACTGTGCACGATCACGGCGCAGGTGGGGTCATTGCTCATGTTCAGGATGAACGACTTGTCGATCTTGAGCTCGGCGACGGGCAGGTTCTTGAGCTGGCCGAGGCTGGTGTAGCCGGCGCCAAAGTCGTCGATGGAGATCTGGACGCCGAATGCGGCCAGGGCGTTGAGTAGCCGGGCCGCTTTGTCTGGTTCGCTCATCAGTGCGCTCTCGGTGACCTCGAGCTTGAGCAGTTCGGCAGGGACGGCGTGCGCGGCGAGCAGGTCGGCGACCTGGCCCGGTAGGTCTTCGTCGAGTAGGTTGCGGGTCGACAGGTTGACCGCCACGATCAAGGGCCGACCGGCGTCCATCCAGACACGCGCCTGGGTGAGTGCGGCGTCCAGCACGTAAGTGGTCAGAGGTCCGATCAAGCCGGTGTGCTCGGCCAGGGGGATGAACGCATCCGGGTAGATCAAACCCCGCTGGGGGTGCTGCCAGCGCACCAAAGCCTCAGCACCGATCACTTCTCCGTCGCTGATGCTGACCTTGGGCTGGTACTGCACTACCAGCTGGCCCAGTTTCAAGGCGGCGCGTAGCTCTCCGAGCAGTGCGAGCTTGACCGGGCTGTGCCGATCGACGTTCGGATCGTAGGCGAACACCCCCGTGCTCTGGGTCTTCGCAATGTACATCGCGATGTCCGCCCGCTGCAGCAGCGTCGTCGGGTCGGTTCCGTGATCACCTGAGATAACCACTCCGACGCTGGCTTCGACGTCTAGGGCGACGCCCTCGACGATGAACGGTGTCTCCAGCGCGGCCCGGACCTTGGCGGCGACGCCCATCGCTGCACTCAGGTCTGCGATGTCGGGGAGCAGGACCGCGAACTCGTCCCCACCGAGGCGGGCGACGGTGTCGCCTTCGCGCAGCGCCGAGCGCAGTCGCGGGCCGATCTGGGCCAGCAGCATGTCGCCGTAGTGGTGGCCGAAGGTGTCGTTGACCTCCTTGAACCTGTCCAGGTCGATCAACAGCAGCCCGGCAGTCCTGCCAGCGCGCTTGCCGGCCTGCAGGGCCTGCTCGAGCCGGTCAAAGAGCAGCGTGCGGTTCGGCAGACCGGTCAACGCGTCGTGAGTTGAGTCGTGCAGCGCTCGGTGGCGTTCAGTGTCCAGAAGCCGCTGACGAGCTCGGATGATCGAGATCATCAGCGACGCGAGCAGCAGCCCCGCCAGGAACACCACCGGGGTCAGCCAACTGGACATCACCTCCACCTCTTGAAGGGATGCCAGGTTGTCCAGCGACTCTTGGTGGTGGGCGTCGTCGGCAGGGTTCAGGGTGGCCACCATCGCATCGAAGAGCGCGTCCTCCTCCGTTTCGATCTTCCGCGCCGCGGGGGCGTCCCCCTTGTCAACCGCGTTGAAGACGCGATCGACGGCCTCGACGTAGCGCTCGTGCGTCGCCAGGACTTTCTGAGCCAGCACTTTGTCGGCGTCTGTCGCGTCCAGCGATCCGACCGAGGCAAGCGCACTGCGCAGCTGCCCTGCGGCCACGTTGAACTTGGCCCGCAGCCCGGGTCCCGGCGTCAGGCGGTATTGGCGCTCCAACGCTTCCTCCGTGGTGGCCGCTCTGGCGGCATCCGCGAAGTGACCGGATAAGCGGCTCGCCAGGACGGCTGCACGAGCCGCCTCAGAAGTAACCTGGGAGGACCAGATAGCGAAGGCACTGGCCCCAAGCAAGACCAGCACCAGACAGACGCTGGCCAGCTTGCTGGTCAGCGGGATCCGGCCGGCGGAGCTCACACCCGTAACCCGGTCCGGGTTCGATGCAGAAACAGGCTTGCGCAACTGGGCCCCCATCACACCCCCACAACCGGATTACCCCTATACATCTGAAAAGTCACACTAGTGGCATACGTAAACCAGCATCCTGTTTCTCAGATATACGTAAATAGGTGTTTCAGCCCGTGGATCCTCGCGCTTGCGTCGTGAGCCACGCCTCGTCCGGTCTTGTGGTTTTCGGCCGTCGGGGTACGCGCTCATCGGCGTGGGGCGCCCGACGGGTGGCCGACCAGCGCGAGTCTGCTTGCGATGCCCATTGACCGGGTGGGGTCGTAGGCGAGGCTGGTCTCGATAAGGGCCCCGACCGGTGTGGCTGGACTGCAGGGGCCCGGTGAGCTGCTCGGATACTGACCAGAGGTCACCGGTCACCCATTCCCTGCTCGTTCAACCGCGGCTGCTGACGCTGCCTTCAGAACTCCGGACATAGCAACCGGGTAGGTCTTGAACTTTCGTTGCTGTGTATGGCTATTCGGCGTGTCGTGTCGCATCTTCATGTCTGGTGTCTGAGATAATG
>JBBRZV010000063.1:0-19486 GCA_038236365.1 Actinomycetales bacterium | reverse complement strand
GGATCACCATGTATCTGCAGCTTGTCCTCGCGGCCCTTTTGGCGCTCTCGGGGGTGGCAGGTCACGCGTCCCAAGCCCAGGACTCATCGGCGCACCAGCAACGCGTCGTACCAGCGGTTGCGGGCACCAGCCTGGGGATCCCGAACCCGCCCTCCGCACCGGCAGATGGCTTGTCGCTCAAGAAGCTGGCGATAGTTGTTCCGCCGGTCGGGCCGTCGGACCCAGTCGCCGCGCCCGGTGGACCACTCGAGCCCCAGGCGGCCGCGGGCGAGGTGGTTGCCGACAAGCTCGTTGCGCCCAAACGGGTCGAGAGCGAGGTCGTGAGAACGGTCGGCTTCCAGACCCTAGGGGTGACATGGCCGGAGACGGCCAAGGTCGGCGGGCTGGGCGGCCAGGTCAGGACCAGAACCGCAGGTAAGTGGTCGAAGTGGGTCAACCTGGAGCCGACTGACAGCGCCCCGGACGCCGGCACTCCAGACGCGGCGAGGGCGGTGCGCGCCGGCACCGACCCGGTGTCAATTGGGAATGCCGACGCCGTTCAGCTTGCCTTCAACGCCAGCCCAAAGGGTGGGCCGAAGGGCATGAGTCTGGCGCTCATCGGTTCGGCTGAAAAGCCTGCATCCGGTGGCTTGGCCGGGTCGTCTTCGGGCATCCAGACCACAGCCCCCGCCACTGGCCAGGCCGCGATCCAGGCGGTCGCCTATTCCACCGCCCTGGTCCAGGCCGCGGGCGCCCCGACGGTCATCAGCCGTGCTGAGTGGGGAGCGCCACCGCAAGGATGTACGCCGGATGTCGCTTCGACGCTCGTGGGTGCCACCCTGCACCACACCGCTGACCCCAATACGTACGCGAACGTCGCCCAGGCCGAGCAGCAGATCAGGAACGATGCCGCCTATCACATCAACAGCCTGGGCTGGTGCGACCTCGGTTACAACTTCGTCGTCGACAAGTGGGGCAACATCTACGAGGGCCGCGCAAACAGCCTGACCCAGCCGGTCGTCGGCGCCCATGCAGGGGGGTTCAACACCGGCACGGTGGGTGTCGCCATGCTCGGCACGTACGACGCCCTGCCGTCGGCGGCAACCCAGCGTTCGGTCGCCGCGATCATCGGATGGCGCCTCGGCGCCTATGGGGCGGACCCATCGGGCTCGATGACGTACACGACGGGCGACGGGGGCGTTGGGGTGCGGTACAAGAACCAGACTGTGCTGCTGCCGCGCGTCTTTGGGCACCGCGACGTGTGGTTCACCGCGTGCCCGGGGAACGGGGGGGAAGCCGCGCTTCCGAACATTCGAGCGATGGCGCACAGCTTGGCAGGCCCGCTGCTCGCCAAGTTCAACCCCGTCGGGCAAGTCGATGCGGTCACCTCTCCTGGCCCTGGCCTGGTCACCGCCAGAGGGTGGGCGATCGACCCCGACACCAGCTCGCCGATCATTGTGCAGATGTATGTCGACGGCCGCGCCAACGCCTTGACCTGGGCCAACGCGCCCAGGCCAGATGTCGGCGCTGTGTTCCCGGCAGCCGGGCCCAACCACGGTTACACCCTGACGGTGACGACCACCCCTGGTCCCCATACGGTCTGCTTGTTTGCGATCAACATCGGTCCTGGCACCAGCGGCCCCCTCGGTTGCCGTGCTGTCAACGTGGCCACAAGCAACCCGTTCGGGGCGATCGACGCCGTCAGCCGCGCCGGCACCGGCAAAGTCACCGCCAGCGGATGGGCGATCGACCCCGATACCAGCTCGCCGATCCAGGTCCAGATGTACGTCGACTACCGCGCCAATGCGGCCGCTCTGGCCGACCATCCCAGGCCCGACGTCGACGTCGTTTACCCGGCCGCTGGCCTCAATCACGGATACACGCTGACGATGCAGAGCACCCCAGGTGCCCACACGGTTTGCCTCTACGCCATCAACACCGGCCCAGGCATCAGCCGACAGATCGGCTGCCGAGTAGTCACCCTGTCCTGAAGCAGACTGAGCCATCTGGGGCGCGTCAGTCCGTGTCCCGTAGGCTGCGCTGAGCCGATTTGCTGATCGGCATGCGCCCCAAGGGAGTCAATGGATGGATCGCGTTGAGAAGGCCCTGCACAGTGTGGATATGTCGGGGCGGGGTCTGGAAGTCGGTCCGTCGTACAACCCGCTCGTCAGGAAGGCCAGCGGTGCCCGGATAGAGACCGTGGACCACGCCACCCAAGCCGAGCTGGTCGAGAAGTACCGCGGCATGAACCTGCCACAGGAGTCGCTCGACCGGATTGAGCCGGTTGACTACCTCTGGCACGGGGGCTCGCTCCTGAACGTTATTGAGGAACGGGGAGCATACGACTACATCCTGGCCTCGCACTTTGTCGAACACACCGTCGACATGATCGGTTTTCTCACCGACTGCGAGGCACTGCTAAAACCCGACGGGAAGCTCTCTCTGGTGGTTCCGGACAAGCGCTTCTGTTTCGATCGCTTCCAGCCGCTGTCCACCCTCGGTGACGTGCTGGACGCCCACCATGCAGGGGCGGCCTTTCACCCGGCGGGCGCACTGGTCGATCACCAGGCCTACGCATGTACGAGTGGCGGTGAGATTGCCTGGAGTCCCGACTCTGAAGGGGAGCTCGGAGCCCAGTTCCCCGGGCTCGAGGGCGCCAAGGATGCGTTGGAGAACGGAAATGCCCAGAAGGAGTACTTCGATATCCACAGGTGGAAGTTCACGCCCACCTCGTTCGAGCTGCTCATGGGTGACCTGCGACGCCTCGGCCAGCACAGTTTTGGCGTGCTCGAGTCGTTCCCGACAGAGGGTTTCGAGTTCTTCGTCACGCTCGGTAAAGACGTCCCAGAGCCGATCGATCACGATCGGGTGGAGGTGTTGCTCAAGATCGAGAAGGAGCTGCTGGAAGCTTCGTGGAGCTCGAGCTCAGCCGGCGGTACGACCAGCCAGCAGATTGCGATCTTGTCCGCCCACAACGGCGCACTACAGCGGCGGATCGACGAGCTGTACCGGTCCCGCTCCTGGCGGCTAACCCGTCCGGTACGCGGCGCGGCCCACTGGGTGCACCGCTGGCGCAACCGTTAGCTTTCGACTGCCGCGGTCTTGCGCAGCCGAATGCGGCGCCGCCGGTTCCACCACCACGGCACGGTTCCCAGCAAGACGATGCCCAGAATGCTGACGACGCTGATCTTGGACCCTGTCGACTGACCGGCCGGGTTGTAGTGCATTGCGACCACGTGGCTTCCGGCGGGAACGAAGACCGCGCCGCCCGAGTAGTCGGCGGGCACCAGGGGGCTGTCGTGCCCGTCCACAGTGGCGCTGAAGTTACCGACCAGATTGTCGGTCACGACCACATACCCGGCAGACTGCGCATCAACCTTGACGCGGATCGTGTCACCGCTGTCCTCCTCGACGGCGAACTGCCGCGGCGTGGTGGAGTGGCTGAGCGGGGACGGGGGCTGACCGGCGAGGATCACGCTGCCAGCCTCGAGGGGGCTCGTGAGCACGGCGGTCAGGCGGGCACGATCGCCTGCGATGACAGTGGCCTTGCCCGCCCAGTGAATCCGGGGGACGTAGTCCAGCCGTTCGTAGATGAAGAGGTTCTCGCCGGCATAGACCGTCCGGACCCGGGCGTCGGCCGGAGAAGGCCGGACCGCCTGCACCAATATACGAGAAGCGGAGTCGCTGGTGGCCTGGACGCCGGACAGGCTCGAGGTGACCTCAACCGTCAGGGGTCCGGACTGATCGACCGTCGAGGCACCCGGAGCTGGATCGGCGGCCAACGGAACCGGGAAAAGCACTGATCCGGCCAACATCGCGCGAGTATTGGCGGCAACCAGGTCCCCTGCGCGGTTCTTGACCGACACGCTGACAGTGACCCTCCCGGGGCTTGTCAGCGGGAGGTTCACGCCGCGCAGCGACCCGCCTCGTATGGTCGTGCTGACTGGATGCCCGGCCGTCAGGGTGAGTAGCCCTGTCCCCTCGGCCAGCTCATCGGGGCTTCCGAGTATTGGTGGCGCGGAGTAGTACTGATCAGGGTTGACCGGGTTTGCCTCGCCGACCATGTAATGCACGCCCATCCGCCCCAACCCGGGTGAGTTGATCAGCGGAGCCACCTTCGGCGAAAAGATGCTGTAGGTGTTGCCGACGTAAGCCTCCGGGTCGATTCCGGTGATGACGCTCTTCATCGGCAGGGGAGCGAAGGCGTGCCCGTTGAGGGACCGTAGCCCGTAGACCTCCGTCACGTTTGGTCTGATTGCGTACCCGATGGTGGCCAGCCGGTCATTGCCGACATGCTGCTGCAGATACCGGATAGCGCCAGTGGTGGGGTAGAACTCCGAGGGGTCTGCTGTGGGCCAATAGAAGGCAGTCGCTGCGACGGCTTGAACCGATACAGAGAGCAGCACCACCACCAGGGCCAGGGTCCTGGCGATCCGGGACCGGACACTCGCGGCCACCAGTATCGCGATGATGACGAGCGGGATCGCGGCCACGGCGATGTCACCGGTCCGATCCTCGGCCAGTCCGACGTAGTGATGGGTATCGACCAAGATGCCTGCGGCAACAACTGCGACGGTAACAAGAATGGTCGCCCCCACCACCGGCCACCGCCAGGCGTCGGCGCCACGACGCGTCCAGTCTGGTTTGAGTCGGGTCCCGCGTAGCAGGTCGAAACCCGTTGCCGCCAGAACTGCAACGGGCAGGCCGAGCTGGGAGCGAACCCGGTTGATCGGGTTGCCGTGGAAGATCGGCAGATGATCCATCCAGCTCGACCACGGTCCCTGGAACCACAACAGGCCGATGATCAGCGCGACCATGCACACGAAATAGACCCCCGCCGACCCACGAAGCCGCCCGGTCAAGGCGGGAAAGAGGCCCAGCACCACCAGGAGTAACACCACAGAGCCGACATAGTTGTTGAGGTCCATCGGACTTGCCACAGAGACGAACTGGTACCCCTCGGGGGTACCCGGAAGGTGGTTTACCCCGAACGTTCCTGGAAAGACCGACGTCAGCAAGTACCGGAAACCGTCTTTGGCGAAAAATCCTCCGGCGCGGTAGGCCAGGTCGGAGCCGGTCAAGGTGCTGTGCGCGAAAGGCAACAGCTGGATCGCAGCGACCCCCACGCCGAGGCCGACACCTGCAGCAAGCAAAGCCCCTTGGCTGAGAATCTGGCCGATCTTGTTGCGATAGGTCGATATCAGCCGGACCACCGCGTAGCCGGCCGCGAAGTAGAAGGTCTGGCCGGCGACGGCGGGGAAGCCCCCGAACATCAGCAGCGCAGAGGCAATCGCGACGGGGATGGCGCACCGAGTCCGTCGCTCCTGGACGAGCCGCTCGATACTCCAGAACAGCATCGGAATGACAGCTCCGACCGCGACCTGCGCCCAGTTCGTCCAGCCGATCATGAATCCGGTCAGGGGGTAGATGAATCCGGCGAGCCCTGCTGCGACTTTGGACCCGTTCAACCGGCGCACCAGCAGGAACGTGAAGATCGCCGCGACGACCATCTCGAGAAGCTTCGACCAACCGGGCGCCAACGATGTTGGCAAGATCAGGAAAAGCCAACGACCTGGAGTGAACACGGCGTAGTCGGGGGTGGCCATCAGCGATGTGCCACCGCTGACCATCGACGACCAGCCCGCGAAATCACCGTGCAGGAAGCGCTGGGCGATCTCGTGCAGGGCAGGGATCGAGGCATCCAGTTGGTCGGAGATATACACCGAGGTGGTCAGCGGGTGAGCGCCTGGCAGGGACGAGAACGGCGCAAAGATGTAAAGCAGGTCCAGACCGAGGAACACTTTCAGCCCGAGCAAGGATGGTCCGAGCCGGATTCCGACCAGGAGAAGCACCCCAAGGATGAGGGTGACGGCCAGCATGCGGCCGTGAGCACCGGGCAGCCTGGCCGGGTCCTGATCGGCGTCGGTGGTCAGCTCAACTTCCCGCAGAGGCTTGCTCGTGGTCACTTATGGCTTTCCGTCCGGTGTGGTCATCGAGGGCCTGATCCGATCGAGGAACGGCCAGACAGTCGGTACATCATATCGGTCGATTTGGCCCATGAAGTCGTAGGCTACGGCGCCACCGGCTGCTCTGATCGGTGGCGCGTTACGAGAGACTCAGACGCTGGGCCGCCCGAGAGCTCGGTAACTCCAACCTGCCTCACGCCAAAGCGTCGCGTCGAGCGCGTTGCGACCGTCGATAATGTTTGGGGTTGCCACGATGGTCGCAAGCTTGGCCGGGTCGATCTCGCGGAACTGCCGCCACTCGGTCAGGTGCAACACCACATTGGCGTCGGCGCAGGCGAGCTCGACGGTATCGGCGTACTCCAACTCCGGAAAGACACGCTTGGCCGCCTCCATGGCCTTCGGATCGTGAACCGTCACGATCGCCCCTGCCTTCCGGGCGGCCTCGGCGATGTCCAGTGCCGGCGAGTCGCGGATGTCGTCGCTGTTCGGCTTGAACGCGGCCCCCAGAACGGCGACCCGTTTGCCGATGAGTGACCCACCGCACTTCTCACGAGCGAGGTCGACCATGCGTGCACGTTGGCGCAGGTTGATGTGGTCCACCTCGCGCAGGAACGTCACCGCCTCCTCCGCGCCGAGCTCACCGGCGCGGGCCATGAAGGCGCGGATATCCTTGGGCAGGCAACCGCCACCGAACCCGACACCGGCGTTGAGGAACTTGCGGCCGATCCGGTCGTCATGACCGATGGCGTCGGCGAGCTGGCCCACGTCGGCGCCTGCGGCCTCGCATACCTCGGCCATCGCATTGATGAACGAGATCTTCGTGGCCAGGAAGGCGTTGGCGGCCACTTTGACCAGCTCTGCGGTCGCGAAGTCGGTCACCAGCCGCGGGGTGCCGGCGGCGAGCGGCACGGCATACACCTGGTCGAGGAGAGCAACGTCAGCCTCTGCCTGCGGACCGCCGACGCCGTAGACGAAGCGGTCCGGTGCGACAGTGTCCTTGATCGCAAAGCCCTCGCGAAGGAACTCGGGGTTCCACGCCAGACTGACCGTGACCCCCTCAGGTGCACCGGCCTGGAGGAGGTCGAGCAGCTGCGCCGCCGTGCCGACGGGGACCGTGGACTTCCCCACGACGAGGGCACCGACCCGCAGGTGCGGCGCGAGTGACCGGCAAGCATCAAAGACATACGACGTGTCGGCTGCGTTCCCGCCCTTTTGCTGCGGGGTCCCGACACAGATGAAGTGGACATCCGCGCCCGCTGCCCCGGCGTAGTCGGTGGTGAAGTGCAGGCGGCCGGTCGCCAGGGCCGAGGCCAGGAGCCCTTCGAGGCCGGGCTCGTAGATCGCGGGCACCCCCCGGGACAGCGACTGGACCTTTGCCGCGTCGCTTTCGACCGCGATGACCGTGTGGCCCAGGTCGGCCATACAAGCGGCGTGAACGACCCCGAGGTAGCCGGTTCCGATGACAGAGATATTAAGCGGCACGCTCCGAAGGGTAGTCCAACGAGCTCGACTGTTGCGCCGAGCACAGCCGGAGATGGACGCGTTGCTGGTCCTTGCGACTTTTCGACCGATGTCCGAGTGTCTAGCTCGCGGAGTGCTGCTCGGCGTTCTCGAGCACCAGCTGAGGCTGAGGCTGAGGCACGCGAGCCGACGGAAGCGTCCACACGGCGACGACACCGCAGGCGAGCGCAAGTATCACCAGCGCAAGGACGGGTACGACCCCGAAAGGCGGGACCCACCCCGGCGTCCCCACAGGCAACGGAGCCAGTGGCAACCGCCGTGGCCAGGTCTTGACGCCGTACATGTTGCGAAAGAGGAACCAGACTACGGACAACGCATTAACGGCCATCAGCACGACCAGCATCCAGGGAACCACACGCCGTGATGCCGTCCACCGCTCGAACCCGTTTTTGACTCCGGGTATGGCGAAGACACACACCGCCGCAGCGATTGGTAGGAGGTAACGACCCTGCCAGCCCCAGGCTTGCCTGTATTCGTCCAGCATGGCGGCCAGATATCCCAGACCCAGGACGGCACCCACGGACCAGCGCGGCATGACGGGGCTCCGGCCCGCACTCCAGACGGCAGCCGCAGCGCCAGTGATGGCCACCCAAGCAAGAACTGCCACGGCCGGCAATGGGGTATCCAACCACCCGAACGTCCCGATCTGTTCGGTGATGCTCGACCCGGTATGGAGCAGCACAAGGATGACGCGCCCGACGGGGCTGAGCTGCACCCAGGACGTGGGGTTGTCCAACGTCCCGTGCTCCGAAGCGGGAACTCGAAGGGCGTAGATGAACCACACCATGGACGAGGCGAGCACCACCGCTGATGCGGTCGATGCGAGCACCCCCAGGCTGCGTATCGGCAACCGTTGTCTCCACGACTCGCCGTCACGCCGGCCCGTCGGAACGAGCAGCAGCGCCAGGATGAGCGACGCCCATACCCAGGAGAGCGGTCGCGTCCAGGCAAGCAGAAGAGTTCCGAGGGGCACGGCGAGGATGGTCGCAAGGGAGCGGGTGCCAACAAAGTGATCGACACGGACCGACAGTACTGCGGCCGCGAGCAGGAAGGCAGAGGCAGCCTCGAAGCCGTTGGAGTTCACCGACGCGGCCAGGAACCACGCCATCGCCGGGAGTCCAAGCAACGTCGCGAGCAGGACGACGCGCGCGGGGAAGCGCCGGGCCAGCAGGAGTACCCCGAAGGCGACCGCGAGCCAGCTCATCAGGCCCGCAGCCAGCCGGGCAGCGTAGAGCACGCGAGGTCCGCTGAGATCGACCGCCGTTGCTGCCCGCAGCGCGACACCCTCGACGACGTAGAACATCGGCGGGTAGCGGCTCATGACCGATGTCTGGGTGACCAGCTGCTGGGTGTCCGGAGGGATCGGCAAGCAGGATGAGGTGGGCTGCGCGGCGTTGAACTCGTAGCAGATTGGTGCCGGGTACTGCAGCAGCCTCTGCGGCATCCGGACCTGGGTGACCATCGTGTGGTCGCCGGGAACCGCCACCACACGACCATTCACCGCAACCTTGGTGGGGACGCTCACTATGTGCTCGCCGCCCATGGTCTGGCCGGTGACAGTGGCCCATGCATAGGCGATGTGTTCTGCCTCGTCGGGGCTCGCGCCCACCGGCGAAGCCAGCACCCAGGCGACGACGAGGGACAACCCGGAGATGACCAGGAGCAGCCACGCCGCGCGGCGTCGGGTGAGCGTGGCCATGAGTTTGGACCTTACCAGCCTTGGGCCACGGCGCCCTTTGGTGCTCAGGGCACGGTGACGACGCGACAACCAATCTGGCGGCTGGCGCCGAGGCTGGTGTTGAGCCCGAAGAGGCAGATCTTATGGACGCCACGGGTGGCCGCCATCGTCAGGCTGTAGCCGTGGTTGGGTCCGGCCGCGGGGTACGCCACACCAACGTCCGGCCTGGACAGGTTGGCCCAAGTCAGCGCATTGGTGCGGCCGTCGACGTACATCTGGACGATGATCGGTGCGCTGGTGTCGGGGTCTATCGCCCATCCTCTGGCGGTGACCCTGCTCGGCGCGGTGCTGACGGCGTCGATCTGGCCAAACGGGCTGCTCGAGGCCACGTTGACGGCGCGGCACCCGAGCGAGCGGCTGGTGCCGGGGCCGAAGTTGATGGCGAACAGGCAGACCCTGTGCAGGCCGGGTGTGGTCTGCATCGTCAGGCTGTAGCCGTGGTTGGGTCCGGCTGCCGGAAAGACCGCTCCGACGTCGGGCCTGGACTGGTTGGCCAAGGTCAGCGCGTTGGCGCGGCCGTCGACGTACATCTGGACGATGATCGGTGAGCTGGTGTCGGGGTCCAGCGCCCATCCGCTTGCTGTGACCTTGCTGGGTCCGATCAGGGTGGAGTCGAGCTGACCGACCGGGCTGCCTCTGTTGGGGTCCGTGTCGAGAAAGTCGCTGTCAATGTTGATGCTGACGGCGCCGTAGCTCTCGACGTGACCACCGAGGTATTGGTGCATCCGGCTGTAGGGGAACCACTGGTTGTCCGCGACATACGGGGCGAATCCATAGACGCTCTGCGGCACGTTCCAGCTGGCGATCCAGATCTTGTTCGGCGGGACAAAACCGGGCTGTGCTGCGCCGTTGGCGAGGTCCTCGATCCCCGAGCTCAGGCTGCTGTAGACGCCCGCGCTATAGCCGTTGAACTGCAGCGTCGATGACCAGGACGACAAGAAGGCCCGTACCGACCCGCTACAGCTCGCGCTCTGGGGGTATGCCTCCATGTCATAGTAGATGTCCGAACCTCGCCCGATGCCGAGTGCTCTAGCCTGGACGATCGCGTCAAGGGCGGCGTTGCGCCCCTGCGGCCACTCCAGGCCGGGTGCCATCCGCGCCTTCAACGTCGTCGAGCAGGGCGCCTGCAGGCCGACATAGATCGGCTGCGCCTTCCATCCCATCGTGGCGATGCTGCGCACCCAGCTAGCTGTCAAGTTTGCCTGTGCGCAGCCACGAGACCCGCCCCCGACATAGATACCTATCGACCGGTACGGCGAGGATGCCCTCCAGGCCGACATCGTATCGAGCGCCGGCGCGGTGCAGGCGTCGAAGCCGCGACCGTAGTGCCAGGTGAACGACCGATCAAGCGGCGGCGGGTCAGCGATCGCCGCTGATGGCGCCAATGGTGTCGTTGCCGTTGATGGTGCCGTTGCCGCCAACGGCGCTGAAGGGGCGGCCAGCGCAGATGGCGCCAATGGCCCCTTGGTCGCCGGGAGCGCGGGGGCTCGCGGTGCGGCGGCGGTCACCGGTATTGTCAGGCTCCGCAATACATCCACGGCCAAGGCGGGGTCAGTCGCGAATGAGGCGGTCAAGAGAGTGTCGGTGCCGCTGACCTGGGCGACGACCTGGCCGGCTTGGAGCTGGCCCGAGGTGAGCTGGGGCACCGCACCGGGGACCAAGGTGGTGGTCCCGAACGGGAGCTCACTGGGCCTGGGCTGGATGACGATCGACTCGGTGCGGCCCACCAGGACAGCTGGGCATTGCTGGGTTGCTCCGGGGGTGCCGAGGTAGACGACGTGGACATCGAAACGGACACAGGCGGTGGGGTTCGCGGTCAGGTCAACGATGGTCCACCCCCCGGGCACGTCGAGCTCAAGCCCGCGGTAGCTCACGTGTTGATTCGCGCCCGCCGACAAGACCGGGGTTGCTGCGCTTGTCTTGGCGCCGGCCCACGCAGGAGCCGTCGTCACCAGGGAACTGGCAAGGACAAGGGCCATCAATGAGGTTTGGCATAGATGGTGGCGCATGTTGTTATCAGGTTCCCCTCAGTGACTGCTGACGGCCGCGAGCACGCCCATGATGACATCATTTCCGAGCCAGGTCTGATTGACCCGCCTGACAGATGCCAGCTTTCAGGGCACGTTGATGGCGCGACACCCGAGCTGGCGGCTGGTGCCGGGGCCGGTGTTGATGGCGTAAAGGCAGACGGTGTGGGGGCCAGGGGTTGCCTGCATCGTGAGGTTGTAGCCGTGGTTGGGCCCGGCTGTGGGATAGGCCGCGCCGACGTCGGGTCTGGGTTGGTTGGCTGAGGTGACCGTGTTGGCGCTGTAGTCGAGATACATCTGGACGTTGATCGGTGAGCTGCTGTCGGCGTCGATGGCCCAGCCGCTGGCGGTGACCTTGTTGGGTGCACTGACGACGGCGTCGACCTGACCGAAGGGACTGCCCCCGGCTGGCAGGACGTGGAACCAGTTGTGCGGCAAGCCCATCGCCGCCTGCAGCTTGAAGCCGGTGGTGGCGATGCGTTGGGCATTGCCACTGCCGTCGATGCCGTCCACGTAGCCTGCGGACACGCGCCCGCCCCAGTCCCCGTGGCCGTCCCGAGCGGTTATCTCGATCTGGGTGACCTTACTTAGGCCGTAGTAGCTTCCGATGCTGGCTACTGATACCGAGCGGGTCCAGTTGAGGTTGGGGTCTCCTGAGGCGACGTTGTCGTAGGGGTCGGCCTGGGCCTTCAGGTAAGGCTTCCCCCCGTCGCTGGTCCAGCCGCCGGACGACGAGGAGAACTGCGCAAAGATGGTCGTGCCGTTGTACTGGAGCACCTTGTTCGACGTCGCGGCCACCGCTGCATTCGTCGTGGACTCTTCTCCGTAGGCCCTGGCGCCAGTAATGGAGTAGCGGGCGAGGCCGCCGTAGACCTGGCACTGTTCGGTGTCGCAGATGTCGTACTGCGCCGAGACGTGGCTCTCAACCGCATTGCGTCCGTAGGTGCGAGCAGCGATGGCCTGCGCCTGAAGCGCCGCAGGTTCCCAGTACGACGGCGACTCGCGTGGCACCACACCCTGCACGTAACTGTCGAGCCCAAGGCGATTGACCGTCACCTGACCCGCCCCGCTGCGGACCGCGCCCACGGTCCCGCGGTAGTCCGCGGACGTCCCGTCTGAACGGTACATCCGCACGTATCCAACGGTGCTGGAGAAGTCGGCCTGGGCAGCTGGCAGGGGCGCGGCTGACACGGCGGACCAGGTCGTTCCTGACTGGATCTGCAGCTGGAAGCCGGTGGCCGAGGTCAGGGGCACCAGTCGGTAACGGGCCGAGAGACTCAGCGCACCGTTATACCCCGTCACCTGGGTCGCGCCACTGACCATCGTGTAATTGCCGGCGCTTGACAGTCCTACCCGAATCGTGGGCAGCTGCAGGACCGCCAGCGTCGTTCCGGGGTAGTAGAAGGCCACGATGTGTGCCGCGTCGAGTCCCTGAAGCGCCGCGCCGCGAGCACCATACTGGCTCATTCCGTGCCCGTGACCGTATCCGTGGCCGCTGATCGTGATGTTGCCACTGGCGGGAACCGGGACGATCTCGGCTGCGGAAGCCGGCGACCCGGATGCAATTACCCCGACCCCGGCCCCCAGTATCATGCAGGCCAGAAGGGCAAGAAGCCGTCGCATACGGCGTTCTGGGTGCATAACGCTGATCCCCCTCATTGGGTACCGCCACAGTCCAACTCTTTGGTCGGAGCCTAGCCGTGCATACGGCTACAACCGGGGAGATTGCCCGATATGCCGGTTCAAACCATGGAGTAACCTCGCGGCGGAAGCCTGTCTGGCCTCACCCCCCAGATGCCTTACCCCTCAGATCCAGAGAGCCGGTGCGCCTTGGTTCGCGTTCTCATTGATGCCTCGGCGCTGCCCCTTAATCGTGGGGGGGTTGGCCGGTATGTCGATGAGCTGGTCGCCCACCTTCCGCAGGTCGGGGTCGACGCGGCCGTCGTCTGCCAGCGGCGGGACGCCGACCTCTATGGCGCCTCGGTGGGATCGACGAACGTCGTCGTGCTGCCCGCCTGGGCCTCCTCACCGGCCCGGCGGCTCCTGTGGGAGCAGGTCGGACTGCCGCGCGTCATTCGCTCGCTCCGCCCGGACATCGTGCACTCACCCCATTACACGATGCCGCTGGCCGGCAGCGGGCACGGAGCCAAGCAGGTGGTAACCCTGCACGACGCGACCTTCTTCAGCGATCCGAATGTGCATCTGCCGGTCAAGTCGCGCTTCTTCACCCAGTGGACCAGGTTCTCGTGCCGCCATGCCGATGCCCTGATTGTGCCCAGCCAGGCCACCGAGGATGAGCTCGTGCGCGCCGTTGGGGCGGATCCTGAGCTGATCCACGTCATTCCGCATGGCGTTGACCACACGAAGTTTCGTCGTCCGAGCCTTGACGAGGTGCGTGAGGCTCGGACGTGGCTCGGCCTGCCGGCGGATGCAGTCTTCATCACGTTCCTGGGGACGCTTGAGCCACGCAAGAACGTCCCGGGACTCATCCGTGCCTACATCCTGTCCTGCTCGTCCATGCCCGCGCCGCCCATTCTGGTTCTGGCCGGTGGGACTGGCTGGGATTCTGAGATCGACGCGGCGCTTAAGGAGGTGCCAGCCAGTCTTCGGGTGGTTCGACCCGGGTTTGTGCCCGACGACGTGCTTCCCGGGCTACTTGGCGGGGCCGAGATCGTGGCCTATCCCAGCTTTGGCGAGGGCTTCGGTCTGCCAGTTCTGGAGGCCATGGCCTGTGGGGCCACGGTCCTGACGACGGATCGTCTGTCCCTGCCAGAGGTGGGTGGCGAATCGGTGGCATACGCGAAGTCGCCGGACGTTGCCGATGTCGCCGTTTCGCTGAGCCAGCTACTCGCCGATCCCGCGGGTCGTGCCGCGCTAGGGGCCGCTGCAGGTACACGTGCGGCCACTTTCAGCTGGCTGCAAACGGCACGAGGGCATCGCGACGTGTATGAGTCACTGATGCGAGCCACGGGGAACGGAACTGATCACCCCTGACGTCGAGGCGCGCCGCCGGGAGTCTGACTATTGTCGAAGGCATGCTCGCCGCCTACGCCGTCAGTCAGTCCTCCTCGGATCCCCTGTCAGGGCTGGTGATTGGCCAGCGTCCTGATCCAGTCGTGCCGCCAGGGTGGTCGGTGGTCAAGCTGCGGGCCGCGGGGCTGAACCACCACGACGTGTGGTCCCTGCGCGGCGTTGGGCTGGCCGCTGACCGGCTGCCGATGATCCTGGGCTGCGACGGCGCCGGAGTCGACGAGGCTGGCAACGAGGTCATCATCCACGCTGTGGTTCCCTCCGACGGATGGGTCGGTGACGAGACCCTCGATCCCGCGCGCACACTTCTTTCCGAGCTGTATGACGGGACGTTGGCTGAGTACGTCGCGGTCCCTTCGCGCAACTGTGTTCCCAAACCCGCCGGGCTCTCCTTCGAGGCGGCGGCCTGTCTGTCTACGGCCTGGCTGACGGCATACCGGATGTTGTTCGTCAACGCCGGGCTCACACCTGGTGCCACCGTTCTGGTGCAAGGTGCCGGCGGTGGCGTCTCCAGCGCCGTGATCCAGCTCGGCTCGGCGGCCGGCTATCGGGTGTGGACGACGTCGCGCGATGAGGGCAAAAGGGCCAGAGCCCTTGGGATCGGCGCGGACAAGGCGTTTTCGTCCGGCGAGCGGCTTCCCGAGCGGGTCGATGCGGTGCTGGAGACTGTCGGCGCGGCGACCTGGTCCCACTCGATCAACTCGCTCAAGCCCGGAGGCACCGTCGTCATCTCGGGCGCGACGTCCGGTGACGCGCCGGCCAAAGCTGAGCTGACCAAGATCTTCTTCAAGCAGCTTCGCGTCGTCGGGTCCACGATGGGGACTCGTGGCGAGCTCGAGAGACTGGCGAACTTCGTTGTCAGCCAAGGGATTACGCCGGTCATCGACTCGACGATGCCCCTGGCCGATGCTCGTCGGGGCTTCGAGAAGATGGCCGCCGGTGACGTATTCGGCAAGGTCGTCTTCACGCTCTGATCTCGTCCGGCGCGGAGCCTAGGGGCGCAGAAGAACGTTGCGGATCTTCTTCGCCGCGTCGGTGAGAATGTCCATGACTTCTTGACGCGCTCCTTCGTCAGCGCTGACGCGGCGTGCCGCATCTCGCACCTCGTAACGGAAGGCGTTGATCGCGGCTTCGATGTCGCGCCCGGTGGTGGATCCATGGGCTCGACTGCCGGCGTTGCGGGGCCACTGCTGCTCATAGGAAGTGCCTGCCGGAGTCGCCGTGGCACGGGCCTGCTTTGCTGCCGCTTTGAGCTCCTCACGCAGGTTTGCCGTGCTGCCGTGGACCCGCTGCCGGACCTCCTGGGCGAGCTCCCGCACCGAGTGGTCGAGGTCCTGCTGGAGATCGGCGAGGTCGAACTCCCTTGCGGCGACCTCACTTCGGCCCGCCTCGGTGATCCGGTAGGTCCCCTTGCGGCCGTCCTCGGTTCGCTCAACCAGACCTTCTTCCTCCAGCTTGGCCAGCCGCGGATACACCGTCCCGGCGCTCGGGGAGTAGAGCCCGTTGAAACGCTCCTCGAGCGACTGGATGATCTCGTAACCGTGACGAGGACCCTCGTTGAGCAGGGCAAGCAGGTACAGGCGCATCTGGCCGTGGGCGAAGACAGCCATGATCAGCCGGCGTTCTCGGTGTCGGGAACTGTGTCCTGGACGTCCGGCGCCTTGTCCTGGATCTCGGGCGTGGCGTCCTGGACGTCGGGTCTCGAGTCCTGGACGTCGGTCGCGCGGAGGACGACGACGTTGCCGGACACCGAGTTCGCTTTGATGACAAGGGATTTGTCCCCATCGCTCATCTGGCCGCCTCGTTGAAACGGCGCATCTCCGTTCATCGACTGTCCGTCAATGACGACGTGCCCAGATGCCGTGTGCGCGGCCACGTCGTACCCGCCGCCCTGAGGGATGCGGACGGTGACGTCACCGGATACGGAGTTGGACTGGATCTGGGCCCCGCCGTCGGTCAGGTCGAGGGTGATGTCCCCGCTGACGGTGTTGAGCCTGATCTGGCGAAGACGGCTGGCCTGCACTGTGAGCGCGCCGGAGATCGAGTTTCCCTTGAAGTCACCGTCAAGCGCTTGGCATTCGATCTCGCCCGTGACGGTGTTGGCGTCCACGTCGCCGACGATGTCGACGAGGGTCAGCGATCCCGAGACGGTGTTGGCCTTGACCCTGGCGTGGATTCCGTTGATCAGAGCCTCGGCGCTGACGGTGCTGGCGTTGATCTGGGTCGTTGCCGGCACCGAGATGCTCACCCTGGCGCTGCGCTTACTCTGGGTAAAGGACGTCAGGCTCTCCCAGAGGCTGCCGTCCTTGTCCTTGACGTGGGTGATCTTGAGCGTCCAGCCGTCCCAGGTGACTTGGAGGGGCTGTCCGGTGACCTCGTGCACCTCGAGTCGTGCCGTGGGCGAGTCGTCGTGGGTAACGATGTCCACCCGCCCGGCAACCAGTCCGAGCCTGAGCTTGCCGACCCTCTCGTTCTCGTCGCCGATGTCGAGCACCTTGGGTCCGTCGATCTGCCATTCCTGTGCCATCTGGTCTTTCCTTGCGTCCGGGCGTTGGCGACCACTCGCCATACGCGTTATATCGCGTTGTGTGGATTCACGATATAACGCGTTGTATCGCGAGTGCAAGGCCCCGCGACCCCCCGACCTGCCATCGCTGCCGATGATGATTCTTCTGGTGGTCGTCGTCGGCGCTGGCGCTTCGAGGTTCGATGCCTATTGCTGCCCCAGAAGCTCGGCCTTCACGGAGATCGGTGGGTGCCGAGCGCCTGGTGGCTCAGCGACCGAGGTCCAGCCACTGGTCCCAGCCACCGTGAAGCACCAGCCATGCGATGAGGCCGTAACCGGCCTGTCCGGGGTGAACACCGTCATGGGACGCGCCAAGGTCCGAGCGCCACTGCTCATGGCCGATCAGCGGCCGGTAGCAGTCGACATACGGCACACTCCTGCGGGCGCACACGTCAGCCTGCGCCTCGACCACGATCTCGAGCCGTGCGTTCAGATCGGCGTCCAGCGTCGGCGGCGGCCCCACCGCAAACACGGCCACCCCACCGGCGGCAGCGTCATCGAGGATGTTGGCGAGGTTCAGTCGCACACGGGCGGTCGTCATGTCGTCGACAGCATCGTTGTGGCCAACCGCCACGATCAGACGCTTCTCCGTACGGCCCTCCCAGCGCGGCGGGCACTCGATCCGCCACCGCGCAAGAACATCCGCCGAGGAGTCGTCGCGCACGCCCAGCTGGTATGCCGTGATGTCGACGTCAGGGTGTGTCGTGCGCCCCACGACGCGTGGGACCCAGCCAAGGCCTTTCGGGTCGCCGTATCCCGCAACGTAGGCATCCCCGATGAACACGAGTGCGATGTCCCGCGGCCCGTCACTCACTTGGAAGTGCGTGCTCGGGTTGAACTCGGTGACGACCTCCGGCGTGGAGTCGTCACCCGAGTGTTCATTGGCGTAGTAGTCGACAAAGCTCACGCGCGCTCAGTCCTCATCGTCGTCTTGTCGGGCGAGCCAGGTGGCCAGGCGCTCGATGGGTGTCTCGAAGTCGGGGTGCTGGTCGACGAAGGTGCGAAGCTGCTCGGCCAGCCATTCGAGGCTGACCTGTTCCTCGCCCCGGCGCGCTGCCAGCTCCTCGATCCCGCGATCCGTGAAGTACACGCCTGTGAGGTTATCGCGAGCGCCCCCGCAGATCGTGCACGACGTGCGTTTGGCGCCTCAGGTTCACGGGTGGCAGCTTCGTGGCCGGACCTGGGTCGTCTGCGGACATGTGCCGGCACACGTCCGCAGTGGGCGTCGAACTCGGGTTGTCTGCGGACACGTGCCGGAAGACCTCCCGGATGCGGGGCTGAGGCGGGTCGTCTGCGGACACGTGCCGGCATACGTCCCGGATGCGGGGCTGAGGCAGGTCGTCTGCGGACACGTGCCGGCACATGTCTCGGATGAGGGGCTGGGGCGGGTCGTCTGCGGACACGTGCCGGCACACGTCTCGGATGAGGGGCTGGGGCGGGTCGTCTGCGGACACGTGTCGGAAGACGTCTCGGGAGGGTTAGCCAAGGACCTGTGGACAATCCACGACGCCTCCCATCACGATCCGGCATCCTCAACTGCATGACGGCACGGATGCTTGGGTCGGAGCTCGATTTGCGGAGCCCCTTCAGCCGCGCCGACGCCAGGCAGGCTGGTATTCCGGTCAAGCATCTGACAAGCACGCGGTTCCGGAAGCTGTTCTACGACCTCTACGTCCGCGCCGATCTCGCCGTCACGCCAGTAGTTCTCGCGTCTGCCGCCCTCAGGATCAGCCCGCTTGGTTCACACGCGAGCCATTTCACCGCCGCGCAGATCTGGGGCGGTGTCGTGCCGGACCAGCCCTTGACCCATGTCAGCAGCCCACACCGTCGGACGCGGTCCGAGCGCCGAGGGGTTGGGAGTCACGAGACCCGGCGCGGGTCCCAGATCGTGATCTTCCAGCAGCTGAGGGTTTCGAGTCCGGAGCAGACGTTCATCGACCTCGCCACGGAGCTGAGCCTGGTGGACTTGGTTGTGCTCGGCGACTCGCTGGTCGCGAAGCGGCGAACGACAACCCTTCAGATCGTCGAGGCCGCCAATGGCTGGAAGGGCAAGGGATGTCGACTGGCTCGGCGTGCGGCTCATCTCGTGCGGGCAGGGGTGGACTCCCCGATGGAGACCCGGCTTCGGATGCTGATGGTGTTGGCCGGGCTGCCCGAGCCGGTGGTCAACCACATTGAGTACGACGCGATGGGCGCCTGGGCGAAACGGTTCGACCTCTCGTATCCCGATCTCTTGCTGATTATCGAGTACGACGGTCGTCAACATGCCGATGATGACCGACAGTGGGGCCGAGACATCGAGCGTCGTGAGGAGCTGGACACCGATGGATGGCGCCTGATCGTGGTCCGCTCCGCCGGGATCTACGCGGAACCTGGCAGAACGCTCGAGCGGATCATGGACGCCATGCGGGAGCGCGGGGCTCGAAGGCTGCCTCGCACGTTGAACCGTGAGTGGGAGCGGCACTTCCCTGGCAGGTGAAGAAACGACGGCGGCTGGTCGGTGCGTCAGCCGGCATGTGTCCGAAGACGTCCCGGGTATGGCGGGTGGTTGGGTGCGTCTGCCGGCATGTGTCCGAAGACGTCCCGGGTATGGCGGGTGGTTGGGTGCGTCTGCCGGCATGTGTCCGAAGACGTCCCGGGTATGGCGAGTGGTCGGGTG
>JBBRZV010000062.1:0-19654 GCA_038236365.1 Actinomycetales bacterium | reverse complement strand
GCATCTCGTCGCCGAACAGCTCACGCCGCAACCGACGAGCCTCAGGCTCCGACTCATCCTTCTTCTTCTGCTGGGTCATGCTCACAGTCAATCTCCTTCAGTTGCAGACCCCGCACTTACACAGACCATCTGATACCCCCGCCTGGGGCCCCGAACATCCTGCTCCGACCATCCAGCGAGATCGCAGCGGAGTCGGTCACGGTGACCGGGAAGCTCCCCGGCCTGTATTCGCGGCCGGTGTGGGTCCACGCGCACCTTGCTGGTGACGGCGCCGGTGGTCGTCCCGACTCCGGACACGAAGACCACACTCGAGTCTTCGTCGGTGGCGACCTCCTACGACACGGTTCTCACTCTGACAGCGTCGGTGGCAGGCGCGCCCGGCACACCCACTGGCAGCGTCAGATTCACCGATACCAGCAATGGATCCGTTCTCGCCGTCGAGTCGCTCAGCGGAGGCGTTGCCCGCCTGACGACCGCGCGCTGGCGCCGGGAAGCCGCAATATCGTCGCCACCTACTCAGGCGACAGCACCTTCTCAGCGAGTGTTTCTGCGTCACTTGACCTCACCGTGGCACCGTCGCCGAGGACCGTGGCGACTGCGTTCCAGAACAACGCCCGACACGACGGCATGGCCACCGGCGACACTTTCACACCCGCAACGCTGCACCGCGCCTGGTCGACCGACGTGAATCCCGCAGAGGGGACCTCCAGGCTCTCCTACCCCCTCATCGCCGGCGGCCGAGCCTTCGTCATCTCCTCGTACGCCACGAGCGGCTGGACTTGGGTCAGCGAGCTCCACGTGTTCGACGCGACCACCGGCTCGGTCGACTGGACCGCCCCGATCTCGAGTACCTACCCTCATCTTGGGCTCACCTACGACGGCGGTCAGGTATTCGTACAGAACACCGAGGGCGACCTCACCGCCTACGACGCGGTCACCGGACAGATCAACTGGGCCAGCACCCCTCAGTTCCAATGGTCCTTCGACTCTCCGCCCACGGCCTACAACGGGGTGTGGTACGCCACGGGCGGCGGTTTCGGTGGCACCCTCTACGCCGTGAGTGAAACGAACGGTGCGCTGATGTGGTCATCCCCGGTGGCGAACGGCAACCACAGCTCGCCGACCGTGGACGACTCTGGGGTGTACGTGCACTTCGCAGGCGACGTGTCCTACGGCTTCGGACTGGACCGGACATGCCGCTGGTACACCTACTTCGGGACCTCTGGCGGCGGTGGCGCTACAGCCGTGCTCAACGGGGGTCATCTGTACCTGCACGCCGGTGTGGGGGGTCCAGGGGCTCTGATCCTTTCGACCGACACCGGAGCGAGCACTGGCGATGCTGGTGCCAAGCCGGATCAGCAGGTTGCGCTCGGTCTCCGCCAGCCGACAGCCGGGCCGGCCCTGCCCGCGACCCGGTCGCGACTGGCGTCTTCCACCACTGCCGGCTAGCTCGAACCTCACGGAGCCCGCGCTGTCTGTGGTCGAGGGTGGAGACCGGCACACCTATACAGCTGGCTGTTGGACAGCACCTGGGACGTGGCCGCCTTCTTCCCGGGAAGAAGACCTGCGCACCGTCGTATGACACGGTCCGGCTCGTTGACCGAACGAAGCATTCGCCCGAATCTGGGATGCGGCGTCGCAGACCCCCCGTGCTGAATGGCCCAACCAGGGTGTCCCTTGTGCAAGGGTGGAACAGACATCCAGCCGGGCGAGCCCGAGGAGCGGAGCAGCAGCTATGAGGGCATCTGGCAGCGCGCGCCAGGCTGTTGTGGCAAAGAGCCAGCAGTCTGTGGTGGGCGCGCGGCTCGAGGCTCCGAAGGTGTTGACGTCGCAGCGGCGCCAGGTCATCGAGGTGGACAAGCGGGCCCGCAGTGCGCTCATGGGGCACCCTCCGTGCGTGGTGTGGTTCACCGGGATCTCCGGCGCGGGCAAGTCCACCATCGCCAGCCTGGTCGAGAGGGAGCTGCACGCGGCCGGCCGACATACCTGCCTGCTTGACGGGGACGACGTCCGGCACGGGCTCAACGGCGATCTCGGTTTCAGTGACGTCGATCGGTTCGAGAACATCCGACGGATCGGCGAGGTGTCCAAGCTGATGGTCGACGCGGGTCTGATCGTGCTGGTGGCCTTCATCTCACCGTTCCGCGCCGGCCGCGCGATGGCGCGAGCGCTGGTGGAGGACGGCGAGTTCTGCGAGGTATTCGTCGATGCATCGGTGGAGGTGGCCGAGGCCAGGGACGTCAAGGGTCTGTACGCGAAGGCTCGGCGTGGGGACCTGCCCGGGTTCACCGCTATCGACTCACCCTACGAACGTCCAGACAACCCTGAGCTGCGCATCGACACCAGCCTGCAGTCGCCGCACGACGCGGCAGACGCGGTGGTGGCCCATCTGCTGGCGATGGGGGTCGTGGACTGAGTGGCTTCACGCAGGAGGTATCGCGAGTCGCCGGGGCTGCCTGCCCGCTCCTGGTGGGAGACAACCTCGTGACCGGGCTCTACCGCAGGGATGGCGACGACGTCATCATGACCGTTCCCGAGCTAGCGACCGTGCGGATCAGCGGCTCGGCTCCGCCGGTCGTCGAGCTGGCGCCTGGACGATCCGATGCCGACGTCAACTGGCTGCTGTCTGGACCGGGGTGGCAGATCACCAGGCTTCTTGAGGGGACGCTGGGCCTTCGGGCCTCGGCCGTCGCCAAAGATGGTCGTGCCGTCGTCCTGGCCGGTGGTGGGTCCCTTTGCGGTCGGTCTTCGCTTGCCGCCGCCCTGACCCAGCGGGGTTTCGCCGTGATCGGCGACGCGTTCGTCAGCTGGGACCCGGACACCTGCACGGTCGGTGGTGACGGCCCTGAGCTGATGCTCTGGCCCGATGCTGCCCGTCACCTCGGCCTCGATGCCGAGAAGTCCCAGGAGATCCGCCCCGGTTCACCGCGGCGCCGCTACCAGTTCCCCGGTGTGGCCTCGGCAACGATCGCTGCAGTGGTCCTGCTCGAGCGCTATTCTCTCGCCCCTTCAGGGCCGTCAAGCCTCAGGGGCTTTGAGGCCGCGATCGCGCTGAGGTCCTGCATGGCGCTGGAACCTGTGATCTCCCTCCTCGACCTGGACTCCTCCAGTCTGACGTGGGCCGCCGCCCTGTCATCACGATCGGCGGTGATCCGGTGCCACACCTCCCGTGAGGCGTGGCACGACGCTGAGCCGATCGAGAAGCTGCTGGCGAGCGCGCCATGAGCGGTGCGACGGTGTGGCTTGCCTCCTACCCGAAGTCCGGTAACACCTGGCTTCGGGCGATCCTGACCGCCCTGATGAACGACGGCCAGGTCGACATCAATGCGCTGTCGTCCTCGGGCTCCGCCGGCAGGGGTTCACTGGAGTCGCTCACCGGCTGGTCCATCGGGGAGCTGCAGGGCGCCGAGCTGGTCGACTTACGACGACGCGCTGACGCCGACGCGGGCTCGGGACCGGAGCCAGACTTCAGAAAGACGCACGACGCCTTCACCTCAGCATCAGATGGCCTGCCGACCCACGATCTCAGTGCGACCCGAGGCGTTGTCTATCTGGTTCGGGACCCCAGGGATGTCGCCGTGAGCTTCGCCCACCATCTGGGGCGCTCGGTCGAGGAGACGGTCGCAATGATGCAGGACTCCGGTGCGGGCCTGGCTCGTCCGCAGATGGACGGCGGACCAGCCCTACAGCTGCCACAGCACCTCGGATCGTGGAGCGAACACGTTCGTGGCTGGCTGGATCAGGAACTTCAGCCCGTGACTGTGGTCCGGTACGAGGACCTGCTCGCTGATCCGGTTCGGCAGGCGTTGCGGGTGGTTGCCCTTGCCGATCTTGGTTGCGCCCGCGAGCAGGTTGAGGCGGCGGTCAGCGCAGCCTCGTTCGACAAGCTACGTGCACAAGAACAAGACGTCGGATTCCGGGAGCGGGCGCCCGCTCATGCACAGTTCTTCCGCAAAGGGACCGCGGGTGGGTGGAGGTCCGACCTGAGCGCCGACCGCGCAGCCGAGATCGTCAACGTGCACGGGCCCGTCATGCATCGTCTCGGCTACCTGTGAAAGGGAAGGGTGGACTCCAAGCCAATTAACCAGACCATCAGGTGGGGAAAGGAGAGCGTCCACCGAAATCGCTGAAGTTTCCAGAGCCGTTCCGAGTTTCCCGCATCTGGATGCTGCGCAAAATCGGTGGCTGCCAAGGCTTCAAGGTTGGCTGGTCGTCGTGGGGCTGGTGGTCGTTCGAGCCAAGGGGCTGGTCGTCGTTCACGCCTACCTCCATCGATTGGTCGCTGGCGCCGGGCGCAACGGGCACCCGCCACTGGGGACGATCTCAGCATGGCAGAGCCCTCGTCCATTTTGTGGAATGTTTCGGACATTCTTTGAGACAGATTCCGGGTATTCCGTGGCACGCTTTATAGCGTGGTGGACGAAGCAATCTTGGGTGAGTCTGACATGGTGGCTCGGCGGACCCTCTCGGTCGCAGCCGAGGCGGACGACGAGCTGGTGATGCTGGCCCCTGAGCAGGAGGCCTACTTTGGCCTCAACGCCATGGGCAGGCGCATCTGGGAGCTTCTCGAAACTTCCCAGACTCCTGGTGCGTTGCGTGACTTTCTCGTCACGGAGTTCAACGTTGCGCCTGACGACTGCCTGGCCGACGTCCTTTCTTTCGTGAACCAGCTGGCCGATGCCCATCTGGTGTCAGTGAACCCACACACCGGCTGAGGCCGGACTTGAATAGGGAGGAGACGCATGTCATCGGAACCGAGAGAGAGCCAGAAAGTCACCTCGACAGAGACGCACAAGGCCGTCTGGACGATGCCTCATATCAGGCACATCGACATGAAGCGGACGCTGACGTTTCCTGCTTCATGACGAGGGCGCCCATCTCTTCGTCTGAGTCTGCTGATCTGTCGACGGCTGAGCTCGACCAGCTGCATCGTGCAGTCCGTTTCGCCATGGGGGTGGAGTCCGCGCGGTCGGTGACGCCTCCTGATCTGTCTGTGGTCGATGCGGCGAGGTTCGCCCATGCTGTTCAGAGGCACCGGTTGGAGGTATGCCTGGCGCCACATCTGGAGGCGTTGAATGTCCCGGTTCACGCGCTCGACGTGATCAGCTCGCGTGCCGTGGCCTCACAGATCTCAGCGATGGCGGTTGCTGCTGTGAGCATCGAGGTGTCAGCACTGTTGTCCAAGGCGGGGTTGAGGGCTCTGATCATCAAGGGATGCGCCCTGGCTGCACAGACCACCGGTGACTTCACAGCGCGCGGTGCTGGCGACGTTGACGTGCTGGTCCATCCCGATGACGTTGAGGCGGCAGTCAGAGCGTTCGAGCACATCGGGTTTAGTCGAGTCCCATTCACTGCGGCCAGGGACTTCGAGTCCCGCCAATGGCGATACGCACGTTGGGCGACCAGCGAGTTCACGCTCCTGCGTGGGACCCAGGCCATCGACCTTCACTGGTGCTTGACCAGCATCCGTAGTGCGTTGCCAGCGTTCGACGATCTATGGCAGCGGCGAGAGTACGTCGACGTGAGCAGCACGCTCATCCCGACCCTGGATCCGGCTGACGCTCTTGATCACTCCTGTGCACACTCACTGAGGGACCATTGGCGGTGGATCCGAAGCCTGGTGGATGTCGATCGGCTCGCACGCAGTCTGCCTGTCGGTGGGCGCGAGCGACTCTCTCACTCACGCGCCGTTCCCTTGACAGCAGCTGCTGCATTAGGGGCAACGGGCAGCCGGTATCTCGTGCCGCTGGCCACGACGCGAGTCGACAGCGCCGCTCGAGCCCGGCGAGCGGGCGCTTTGGCTCAACGCTCCTACCTGTCGTACGCCCAAGAACCCTGGTCGCCCGGACGGGTCTGGCGGTGTCAACGTCAACATGCGCAGCTCCTGTCCACCCCGAGCGACTGGGCCCGCGAAGCCGCCCGTCACTATCTGCCACCGAGCACGTTCATCGACCCCGTCACCGGAGACGGACTGCCGGTTATCTCCTCGTTGGCCCAGAGACTGCGTCATGGCGTCGCTCGGCTCGCGGGAGGGCCAGGTAACGACATCGCGACCGGTCAAAACCATCGAGCGGCGAACATGAGCTGGTGAGCTCGCGCATCGAGTCGGGTTGGTCAGTGGGCTCCGCTCAGAACCGAGGCGACCCGGCCGTGCCGAAGCTGAAGTATGACGTGAGCCCGGGCGGCAACGGCGGCTCTGTGGGTGACCAGCAGGACCGATCCTCCGCGCGTCTGGAGCTGACCGAGGATCTGTGCTTCGGTCTCTTCGTCCAGAGCACTGGTGACCTCGTCCAGGACCAGGAGCTCGGGTTGGCGGAGCAGCGCTCGAGCCAGGGAGATCCGCTGGTTCTCGCCCCCGGAGAGGCGGGACTCCTCGTCGAGCACCGTGTCCAGGCCCCCGGGAAGGGTGCGGATCACGTTGCTGATCGCGGCGCTGTCCAGGGCGGCCCAGAGATCCTCATCGGTGACCGAGGCGTCTTTGGGAAGCGACCACGTCAGGTTGTCCCGCACCGATCCGGGAATCAGGACGACCTGCTGAGGCACGTACGCGGTACGGGCGCGCCATCCGAGCACGTCGGCCTCCAACGGCCGACCGTCCACGGTGACAGACCCCTCCGACGGTTCACGCAGGCCGAGAATCACGTCCAGCAGAGTGGACTTTCCAGCACCGCTGGGTCCCAGGATCGCGGTGATCGTCCCGCGTGGGATCTGGATGCTGATCGAGTCCAGCGCCCGCTGTGGCGAGCCGTCGTAGCTGACTGACACCGCCTCGACCGACACGATCGGTCGACCCGGCTTGCTCTCCAGTGCTGTCACCGGCTCTCGATGACTCTCGCGATGGTGCAGCGAGTCTCTGGTCACCGACTCAACGTGGTCCAGCGCGGGCGCGAGGTTCGCCAGCAGCTGCATCTTCTGCACCAGTAACTGGGTTGCGCTCAGCAGCCGGTTGACTGCCACGACGAGGGCGAGCAGGATCGCGGTCCGCACCCCGAGGGTGAATCCGGAGATGATCAAGACAGCCGCCCCCACTGCGGAGGCGACTGCCAGGCCTGCGGTGACCCCCGCGGAGCTGCGCACATACTGCATCTGGACATCTCGTCCTCGGCTGGCCTCCCGGGTCAGCGCGGTGATCCAGGCATCCGCGGCATCATGGGCTCGGACCATTCGGGCGGAGGCCAGCGAGTCGGTGACGACCGCGCCGAAAGCCTGCACCCGCTCGGACAACGCCGATCCCAGCCGGCCCGCCCGGCGAATGTTGCGAATCGATGCTGCCCCCATCCCCGCGGCCACCAGCAGCGCGGCACACCCGACCGGTGGGCTCAGCAGGACTATGAGCGCGGCCGTCACACTCACGGTAAGGGCAGCCACGATCAGCTGGGTGAGCTGGTCGATAGCCGCACCGCTGCGATACACCTCGGTGGTCAGGCTCTGAACCAGATGACTGCGCCGCTGACGGGACAGATACTCCCAGTGGGCATGCAGCAACCCGTTGAGGGCTCGCAGCCGCAAGTAGTCAACGCTTCTGAGCCGCACCGAGCTCGCCTGAACCGCACCCCACCACTGCAGGGCGGCCTGCAGAGCGACGGTCAGCACGATCACACCCAGCACCACGAGGTAGCTGACAGTTGCTCCAACGACGGGCAGCGTGATGTGGCCATTGCCCTGAATGGCTTGCACCGCCGGCACGATCAAAGCCAGCGATGCACCCGCAGTCAGAGCCGCCAGAACCTGGATCGTGATCAGGACCACGATCGGGCGCGTGCCACATGCCCGCCGCTGGGCGTCCAGAAGTCGACGGCAGTAGGCGAAGAACCCCGACGGCACCATGAATCTCACTGTAGGCAACAGAACTCCCGTCCGACTATTTCCCGGATCATCGCCCTAGACTATTCACGAATATCCGCACGGCAATGTCCAGCCGACTCGCAGAATGAAGCTCAGGACCAACAAACGAAAGTCGGCACGGTCTTTGTCACGGATCTCTGCGGGTGGAGGGGTGCTCTTTGGAATTGCTGAATGACGCAGGCGGCGCCTCGACAAAGGGCCGTCCGGCAACGGATTCTTGTCATGCCTGACTACTCCCTTTACGGAATCACGATCCGCCTGCCCTTCGAGGTCGTGCAGATTCCTCGCGCTGGCGCGGGCTCGCTCCCGGACGTGGAGCTGGTCGAGGATGATGTGCCCAGGGACCTGTCTGATCCGATAGCTGGAGGCGTTGGCTGGCAGGTAGCCGCGGGGCAGTACCTCATCCGTGCGGGTGCCAGGGCTGGGCGGTTCCTGGTGGACGGCCCGGACCGGATCGTTCTGCAGCGCTCTCAGAAGTCCGACCAGGCGTTCGTGGTCCACCTGCTCCTGCACGACGTCATCGCCGGTGTCCTGCGCCATCGCGGCGAGCTCGTCCTGCATGCCAACGCGGTGGTGACCGGGGCAGGTTCGGGTGCTGTGGCTATTTCCGGTCTCTCGGGCGCCGGTAAGTCGACGACCACGGCTCGGCTCCTGGACTCGGGAGGCGCCCTGATCACTGACGACCTCACCGTGCTGCGCGCCATACCCGGCGGCGGTGTGTCCGTGCAGCCCGGTGTCGGCGAGATCCACCTGACGGACGAGTCGGTGCAGGCACTGGACGTCGACACGGCAGGCCTTCCGCGCTACCCGTGGCGAGCGAAGGCCGCCGTGCCCTTCCACTCCGTGATGGTCAGCGAGCCTCAGCCTCTGCGTGACATCTATCTGCTCACGGTCGCTGACGTGCCGGACGTCCGGCTGACCCAGCAGACGGGCGCAGGGCTCTTTGACGCCTTGCAGGACTGCATCTACGGTCCGCTGCTGGCCGTCGACACAGCACGGGTCTTCGGCCTGCAGGCCAACGTGTGCCAGACCGTTCGGGTATGGCGCATCGAACGGCCCAGGTCCGGCTGGTCATTGGAGGATGTCAGGGACGCGATCCTGTGCGGCTCATTGCCACATTGAGGGCGATCCCCTGTGCAAGACTGGAAATCACCCACGCCGAGCGGTGCCGAACGAGCGGAGCGGCAGGTATGACTATCGAGGCCAGTACACAGGTCAGTCGCACACCCGATCTGATGGCCACCGCGATCGATGATGAGCTGGTGATTCTGAACATGGCCACCAACAGCTATGTAGCCCTGGACGCGGTGGCCAGACGGGTCTGGGAGCTGATGGAGACACCTGCCAGGGTGGATGAGCTGTGCGACCAGCTGGAGTCCGAGTTCGACGCCCCCGAGGGTCAGATCCCCCGCGATGTGGTTGCCCTGCTGCAGGAGATGCTGCGGGACGGGTTGGTGCGCAGTCAGCCGCAGTCGCACGCCGCGACCTGATGCAGCCGCGGGAACCGGCTGGGCAGCCTCAGCGGGTGGAGGGAACGTCCAGCGGTGAGTCGCTCTGGGTCAAGTGGAGTGCCTTGTCGTCGGGTCAGCGGATCCTGATGGCCCGAGCGGGTCTGTGGCTTCCGGTGTTCTCGCTGGCCGTGAACGCTCTTCCCCTGCGTCGCATCCTTTCGGCGATGGACCTGGACCAGGTCAGCCTTGACGACGGCATGCCAGCACCGGGGGTCGTGGACGCGGCGCAGGCGATGGACGTGGCCCGGGCCCTCTCAGCCGTGGCAGCCCGGCTGCCCTGGACGAGCACGTGCCTGGCCCGGGCCCTCGCCGGTGCCTGGCTCCTGCACAGGAGTGCCCTGTCGGCGACGATCACTCTTGGCGTGGCGAGGGGGCTTCCTGGTGACCACGGCGGCGACGGGGTCGTGGCGCATGCCTGGCTTGACCACGGCGACGTGACTGTCACCGGTGGTGCCCAGGGCCGGTTCTTGCCTGTCGGCCGGTTTGTGGGGTGAGCCGTGCTTGAAGCCGTGATCGGTTTGCTGTCGCGTGCCGACGAGCCTTTGGGGCGCCGCCTGCCGGGCGTTTCGCACTGGGACCCGGCTGATCCACCATCTGTCGGCACACGTCACTGGGCCGGGCGGGGAGCGCAGCTGGTCGGCACGATCTCAGCTGATGCGCAGGATGACAGCGTGTGCGTCGGCTCGGCCCGGGTCGACAACCGGGCCGAGCTGCTGGGCCTGCTCGGGTTGGACTACGGCGCCTGGGGTGGAGAGAACCCGACTGGTCCCGGTCACGGTGACATCGCGCTGATCCACGCGGCATACCGCCGGTGGGGTGCTGACTGCGTGAGGCGGATCTTTGGCGACTGGTCGTTCGCGCTGTGGCATCCCGATCAGCGTCGACTGTTCCTGGCTCGGGATCACTTTGGCAACACTTCGCTCTACTACTACTGCGACGGCCGAACCATGGCCTTCTCCAGCGACCGCCGGGTGCTGCTGGACCTGAACCTGGCCCCGATCGAGCTTGACGACCTGTATGTCGCGCAGGTGCTCGTGTCGTGGCCGGCCTACCACGGCGAGGGAACGGCCCACCGTCCGATCCGGCGCCTGCCTCCGGCGCACACGCTCACGGTGACGGCGGGCCAGTTCGAGGTGAGGCAGTACTGGTTCCTGGAACAGACGCCGACGTTGCGGTTGCGTGACCGGCGCGAGTACGTCGAGGGTTTTCGTGAGGTCTTCGACGAGGCCGTCAGGGTCCGCCTTAGACGAGCCGGCGCAGGCAGCGTTGGAAGCACCCTGAGCGGGGGGCTCGACTCGAGCTCGGTGACTGCTACCGCGGCCGGCATGCTCCAGGACAGTGGTGAGCAGCTGGCCGCCTTCACCTCTGTCCCGATCGCGGACACCACCCCCTACGTCGGCACCAACTTCGGCGACGAGCTGCCGTTCGCCCGGGCAACAGCGCGACGTTTCAACAACGTCGACCTCCATCAGATCCGGGCCACGGACTTCACCCCCATTGAGGCGATTCGCCAGACTTTGCCCATCCATGAGGAACTGGGGCACGCGGCCGGAAACATGTTCTGGATGCTGAGCCTGAACCGCGCCGCTTCGGCGATGGGCTGCTCGGTGCTGCTGACCGGTCAGCTGGGGAATGCGGGCATCTCGTGGACCGGTAGCACGTTCTCCCAGCCGTTGAGGTATCAGCTGCGGACCTTGGGCGTCAGGTCCTGGACCCGCCAACGACTCAAGAGGACGTTGCCACCGTCGTCGATTCTGGCGCTGCGAGGTCTTCGCAGGACGCCCACCTCCGTCGAGCACACTGCACTCAACCCGGACCTGGCCGATCGGCTTGACCTGGATGAGCTGAGGCGGGCAGCGCCCGACCAGATTCCGCCGCGCACCTCCTTAGATGAGCGTTCGTGGTTGCAGCCGGGTCGGTCTTTCATTGGTGCGTTGCATGCGCAGTCCGGGCGTGCCGCCGGTCTTGAGATCCGTGACCCCAGCGGGGATGCGCGGGTGCTGGCCTACACGTGGTCGGTGCCGGACGAGGTGTTCATCGACCCCGTCACCGGCATGGACCGCTGGCTGATTCGTGACGCAATGGTGGGGCGGCTACCCGAGGAGGTCCGCCTCAACCGTCGCCGTGGTCGCCAGGCGGGTGACCTGGTCGTTCGGTTACGGGACTGCGCAGACGAGGTCGAGACCGCACTGGCGGAGATCGAGGATGGCCCGGGTGCGGACTACGTCGACTGTGCCCGCCTGCGAAGCGCATGGGACGTCATCCAGACCGAGGACACTGCCCGCGCATTCCATTGGTCGGTAACAATCCTCACCCGCGGGATCATGGGCGGCCTTTTCGTCAATAGCCACCAGAACTGGGACACAGATGGTCGAACCAGCCCAGCATGCTGAACCAGCGAAGGCGCTTAAGGCGCACCGCGAAGTTCGTGCAGAGTCCAGTGAGCGGGCAGCCTCGTTCGTGGGTTCATTCGCCGGGCATCGAGGTGCTTGCTGCAACTCCGTCGACATACACCGCAGCGGGACGCCAGAAGCAGACCATGTTCCTGACGGAGCGCCCGTCATGCAGCGGTTCGGGGTAGGCCCAAGCCACGTTGGGGGCGCCGTCAGCGCTGAGGTAGGACGCGACACCCTTGTACGCGCAAACGGTGCGGTGCTCCGAGGGCTTGAGCAGGTCCATCCGGATGTCCTCGCGCGGCAAGTACCACCGCACCGGCAGCGAGGTCTCAAGCAGCATCATCGGGCGGGCAGACTCGGCGACGGTGACTCCCCCGACCTCAACTCGCACGTGGCGGTTGCTGCGCAGCACGTCGATCCGTTTGAAGGGGTCGTGGGGATGGCCCATGACCGACTCGTCCTCCTCCAGCCACTCAAAAGGATCCCAGTGCAGCACCACTCGGCCACCTAGCGCGGGATCGTCGGGCCGGAAGGCCACCTCGCCGTGTCCCTCCAGATGAAGCGACCGGCCCGGCACTGTGTGCCACTCGTTGTGGTGTGGCGGCAGCACCGGCGCCCGCAGTTCGGGCACCGGAGACGGGTCGTGCTCGGTCAGGTTCATGTTGAGATCACCGGGCGGGACGGCGTACCGGGGGACGACCCGGCGAGGCTCGTAGACAAGCAGCGCATCCAGGGTGTCGAGCACAGTCTGCCCCTCGAGAAGAGCACGGATCCGCTTCGGCGTCGCGGCGAAGCGGAGCTCGGTGAGACCGCGGAACCACTGCTGTTCTAGGTCGATGGCCATCCTTCAGTGTGGGCGCTTCCCAAAGGGCTCACAACGTCGGCGGGATAAGTGGACACCACGGGATCGCTGCCTGGCTCCAGGCGGGGGCCCCAGCCGACGAAGTGCCCGAACCGTTCGAGGACGCCGACCACCCCCACGGCTGGCTCCCCGTCGGCTACGACCCCGACGCCTTCGACGCCGCCGAGGCGACCGCGCCGTCGCAGGCCACCCCCGCAAGTTCGTCGCCACGGCGCTCGAGCGACTGCCGCTGGGCAAGGGGTTCGAGGCGGACGCGGGGTGGGTTGCTGCTGCTCGGTCTGGCGGTGGTGACGCGCCCCCTTCTCCTTGAAGAACTCAAGTGCTGGGGCGCGGCGGAAGCCATGTGCTCAGTTTGCTATCGGCGCCGATTAGCAGCATCAACGGGACAGCGTATGCAGTTCAGGATCACTTGAACTCCCTGCTTCAACAGCCTTGGGCGGCCGTCCCCCAGACCACACGTAGCTGTCGTCGATCACGCCATCCGTGCCATCAGAAATCCATCAAACGCGCCACCGGGCATTCGCGATTGGGTTACCGTCGGATTGCGGGCTTTCGCGCACGACGCCGGTCGATCTGATTCGGCGGACCACGACGGAGACGACGCCCGGAGCCACGCGACCTCCGGGAAGGGACAGCGGCTTATGGCTCACCGCACGACAGTGCTCGTCCTCACCCCCGGGCTTGGCGGGTACTACTACGGGGAGCTTCTGGCTGGTCTTGCCCGAGAGGTCGCAGGTTCTGGGGGGCGGCTCGTGCTCGTCCAGACTCCTGAGCCAGAGGCGCCCGACGAGGAGCCGGGCGCCGGGGCCGACTTCGCCACTCCGGTCGCGTGGTCCGAGGTGGAGGGTGTCGTCGTCATCCAGACCGCCGTGGGAGCCGGGTACCTAAAGCGTCTGCGTGAAGACGGCAAGGCCGTGGTGCTCGCCAGCACCCAGATGACGGACTTCGAGGCGCCGATCGCCACGCCCAACAACCATGAGGGGGTGTTCACGGCAGTCGAGCACCTCATCGCGCACGGCCACACGCGGATAGGCTTCGTCGGCTATCGCGTCGAACAAGACGTGCGGGACCGCTATGCCGCCTATCTCGAGGCGCTGGAGATCCACAGCCTCACGATGGATCCCAGGCTCGTGTTCTGGGCATCCGACAACGACCAGTCCGGCGGTGTTAGGGCTGCCCGCGACCTGCTTGCATCCCCCCACCGCCCGACCGCCCTGATGATCGCAACGGACCGCAACGCGATCGGACTCATGCGCACACTCGCCGACGCCGGCCTGGATGTCCCGCGCGACCTTGCTGTTGTCGGGTTCGACAACATCGACGCGGGGTCGTTCAGCACCCCCAGCCTCACGAGCGTCAACCAGCGCTTCGACGAGGTGGGGGCACTGGCCGGGCGGCTGGTGTTGGCCCAGATGCGTGGCGAGGCTGTGCCGTACACAGCCTTCACCTCGTCGTCGGTCGTCCTAGCGGTGCGGAACTCGTGCGGGTGCGCCGGGGACGCGCCCAGCGTCCCGAGCGGTGAAGACGAATGGGTGCTCAACGCCTCACCGGAGCTCTTGCGCGACGAGCTCCAGGATGTGCTCTGTGGCGCGCTCCTGACCGGCGCCGGGGTGAGTGACAGCCCGCTGCGCGACGCGGTGCTCACAACGGTGCGCGAGGCGGAGCGCCTGCTGCAGGAGGGCGACGACGTCACGTCCGCGGAGATCGGGTCACTGACGATGTCGCTGCGCCAGCTCACCTCGCGCCCGGACACGCTGCGCCGCATCACTGCTGCGATGATCGAGTACGTCGAGCGGGTCGGGGCCCCAAGCGCGCCGGCAGGAGCCGGTCCGAGCCCCGGGGCTGCGGCCCGCATCGCGGCCCCCTTGTGGAGGCTGCAGGCCGGCGCCTTCCTGCGGCAGTCGGAGAGCACCGAGGCGGCACTCGAAGAGCAGTACGTCGTGGACGCCGGACTGATCGACACCGGCCGCAGGGACCCCCATCACCTCGACTGGCTTGCCGGCACGCACATCAGCGCGGGCGTGCTGGCGCTGTGGGATGGCAGCCCGTCATCAGGGCGGCTACGGATCGTCGGGACCTACGACCCACATACCGCGCTGCCAAACCTGCTCGGCACCGTGACCACCCCCCAGTCCTTCCCGCCAACCGCACTCATCGGTTCTGCCCAGCCCTCCGACCGGGGCGTCTGCATCGTCATTCCGGTGCGCAACACGGGACGCGACTGGGGGATGCTCGCGGTCGTCGGTGCCATCGACACCACATCCGCTCGGGAGACCCACCAACACTGGGCGGCCCTGCTGTGCGCCTCCCTCGAGTCCAAGCGCCTGCAGGAGGCGGTGCGAGCCAGCGAAGAGCGACACTCCTTGATGACCCGGGCCACCAACGACGGGTTGTGGGAGCTGGAGGCAAGGAGCGGCAATGTCTATCTGTCCGACCGGTGCTGCGCGCTGCTGGGACTTGACCCAGGTCCGGAGGCGGAACATCTCGCCCAGTGGAAGGCGCGGGTCCACCCGGAAGACCGGACCGCCATGGACCGCGGAATACGTACGGCAGTCGAGGGGCCTCTCGAGACGGTCAGCTCGGAGTACCGGCTGCGAACTGCGGACGGCTCGTACCGGTGGATGCTGGCCCGCGCCATCGGCGTGCGCTCAGAGAAGGGTCCGGTCCAGCGCATCGTCGGCTCGCTCTCAGACATCCACGAGCGCCGGTCCCTCGAGGACCAGCTCCGAGCGAACGCGCTGTATGACGTCCTGACAGGTCTGCCGAACCGCCGGCTCTTCCTCGACCGGCTCGAGCGCTCCGTCGCATTGTGGCAACGATCCGGGACCCCTTTCGCGGTGATCTTCATGGACCTCGACGGGTTCAAGCTCATCAACGACTCCCTGGGACACCAGATGGGTGACTGCGTCCTGACTGCGGTCGGCACCCGAATCCTGCATGAGCTCCGCGCAGTGGACACCGGTGCTCGGTTCGGCGGTGATGAGTTTGCGATCCTGCTGCATGACCTCTCCGACGCGTCCGTCCTCATGGTCACCCAGCGGGTTCAGGCGAGCATGGCGGAGGCTATGGACCTCGATGGTCACGAGCTCTCGGTCCGCGCCAGCCTGGGAATCGCCACCAGCGCCAACGAGTACGTCTCTGCCGAGGACGTGCTGCGCGATGCCGATACGGCGATGTACCACGCGAAGGCGACCGAGCGCGGAACCGTGTCGTTCTTCGACAGGGCCATGCACGCCCGCGCCGTGAACCAGCAGAACCTGCAGACCGAGCTCCGGCGGGCGCTCAGGGAGAAGCAGTTCGAGGTGCACTACCAACCGATCGTCAACCTGGCCAGCGGTCGCACCGACCGGTTCGAAGCCCTGGTGCGCTGGCGTCACCCCGATCGTGGCCTGCTGCTGCCGGAGGAGTTCCTTGCGGTGATGCAGGAGGTCGGCCTGATGGTGCCCCTGGGTCAGTGGATCATCGACGAGGTCTGCCGGCAGCTCGCAGCCTGGGGGCCCGACGTCCTCAACGTCAGCATCAACATCTCCGATCGCGAGTTCTGGCACAAAGGCCTCCTGACCCAGGTGCTCCAGAGCGTGCAGCGCCACAAGATCACCCCTGACCGCCTCACGCTCGAAATCACTGAAGGCGTGATCATGCGCAGCCCCGAAGTGGCCCTGGGCCTCATGCACAGGATGAACGACGCAGGGCTGTCGCTTCACATCGATGACTTCGGGACCGGGTACTCCTCGCTTGACATGCTGCACCGGTTCCCGGTGGATGCATTCAAGATCGACCGTTCGTTCATTCGCGATCTGGCCACCGGCAGCCGCGGTGGCGAACTGGTCCGCACCATCGTCGCGATGGGCAAGGCGCTAGGCCTGGCCGTGGTCGCGGAGGGAATCGAGACAGAGGCCCAGCTCACGTTCCTGCGCGAGATCGGCTGTGCGACCGGTCAAGGCTTCCTGTTCATGCCCGCGGTCACCGGGGTGGACGCCGCGGACCTGCTAAAGCGCACCCTGGCACGGGGCTCCGACGTTGGGCAGCCTTGAGTCGTCTCCCCAACCGAATGAGCGTTGCCGGACGTGCGGCCGAACCGCACACGGGGACGAACCAGCCAGCACAGGCCGTTGTCGGGGGCCGACTGGATTCGCGTATGCCGATCGGCGTGCGGTACATACCCTGGACACCCACCGGGCGCGCCACCACCCGGTAGGGCACGATCAGCGCATGACCCCGAAGACTGTTCAGCTGTATGCCGTGCCGATGACCAGGCGCATATGAAGGTCAAGGAGCGGCAGGGGGTTACCGCCGGGATTGTCTTCTCTGTGCTCATGATGGTCGTGAACACGGGTACAGCGATGGCGGGGCAACGAACCGAGACATTCCTGAAGACGCTGGGAGCCTGCATCATTGCCGTGGGCGTTGTGGGATTCTTCGTCCACAAGCTCAACAGAGCCCCGGATCCGCCCATCAGCTGAACTAGTCACAGCCTCGATGACAAGACGGACAGTTGAACAGATGACCGCCGACAGCCGCCGCCTTGGTCGTCCCGTAGCCGACTTCCACCGGGCACTGGACGCCTACGAGGCGTGGGTCGGCGGGTACGACCCGGCCGCGGGGCCGACAGGTTCAGGTGCCCGTCGAGCGTATCGAAGCAGCCACCGTCCGGCACTACACCTCCCGAGCCGACGACCCACACCGTCATCTGCACGTGCAGATCAACGCGCGAGTCTGGGCCAAGGGCAAGGGGCGAGGCCTACACACCGTCGGCGTCCGCGACATGATCGACGCTCTCCGTGCCGTCCTGCGATGCTGTGCTGTGTCGGGGTGACTTGTTGCTGATCGACGAGGCCGGGATGCTGGATCAGGACACCGCCCGCGCACTGGTGACCATCGCCGACGAGACTGGCGCGCGTCTGGCGCTGGTCGGGGACCGCCATCAGCTTCCCGCCGTCGGACGAGGCGGTGTCCTCGATCTCGCGGCGCACTTGGCCGATCCCGACGCGCGCCTGACCCTGGATAACGTCCACCGGTTCGCCGACCCCGAGTACGCCAAGCTCAGCCTCGCCGTGCGCTCCGGGGAGAATCCTGAAGCGGTGTTCGACCTGCTCGTCCAACGCGGCCAGATCGTCGTCCACAGCGACGAGACGTCACGCACCGCAGCGCTGGCCGACGACGCAGCGGCCATGACCCGCGGCCGCGAGGCCAATACTGCGCACACCTGGTCGCCGAAGATCTCGACGACGCCAAACAGCAGTGGACCGGCGGCGCGAGCGACTTGCGCCAAGCCGGCAGATCGTCGACGCCGTCGGGAGCGAGCACGTCGAGCCGCGACAACCGGTTCGCGGCCTCGCCCAGCTTCATCATCAGCGAGTCCCCCGCCTCCTGCAGCAGGTCATCAGCGAGGTAAGCATCCTTGCCACGCTCGACAATCTGCGCAGACCGCTCGAGCCAGCCATCGATGTGTAGCAGTTCCTTGGCAGCCGCGCGATCCATCACAACAGCACCGCGTCACGGCGAATGTCATCGTCCAGCTTCGGCTTCAGGCCGCCGTAGGAGATGAGGTCGATCTCCCGGCCGAGAACCTTCTCGAGCAGCTGCTTGAACCTGATGAACGCGAACGACGACGTGCCTGGCGGCGCATCCACGAGAAGGTCGATGTCAGAGTCCTGACGCGCCTGGCCGCGCGCGACCGAGCCGAACACCGCCAGCCGCCGGTAGCCATCCTCCGCCGCCAGAGCCTTCAGGACAGGAGCAGCCGCCTCCAGCAGCTCGTCGGGACGAACGGCCTCAAGGTCAGGCGCGTACCGCAGCTGCTGACTGACCGCTGGCTGCGAGATACCCAACGCATCGCCGACCTGCTGCTGGCTCATCCCCGTGGCCACCATCGCGCGAAGCGCAATGACACGACGCAGCCGCGCGACATCCTCGTCGCGCCGTGCATCTCGATACTCGGCCAGCAGGGTCATAAGACCACCTTATTTCTCTTGCCGTGCCCCGTCGAGCCCCCATCTTGGCCCTTCAGATTCGGAAGGCGCAAGATTCTCGACTTTCGGGGGAACGTGCGTTGATGCGATGAAGGAGCGGGGCCTCCTCCCGCTCCCGCGGCACCTCCCAGCGTGATGATTGGGAGTGTCAAGCGCCGCACGAGAGGGCGAGGAGGCCCGCAATGGAAGCGTATGCCGGGAAGCAGTGTGTGGGAATCGATCTGCACCGTCGCCGGACGGTGATCGTTCGGACCACCGAGGGTGGTGAGGTGCTCGAGGCGGTGAGGATCGTCAACGACGTCGAGCGGTTGGCGTCGGTGTTGGCCCGGGCTCTCCCAGCGGACCAGCGGCACCGACTGAAGGTATCGTCACAGGTCAGCGGCCTTAAGTGGATGAGTCGGTCGGTACGCCGGGTTCTGTCATCGCGCACCGTTGCCGGTAGGCGAGCGACGGTCATCCATCTCGGGTACTCGTTGCCGAGCACCTCTAGCGGTCTACCCGCAAGCTCGGGCGGGCCGCCCTCGAACGCTTGCTGTCTGACCTTGCTTCAGGTGGGGTTTACCTAGCCACTCCAGTCGCCTGGAGTGCTGGTGGTCTCTTACACCACCGTTTCACCCTTACCCCGGCGCCTGTCCGGCCGAAGCCGGCTGGTTCACCGTGGCGGTCTGTTTTCTGTGGCACTGTCCCGCGGGTCGCCCCGGATGGCTGTTAACCATCACCTTGCCCTGTGAAGCCCGGACGTTCCTCGGCGATGTGAGTTGCCCGGAGAACCGGGATCACAGCATCGACGCGACCGTCTGACCGACTCATCCGTGGTCCAGCATAGGTCCTCGAACCCCGCTGGTATGCCGTCCAGCCCGGTTGACGGCGCCACGCCCTCAGCTCCCCACCCCCAGGCGAGAGTCTGGGGGTGGGGAGCGGACGCCGGATCCCGCATCGGACGCGCCCGCTCAGACCAGCCGCCGCGTCATCTGGGGATGGCGCCGGACCGCAGCCCAGGCCAACCCCGCTGCCAGCAACGGCACACCGAGGCAGAGCGCGGCCAGGCGCAGCCACGGGATGACGATG
>JBBRZV010000061.1:0-19774 GCA_038236365.1 Actinomycetales bacterium | reverse complement strand
CGCCCACCTCAATGGACCGACGCCCACCACGTCAAACACTGGATCCAGGGCGGACCCACCGCCCTGCTCAACCTCGCGCTGCTCTGCGGCTACCACCACACCTGGGTCCACCAACACGACCTCACCGCCACCGTCACCGCCTTCGACGTCACCTGGCACACCTGAGCGCCCCGAGCCACGGAAGAACTCTGACCATTTGCCAGGCCGAACACGCACGGGCCTCGAGATCTATCTCGAAATGGAAGTTCACCTGAACCTGGAACCTGGAATGCACCTGGAACCTGGAACTCTGCATGCACCTGGAACCTAGAACCTGGACTCCAGGTTGATCTGGAACCTGGAACTCGACCGACGTTGCGCGCGCGGCTAGTTAGCTTTGCGCAGCCAGGCCTGACCGGTCTCTCTTTCAACCCTGATCGCGGACTCGATTGCCGGTGCAGCGGCCTTCTCGATCTTGCCGCCGAGCAGCGGGATCTTGGCCTTGAGGTTGGCGTCGACCGACTCGAGCGAGCCTTGACCGGCAGGTGCCAGGGAGAGGACTCCGACCAGATCCAACGGTGCACTGCCGAGGTCGACTTTGATGCTGCCCTCGCGACCCCCATCGTGGCTAGGCGGACCCCAGACCTGGGTCTCGGTCACGGCCAACGTGGCGCCCACCATGCTCTTGACGAAGTCCGGGAAGCCATCCGTCGGCATCTGCCGGTGGTTGATGATGATGGTCCGGTCGCCCTCCGTGCTGATGGACACCGAGTGGCTCAGGGCGCCGGTGGCGATGCATTTGCGGTTCTGGAACTCGGCATCGGTGAGCATGGCAAAGACTCTCTGCGGGGTGGCCGAGTAGTCGAACGTGGCGCTGATCTTCATTGCAGCAACCTACCGGGCGACTCGGGAGTGCTCTTCAGACAAGGCCTGAGCAAGGCGTCTCATCTCCCTCGCCAGTCTTCCTCTTGCGCGCCCGACGCACACAGTGGCGAGGTCGACCCTGGCCTGGATCTTGGGAATTTGAGTGCGCCGTCCTTCGGCCTCCTCTGCGCTGGCCGGGCCCCATGGTTCTACGACCCGACTTCCGTCCAGGAACAGGCCGGCTTCGCGGACGCGCTGCTCGGCGCGGCGTCCGAGCTCGTGCCCCTGGGCGAGGTCGATCGCGTAGCTCTGCAGTGCAGCTCCCGCTTCGTCCAGATGGTCGGCGGTGGCTCTCAGCACCCGAATAGTGGCAGCGATGGCGGCACGCGAAGATTCGGCCTCCGGCCCCTTCCAGCTGGCGAGGCCACCGAGCGCGTCGTCAAGCGTCAGCGCGTGCTGGCGCAGACGCGAGGACTCGCGTCGCATGGACCCGCCGACCCGCGAACAGGAGGCGTGGTCGCCGTGGATCAGGGCCGGGGTCATACGTAGCGGCCGCGCCTGAGACCGGTTCGGGTGAGTGACACCTCGCCCCCAGTCAGGGACGCGCCGGCCCCGTGCCGACGCGAGGCCTCGGACAAGGAGTCGGTGAGCGACCGCAGCGCCTCTGCTGCACGGTCGATGAGAGTGTCCACGGTGCGTTGGGTGGAGGCGTCGCCGGTGTCGGCGTAGTGGGCAAGCAGCTCATGCGAGGCCTCCAGCGCCGCGGCACTCGACCGGGTCAGCTGTGCGGCGACGGCATCCAGCGTCGCCGGGTCAACGCGGTCCAGAGCAGGCATGCCAACAGCCTATGACCGCTGGGCGGAGCGCTCTCGGCGTTACCCACAGCCACACCGTACGACGGGTTTAGACCACCCTCCCGACCTGGCGGTCGGCTCAGGGATAGGCTCCCTAGAGGGTGCACAACGGCGTGCATCACGCCATACCCTCCTAAGGATTTCAGACATGTCTGAGTCGCTTGAACAGTCCCGTTCTCAGGTCATCCGCTCCGCCGCGGAACTGGGCGAAAAGGGCGGGGGCGAGCGTCTCGAACCGTTTCTGCACCGCTACTACCGCCACGTGGCCACCGAGGACCTCCTGTCCCGCGGCCCCGAGGACATCCTGGGAGCAGCCCTGTCCCACAGGGAGATTGCCGCCGATCGTCCGGTCGGCACCGCCAACGTGCGCGCGTTCACACCGACCAGCGAAGAGCAGGGCTGGTCATGTGGTCAGACTGTCATCGAGATAGTCACCGACGACATGCCCTTCCTCGTCGACTCCGTCACCGCCGACCTCTCGCGCCAGGAGCGTGCCTTCCATCTGGTCATCCACCCCCAGCTGGTCGTTCGACGCGACGCAGCTGGTGCGCTCCAGGAGATCCTGGACGTCGATGCCATCACTGATGACAAGTTCGGCGCCGTTGTCGAGTCGTGGATGCATGTCGAGATCGACCGAGAGGTCGACGAGCCTGCCCTGAAGGAGATCGCCGAAAGCCTCAGGCGTGTCCTTTCTGACGTCCGTGAGTCGGTCGAGGACTGGCCCAAGATGCAGTTCGAGTGCCGGCAGATCGCTGCTGGTTTCGAGACCGACCCACCCCCGGTCGACCCCGAGGAGATCGCGCACGCCCGGCGCCTTCTGTTGTGGCTGGCCGATGATCACTTCACCTTCCTGGGCTACCGCGAGTACTCCCTGGATCGCGAGGGCGACGAGGATGTGTTGCACGCCATCACCGGTACCGGCCTTGGTCTCCTGCGATACGACCAGCGCCACTCAGGGAGCTTTGGACGGCTCAACGCCGAGGCACGGGCCAAGGCTCGTGAGGCGCATCTGCTGATCATCACCAAGGCCAACTCCCGGGCGACCGTGCACCGGTCGACCTACCTGGACTACGTGGGCATCAAGGTGTTCGACGCCAACGGCGATGTGACCGGCGAGAAGCGCTTCCTCGGGCTGTTCACCTCGAGCGCCTACACCGAGTCGGTGCTGCGGGTTCCCATCATCGACACCAAGGTCCACAAAGTCCTGGCCAAGAGCGGGTTCACCGCCATCAGCCACTCCGGTAAGGACCTCCTGGAGGTGCTCGAGACCTATCCGCGCGACGAGCTTTTCCAGACCAGCGCGGATGAGCTGTACGAGATCGCGACCGCCGTGCTGCATCTGCAGGAGCGCCGTAAGAGCCATCTGTTCCTGCGCCAGGACGAGTATGGCCGCTTCGTGTCCTGTCTGATCTTCATCCCCCGTGACCGCTTCAACACTGCCGTCCGACTGAAGATGGAGTCGATCCTGCGTGCCGCGTTCCATGGCGCCAACGTGGACTACACGACGCGGGTGTCGGAGTCGGTGCTGGCTCGGCTGCACTTCGTGGTGCGGGTTGGTCGCGGCCAGTCGATTCCGGCTGTCGACGAGGAGGACCTGCAACAGCGTCTGATCGATGCCACCCGGACATGGGAAGAGGACCTGACGGACCTCGCGGGCGGCGAACACGGCGAGGACGGGGCAGCCCGCCTCCTCGGCCTCTACGGCCGCGCGTTCCCCGAGTCCTACAAGGAGGACTTCAGCGCCCGGGTCGGCGTCCTCGACATCGACTACCTCGAGGCCCTCGACAGCGACGAAGCCATCGGGCTGAACCTCTATCAGGAGCCCGGTCGACCCTCCGCGGAGCGTCGGTTCAAGCTGTATCGCCGCGGCCCCCTCTCGCTGACCGCCGTGCTACCGCTGTTCACCGACTTCGGCCTTGAGGTTGTCGACGAACGTCCTTACCAGATCGCTCGCGCCGACGGGGTCATGGCACACATCTACGACTTCGGGCTCAAGGGCCCCGGCGAGACAGCATGGGTCGGTACCCGCGCCGAGGGGCTACGGGAGCTGTTCCAGGATGCCTTCGCGGCCGTCTGGGAGGGCCGCGCGGAGAGCGACGGCTTCAATGCCCTGGTTCTCGGCGGCGAGCTGACCTGGCGCCAGGTCGTGATCCTCCGGGCTGTGGCCAAGTACCTGCGTCAGACCGGGTCCACCTTCAGCCAGACCTATGTCGAGGCCGCGCTGGTCTCGAACGTCTCCATTGCGGCTCAGCTGGTTTCGCTGTTCGAGACGCGGTTCGACCCTGCCTACGCGGATGAGAACGGACGCGAGGCCGCCGAGGCAACCATCGAGACCTCGATCACCGACGCCCTTGAGACGGTCGCCAGCCTCGACCGCGACCGCATCATCCGGGCTTTCCTGGGCCTCATCCAGGCCATGCAACGCACGAACTACTTCCAGCGAGTGGGTACCGGAGCGGATACCGCCTCAGCAGGCGACACGGCATACAAGCCGTATCTCTCCTTCAAGCTTGACCCGCTGAAGGTGCCAGACCTGCCGGCGCCACGGCCGATGTTCGAGATCTGGGTCTACAGCCCCCGCTTTGAGGGCGTGCACCTGCGTTTCGGCAAGGTCGCCCGTGGGGGCATCCGCTGGAGCGACCGGCGCGAGGACTTCCGCACCGAGGTCCTCGGCCTGGTCAAGGCGCAGATGGTCAAGAACGCCGTGATCGTGCCGACGGGTTCCAAGGGCGGGTTCTTTGCCAAGGCGCTGCCCGACCCGGCGGCGGAGCGGGAGGCCTGGCTGGCGGAGGGCATCGCGTCCTACAAGCTGTTCATCTCAGGCCTTCTCGACATCACCGACAACCGGGTCGGCACAGTGGTGGTCCCACCACCGGCGGTCGTTCGTCATGACGGAGACGACCCCTATCTTGTCGTCGCCGCGGACAAGGGCACCGCGACCTTCTCCGATATCGCCAACGGGGTCGCCCAGTCCTATGGGTACTGGCTCGATGACGCGTTCGCCTCGGGAGGTTCGGCCGGCTACGACCACAAGATCATGGGCATCACGGCGCGCGGCACGTGGGAGTCGGTCAAGCGACACTTCCGCGAGACGGGTGTGGACATCCAGACGACGGACTTCACCGTGGCCGGTGTGGGCGACATGAGCGGCGACGTCTTCGGCAACGGCATGCTCCTGTCCGAGCACATCCGGCTGGTCGCGGCGTTCGACCACAGACACATCTTCCTGGACCCCAATCCGGTTGCTGCCACGTCGTTCCCTGAGCGCAAGCGGCTCTTCGAGCTGCCGCGGTCCTCGTGGGCTGACTATGACAGGAAGCTGATCAGCGAGGGCGGCGCCGTCGTACCGAGGTCGGCCAAGTCGGTACACATCAGCGAGCAGGTCACTCTGGCCCTCGGCCTGCCCGGAGGGACCACGTCGATGACGCCCGCCGAGCTGATGAAGGCGATCTTGCTGGCGCCGGTCGACCTGCTCTGGCAGGGCGGCATCGGCACCTATGTCAAGGCGTCCGCCGAGGTGAACGCCGAGGTCGGAGACCGCGCCAACGACGCCGTCCGCGTCGACGGAAGGGCGTTGCGGGCCACAGTGGTCGGCGAGGGCGGCAACCTCGGATGTACCCAGCTCGGGCGCATCGAGGCCTCCCTGGCCGGGGTGCATATCAACACCGATGCCATCGACAACTCGGCCGGCGTGGACACCTCTGACCATGAGGTCAACATCAAGATCCTGCTGACGGCCCTGACCCGCGAGGGCGAGATGACGTTGGAGCAGCGCAACACGCTGCTGGCGTCGATGACCGATGACATCGCCCGCCAGGTGTTGCGCGACAACTACGAGCAGAACGTGCTGCTCGGAAACGCCCGCGCCCAGGAGCTCGTGCTGCTTCCGGTGCACCACCGCCTCATCCACGCCCTGGAGGAGCGCGGCGACCTTGACCGGGCCCTGGAGTACCTACCCAGCGACGCCGAGATCGAACGGCGGCACGAGGCCGGCATTGGCCTGAAGAGCCCGGAGTTCTCGGTTCTCACCGCCTACGCAAAACTGGCGCTGAAGAAGGACCTGCTGGACAGTGCGCTCCCTGACGAGCCATGGTTCCAGACGACGCTGACCAAGTACTTCCCCAACCCGATCAGGGAGAAGTACCAGGACAAGCTGGCCAGCCACCCGCTTCGCCGCGAGATCATCACCAACGGGGTGGTCAACTCGATGATCAACCGCGGTGGCATCACCTTCGCCTTCCGGGCCACCGAGGAGACGGGGGCCACGCCGGCACAGGTGACCCGTGCCTTCGTCGTCTGCCGCGAGGTGTTCAACCTGGTCGGGTTTGTGGGCAGCGTCGAGCAGCTCGACAACGTCGTGTCCACCGACACCCAGACCATGCTGTATCTGGAGTTCCGCCGGCTGACCGACCGTGCCGTGCGCTGGTTCCTGCAGAACCGTCCGTCCACCCTGGACGTTGCCGCCGAGGTCGAGCGGTTCAGCTCGGTGGTGGCCGAGCTCGGGCCGCAGATGCCAACGCTGCTGAAGGGTGCCGAGCGCACGCGTCTGGAACGCCGAGCCCAGGAGATCGAAGACCTCGGCGTACCACCGGATCTGGCCCTTCACGCTGCGAGCCTGCTGGACCAGTTCTCGTTGCTGGATGTCGTGGAGCTCAGCGCCGTGACACACCTCGCGGCCACCGAGGTCGCGCCGGTCTACTTCGCCACCTCGGAGCAGTTCGGCATCGACTCGATGCTCAACCGGGTGACCAAGCTGCCGCGCGACGACCGTTGGGATGCCCTGGCCCGAGGGGCCTTGCGCGACGACCTGTATGCCGTCCTGGAGTCCCTCACCAAGTCGGTTCTGGACAGCACGAAGCCTGACCTGGGCCCGAACGACCGGATCTCGGCCTGGTCCGAAGCCAACGCCGAGTCCCTTGTCCGGTCCAAGGTGGCGCTCTCCGGGCTCGAGCGGTTGGAGAACCCCGGTATCGCTGCACTCTCGGTGGCCCTGCGCACCTTGCGTGGCGTCATACGGAGCGGATCGGCGACCATCTGACCGACCGGACGCCAGAGCTGCCCATCATCTGATCGACCGACACCCCGGCAGCACCGTTGAACGGCCTCACCGGGCCCGAGATGGTGCCGCAGAGGTGCTGCGGCGGCGTGGGGATGGCGTAATCGCGCGCTTGGGGCGGGACTAGGCTCGGCGCTGTGGCGACCCTGAACGACGTGCTGCATGAGCAGACCAACCTGGACGCCGCCGATGTCGAGTGGCTGCATCTGCTCCTGGGCGACTGGCAGCTGCTCTCGGACCTCAGCTTCGGGGACCTCGTCCTGTGGGTTCCGGCGATTTCGGGCGGGTGGTACGCCGCGGCTCACGTCCGGCCCACCACCGGCCCCATGGTCTTCTTCGACGACATCGTGGGACAGCGCCTCGACTCCGGACGCCGTCCGCTGATGGACCAGTCATTTCGTGACCAACGGATCGTGCGGGAACGCGACCCCGAGTGGCGTGATGACATGCCCATCCGTGAGGAAGTCATCCCGGTCGTTCGCGAGGGACGCGCGCTGGCGGTGCTCACCCGGCATACGAACCTGGCCACCCTGCGCACCCCGTCCCGGCTCGAGCTGACCTATCTGGCCACCGCGGACGCGCTCGCCAGAATGATCGCTGCGGGGGAGTTCCCCACCCCGGGCGCGCCCACAGGCCAACGACGGGGAGCGCCGCGGGTCGGTGACGGCGTGATCCGGCTGGACGCCGACGGGACGGTGAACTATGCCAGCCCCAACGCGATCTCGGCCATCCACCGCCTTGGTCATGTCGGTGACGTGGTCGGCGCCTCCCTGGCCAAGATCACCACCGAGGTTCTGCGCGATGAGGCAGCGGTGGACGAGGGCCTCGCGCTGGTGGTGACAGGCCGGGCGCCGTGGCGTTCCGAGGTCGACTCCCGCGGCTCGAGCGTGTCCGTGCGCGCGATCCCGCTGATCGAGGGCGGTCAGCGCACCGGTGCGATCGTGCTGGTGCGTGACATCAGCGAGCTGCGCCGGCGCGAGCGCGAGCTGCTCACCAAGGACGCCACCATTCGCGAGATCCACCACCGGGTGAAGAACAACCTGCAGACCGTGGCGGCCCTGTTACGGATGCAGTCGCGTCGTCTCCCTGACAACGAGGCGCGTGCGGCCCTTGATGAGGCGGTACGCCGCGTCGGCACCATCGCGCTCGTCCACGAGACCCTCAGCCAGGGCTTCGACGAGACGGTGGACTTCGACCAGATCGCGGCCCGGGGGCTTGCGGCCGTGGTCGAGGTCGCGACCCGGGACGTGCCCGTTCGTGCTGAGCGCAGCGGGTCCTTCGGCCGGATGCGCGCCGAGGATGCCACCGCTCTGGCGATGGTGGTCACCGAGCTGGTGCACAACGCGGTGGAGCACGGGCTGGCTCAGTCGGGCGGTCTTGTCAGCCTCCACGCACAGCGCAGCCACGACGAGCAGGACGAGCTTCTGACCGTGACGGTGACCGACGACGGCTCGGGTCTGCCGGAGGGGTTCGACCCGGCGCGCCCGGGTCTGGGGACCCAGATCGTGACGTCCCTGGTTGCGGACTTGCGAGGGCGGATCACCTGGGAGAATGCGAAACCGTGCGGGACCACGGTGCGTTTCGTTGCTCGGCTCCGCCCGATCACGTCCAGCAAAGACGCAGTCTGACTCAGCTGGCTCTTCGGGCTCGGGCGTTACGGCGCTTGAGCGCGCGTCGCTCGTCCTCGGAGAGACCGCCCCAGACTCCGGCGTCCTGACCGGACTCGATCGCCCATTTCAGGCAGGTCTCGATAACCTCACAGCGTCGGCATACGGCCTTCGCCTCTTCGATCTGGAGCAGGGCAGGGCCAGTGTTCCCAATGGGGAAGAACAGCTCCGGATCCTCGTCCAGGCAGGCAGCGCGGTTGCGCCAAGTCATCAGGGTTGTGCTCCTTGGATCATGGCCTCGGGATTCAGTGTCATGTGAGTCAGCTCAGGCGGGTATTGGTCAGAGTTCATATCGGTCAGAGTCATAGCGGTGGTGCTGGGGCCGACGTCAGCCCGTGAATGTTGTCCTCACGAGCGTCCGTCAGCACGCGTTCGAGCCGCGGAGCGGGATGAGCGTGCACTATGCCAACGTCATTGTTGGCTGCGGGGTTCCAAGCCTCACAGATCCGATCTTGTCCGGACTAGTGGTCGCGGCGATCTTCTGCCGCGGGCCTTAAGAAGTTTGTCACAAGAATCCGGAAAATGGGGATTTGCGGGCAGAGAACTTTGCGGCGGGCAGATAGCCTGTGCTGCTGTGAGTCCGGAGCAGACCCCTCAACCCCGGGGCGGTATGCCGGGAAGGGTCGCCGCGACGATCATCGCAGTGCAAGCCATGGGGTGCGCTGTCCTTGCTGTGGCCTTCCCAATCGCGGCAGCCCATGACCCAGGGCTGAGCATCGCCAGCCACGTCATGTTCAGCGTTTTTGCCGGCCTTTTCGCGGCCGGTCTGGGGTTTGCGGCGCGGGGGCTGTGGCGGGGGCTGAGCTGGCCCCGGACCGCCAGCGTCGTCTGGCTCGTCGTTCTCCTGCCCGTGGCATGGACGATGGCCCAGTCGGGCTGGCGGCTCCCGGGCTTGTTGATGCTGGGTAGCTCGCTCGTCGCCCTTGTGGCCGTCGCGGCAGAGAGCACACGTGCCCCGCAGTAACGGCTGGCGTCCCGGTCCCTGGGTCGCCAGCCGTCAGGGCTGCGTCGCTTGGGCGAAGGGCAAGCCCCTCAGCTGACCGTGATCTTCATGTCCATGCCCTTGTCCTTGTGGCCGGGCACGGCGCACGAGAGCTCGTAGGTCCCTGCCTTCAGGGTGACGGTGAGGGTGGTGGACTGTCCGCCTGTCACGGTCGGCGACTTCTGACTGTCCATCCCGGCACCCTCTATCGCCAGGTTGTGCGGGAAGGAGCCGTCGTTCTTGATCTTGAAGGTGTAGGTCCCCGGCGCGAAGGTGGCCTGCGAGAGGGCGATCGAGAACTCCTTCTCGGTCACGTCTACGTTCGTGCCAGCGGCCGAAGCCCCAGATCCGGCGGTGGTGGTTGCCGCCGCGGCCGGTGGCGTGCTCGTGTCGCTCGAGCTCCCACAGGCACCAAGCAGAACAGCAGCCAGAGCCACGGTCAGGACGCGTGCTCCGGTGGTGGGCGATACGTGCTTCATGGGATCTCCAAGTGTCGTTGTCTTGCCCTTAGTACGAGCAGGGCAGCGATGGGGTTCACCATCGTGGCATGAGCTTGTTGAGCGCGAAGGGTCTTTAGCCTGAGCTGGGGGAAGTCAGCCGGTACGACGAGGAGGTCAGTCGGGTGCCGACGGGGGTCGGCCAGGTGGCCATAGGACGTCAGAAGGCCCCGCGTGGAAGTCCATCCGGAACAACGGGGAGGTCAGGCAGCGCCGCGATCCGCTGCAGGGACAGGCTCTTGGGCACCAGCTCGCGAAACGGCCAGCCGACCGTTCGCGGCACCGTCAGGCACCAGGCTGAAGGCACCTTCCTCCTCTTGGGCGTTGTGGAGCCGTAGCACGGCATAGAGGCCATAGAGCAGTCGCCGCAGCTCGACGATGTCCTCGGGCTGGGCGGTCTCGATGTCGAGTCCGGCCAGCAGCCGTCGCAGTCGTGAGACCTGGTGCTCGATCTCTGCGTGCGTACGGCTCAGCGCGGCTGTCGCGTCCGTCCCCCCTAGTGCCCGCCCCACCAGGGGGACAAGCAGCTGCTCATCGGCGCGCTCGTGTGGAAGGAGCTCACCCTCCAGCCGGTCCAGCAGGGCATGCACAGGGTTGAGCAGGACGTCGTGAGTGGACAATGCGTCGGCCGTTGAACGGATCTGCTCGATCAGCGGCAGGACGGCGTCGTGCTCGGTCCGCAGCCGCAGCGCGGTTTCGACGTCACCGGGCGGCATGGCGATCGTGTGGACCACCCCTGGCAGCACCGCGCGCAGGGCGAGGCCGATGGCAAGCACGTCGATGACCTCCTGCACGACGGCGCCTGCCGCTGGCGCGAGGAGTCCGATCGCGGCAAGCACCATGGCTGCCAGCGACAACCCCATGCCGACCAGTACGGCCTGAAGTGCGATTTCCTTCGAGCGACGCGCGATCAGGATCGCGTCAGCGAGGGCGTCGACGCGGTCAACCGTGAGAACGACATCAGCGGCCTCCGAAGATGCGGTCGCCCCTCGGGCCGCGAGCGCCACCCCAACCCCCGCCGCTGCGAGCGCCGGGGCGTCGTTGATCCCGTCGCCGACCATGATCGTGCGTGCATTGGCCGACTCCTGCTCGATCGCCGCAAGCTTGTCCGCCGGGTCGCAGTCGGCCAGTACCACGTCGACGCCCACGATGCGCCCGACCATGGCCGCGGTGTCGGCGCGATCGCCGGTGACCAGGACAATGCGGGTGATGCCGGCGCCACGCATTGCGCGCACCATCCGCGGGGCATCCGGCCGGATGGCGTCCTCGAGCAGGAAGACCCCGGCCGGCTCGTCGTCGACGGCGACGAAGACCGTCAGGGAGCCATCCAGATCGGCGCGCCGCCGCACCTGGCGCACCCACAACGGCGCCCTGTCGCCGACGATCCAGGCGGCCTTGCCGAGCTTCACCCTGTGGCCCGCGACGGTCCCTTCCAGGCCGTAACCATGGACCTCCTGGACATCCTCGGGCATCTCCAGAACAAGCCCCCGACGGATGCCTCCGGTGACGATGGCGCTTGCCAGGACGTGGGCGGAGACCTGGTCGAGGGAGGCGGCGAGCCTGAGGACCTCGTCGGGATCCATCTGTTCGGCGGGGGTGACCACGTCAGCCAGCACCGGATGCCCCTGGGTGAGCGTGCCGGTCTTGTCGAACAGCATCACCCGCCCGTTGGCGAGCCGTTCGAGGGCTCCGCCGCCTTTGATCACCACGCCGATGTGCGCAGCGCGCGAGAGCCCCGACATGATCGCGATCGGAGCCGCCAGCAGCAGAGGGCACGGCGTGGCGACGACGAGGACGGCGACGGCGCGGACGGCGTCCCCGCTGAGCGCCCAGGACGCGCCCGCCAGGACGAGGGTCAGGGGGACGAAGAGGATGGCGAACCGATCGGCCGCCCTGACGAACGGCGCCGTGGAGGCTTGGGCCTGCTCCACCAGGCGCACCACACCGGCGTAGGTGGACTGGGCAGCCGCGGCTGTTGCGACCAGGTCGATGGGAGGACCCGCGTTGACCACACCGCTTCGGACTGCTTCGCCGACGAGCCGCTCTATCGGCAGCGGTTCACCCGTGAGCGCAGACTCGTCCAGGCTGCCGGTGGAAAGGAGCCGCCCGTCCACAGGGACGATCTGCCCAGTGCCGACGAGGAGGCGGTCGCCGAGCACCACCTCGTCGGCCGGGACCTCGACGATCCCACCGTCGACGCGAAGCCTGGCGGTGCGAGGCGACCGCTCGACCAGCAGGCTGAGCTCGCGGCGCGCCCGCGCCGCCGCGCGAGCCTCCAGGAGCTGACCGCTGGCGAGCATCACGGTGATCATGGCGCCGGCGAACGGCTCGTCCACGGCGAGTGCGCCGGCCAGTGCGAGCACAGCGATCACGTCGACGCTCGGCTGACGGCGCCGGATCGCGCCGATTGTCCAGAACAGCGAGAAGGCAAGTCCGAGAAGGGTGCCGGCGACCCACAGGATGTCGGCGGGGGTCTCGGCGGCCAGGAGCCAGGCGGTCCCTCCCGCCACGAGCAGGACCGTGGATGAGACGAACAGCAAAATCTCCTTGGATCCTCGCAACCGGTTCACCGCGTCATTGTCCTGCCACGGCGTCAGGGCGACACGGACGAAGGTCCCGCCTTCTCGGCACTCATGTTCCTGGTGGCAGTTCCCTCACCACGAATGGCTTCACCACGCATAGCCTCGTGGCATGAAGATCGCGGGGCTTGTTCTTGCTGCCGGTGGCGGATCGCGCTTCGGGAGGCCCAAGGCGGGGGTGGAGTTCGGCGGGCGTCGGTTGGTGGATCTGGCGATCGAGTCGTGCGTCGTGGCCGGCCTGAGCCCTGTGGTTGTCGTCCTTGGCGCAGTCTGGCTGACACCCGCGCCCCGGGCCGACAGCGTGGGAAACGACGCGTCGGAGATCTGGCTGGTGGAGAACCCGGACTGGCCCACCGGACTGGCGTCGTCCCTGCGGGCCGGCCTGGTGGCGCTGGAGGGTGAACCTGCCGTCGACGCCGTGGTCATCACGCTGGTCGACACGGTCGCTGTCGGCAAGCAGCACCTCCAACGCATCGGCTCGGCGCTGAGCGACGGCGCGACCGCTGCAGTGGCAACGTATCTGGGCCATCCACGCACGCCCGTAGGACTGACGCGCGAGGTCTGGTCGGATGTCTGGCGGACCGTTGATGGTGACCAAGGGGCCCGGAAGTGGCTGCGAGCCAACCCTGATCTGGTCACCGGCGTCGAGTGCGCAGACCTCGGCCCCTGGGTCGATATCGACGCCCCGGGGGACCTCTTGTCCTGAGGAACTGGATCAGTCAGATCGGCGAGTTCGCAGACGGTTCAAGCTCGTTCACCAGCGTTAGACTCGCTGTGGGTCGACCTGGCCATGGTCGTCGACAACTTGGGGAGACGGATCAATGAACGCCACCACGACAAATGACGAGTCGACAACAGCGGGGGGTCAGAAGCTTGCGGGGCGGGTCGCGCTGGTTACCGGCGGTACCCGGGGGATCGGCGCTGCCATCTGTCAGAGCCTGGCCTCGCAAGGCGCGTCGGTGGCGGCCGGATACAGCGTCAACACACCTAAGGCCGAGCAGTTTCTGGCTGACTTCGAGAAACATTTTGCCGGGCCAGGGCGAGGGACGATCCACCAGGGCAACGTCTCCAGCGCGGAGGACTGCCGCCGCGTTGTCCAGGAGGTTCTCGACGAGCATGGTCGGCTGGACATCCTGGTCAACAACGCTGGCATCACCGTGGACAAGATGGCGATGAAGATGTCGGTCGAAGACTGGAACACAGTCATTGCCGTGAACCTCTCGGGCTCGTTCTTCATGGCTCAGCCGGCACTGGAGCACATGGTGGAGCGGGGGACCGGTCGGATCATCTTCGTCTCGTCGGTCATCGGTGAGACCGGCGCGATCGGTCAGGCGAACTACTCCGCCTCCAAGGCAGGGATGCTCGGGCTGACCAAGACACTTGCCAGGGAGGCCGCGTTCCTCCTGGCGCGTTCGGGCAAACGGGATGACGAAGGGGTGGGTATCACGGTGAACACGGTGACACCTGGCTACGTGGCGACCGAGATGTTGGATAACGTGCCCGAGAAGGTGTTGGACAAGATCAAGCTGCAGATCCCCCTGGGCAGGCTGTGTCGCCCCGAGGAGATTGCGCGCGTGGTGCATTTCCTGGCTGCAGACGCGTCCGCATACATCACGGGTCAGGTATGGGGGGTCAACGGCGGCCTGGACATGTAGCGAACGCTTGACATACCGAGCGCTTGACATGCCAAGCACTCGGGCGGTATGTTGTGCGAGTGCCGGATGTGCCGTGCACCTTCCATCACTTAGAGGAGAACACGATGGCAACAACCACCAAGACCACCACGACCGAGATGCCCGCCCTGGCCCAGAAGATCCGCGAGCAGCTGGTCTCCACCGTCCGTCAGGGTCAGCAGCTCTCCGTCGACGCCGCCCAGACCTGGGTCAAGGCCGTATCGGTGCTTCCCGTTCCGGACCTGCCCGTCGTCCCGGGTATCCCGGCGCTTCCCGGTGTCGAGGCTGCAACCAAGTACACCTTCGATGTAGCCGCTGACCTGCTCACGGCCCAGCGCGAGTTCGCGCTGCAGCTCGCGAGCGTTTTCGTTCCCCAGCAGTCGGCCTGATCCGAGTCCCCGCCTCGGCGACGACATAGGACTAGGAACAGGACCAGCTCATGGCAGCAGGAGAGGGTGACCCCCGGCGCATGTTGGGGGCATTCATCCGCGCGCAGCGACAGATGGCGAATCTGTCGCTGCGCCAGCTGTCTGCCCTGACCGAGGTCTCCAACCCCTACCTGAGCCAGGTCGAGCGTGGTCTGCACGAGCCCTCCGTCCGGGTGCTCAAGTCGATCGCAGACGCGTTGAACGTGTCCGCTGAGACCTTGTTCGAGCACGCGGGACTGATCACTAGCACTCAAGTTCTCGACGACGAAGCCACCGAAGCCGCGATCCGGGCCGACCGGCGGCTCACCGAAGCGCAGCGCCGCGCCATGCTTAGCGTCTATCGCAGCTATGTTGAGGACAACACCGAAGAAGTGTGAACGAGCTTCCGCCGTTCACGGGCAAATGAGGAGTTCGACACCATGACCGAAGTTCCAAGCCTGGAGTCAGTGGGCCGCGCCGTCCTGGAGCGTCTCGGCGTGGCGGAGGACCCGATGACCGGAGCCGATCCGGTTTCCTTCCTGCGCTCGCTTGGTGCCGCCGGCGTAGCGCTGGCCAAGAATCCCTCAGGGACTGTCGCCGCCAACGGTCGGATGGCCATCGGTCTGGCCGCCGCGGTACGTGCTGCCGCGGGACGTGCGGTGGGCAGTGACGCGACCGGCCCGGTCGCTCCCGCAGCCGGCGACAAGCGGTTCAGGGACCCGGCATACGAAGACAACCCGCTGTACTTCCTGCTGGAGCAGGAGTACCTGCTGAGTGGTCAGCTCGTCGACGAGCTGCTCGACGCGGCGGGTTTGGAGGCCACCCAGGACCTCAAGGCGCGGTTTGCGGCCAGGTTCATGCTCGACGCAATGGCTCCCACGAACACCCTGCCGGGCAACCCGGCGGCGCTTCGCGAGGCGTTCGACACCGGTGGCAAGAGCCTCGTGCGAGGCGCCAGGAACATGCTGAATGACGTGCGAAACAACGGTGGATGGCCCTCACAGGTCGACGCGACGGGGTTCGAGGTCGGCGTCAACATGGCCGCCACCCCAGGTGCCGTGGTCTATCGCAGCGACCTGATCGAGCTGATCCAGTACGAGCCGCAGGTCAAGACCGTGCACGCGGTGCCGTTGTTGTTCTGCCCGCCGTGGATCAACAAGTACTACATCATGGATCTGGCCCCCGGTAAGAGCCTGATCGAGTGGGCGGTCCAGCACGGACACACCTGCTTTGCGATCAGCTACCGCAACCCCGACGCCAGCATGCGCGACGTGGACTTTGAGGACTATCTGCGCCAAGGCCCGCTGGACGCCGTCCGGGTCGTGCGCGAGATCACTGGAGCCCCCGAGGTCAACACCGTCTCGGTGTGCCTGGGCGGAACCCTGACCGCGATCGCGCTTGCCCACAACGCCGCGATCGGCGATCACTCGATCAAGTCTGCGACCTTCCTGAACACGCTGACCGACTTCAGCGTTCCTGGCGCGCTGGGGGTCTTCACCGATGAGGCCACGATCGCCGGCCTGGAGAAGCAGATGGCCAAGGAGGGCTTCCTCGACTCAGACAAGATGGCGCACACCTTCGATGCGCTGCGCGCCAACGACCTGGTGTTCGCGTATCTCGTGAACAACTGGCTCCTGGGCAAGAAGCCACCGGCCTTCGACCTGCTGGTCTGGAACAAGGACAGCACCCGGATGCCGGCAAAGATGCACTCGCGCTACCTGCGGTCGTGCTACCTGAACAACGAGTTCGCGCGCGGAGAGTTCGAGATCGACGGTCAGAAGCTGCTGCCGGGCAAGGTCGACGTCGACACCTACATCCTCTCGGCTGTCGATGACCACATCGTCCCCTGGGTCGCGGGCTACAAGACCACTCAGCTGCTGGGCGGAAGCAAGCGGTTCGTGCTGAGCACGTCAGGCCACATCGCCGGGATCGTCAACCCGCCCGGGCCGAAGGCCAAGCACTGGACCAACGACGCAACGCCCGCCGATCCGCAGGAGTGGAAAGACAACGCCGAGCTGCACGACGGCACGTGGTGGCAGGACTGGACCGCGTGGATCGACAAGCAGGGCGGTGCAAGCGTTGCTGCTCCCAAGCGGTTGGGCAGCAAGGCACACCCACCGATCGAGCCTGCCCCCGGCAGTTACGTCCGCGCCCGAGTGTGAGCGCGCCACGGTCCTTCTTGGGCGCCCCGCAGCTCGTTACCGTCCATGGACTTCAGGTGGCCATTCAGGTTCAGGGCGAGGGCGACCCGCTGCTCCTGATCAACGGGATGACCCGGCCCCTGCGTAGCTGGGATCCATTCATCCAGGAGCTGCACGGGCGAAAGGTGGTCAGCTTCGACGCACCGGGCGTGGGTGCGAGCCCCACGCCGGTACTGCCGCTGTCGATGCCCGGGCTGGCCGAGATCGCGGTCGCCGTCATGGACGCTGCAGGTCTGGATGATGCGGACGTCCTCGGGTACTCCCATGGCGGCGCGGTGGCGCAGCAGCTTGTGCACGACGAGCCGGGCCGGGTGCGCCGGTTGGTCCTAGCGGCCACGTCCTGCGGCGTGGGCGCAACCCCTGGTAGCGGCAGGGACGGCCTGCGCGGCCTGCGCACGCCCACCGTGGCCAACGCCTGGCCGCGCGCCGACATCATGGGTCTCTTCTGGCAGTCCCTGGCGTTCTCGAACTGGTCGAGCATCCCGTTCCTGGGCTCAGTCGCAACCCCGACCCTGGTCGTATGCGGGTCTCACGACCGCATCGTGGCTCCCGCAAACAGCCGGATCCTGGCGCGGCGGATCCCCGGAGCATCCTTGGCCATGGTTCCCGCGGGCCACGACCTGCAGCGCCCCGGCGTCGCCAAGGCCCTGGCAGTCGTCGTCGAACGCTTCCTCTCGGCCGGAGCCGGCACCGAGAGGCTGCCAGCCATCTGCTGAGCAGCTTCTGGCCATCTGCTGAACCTGGCGTGTTACACCATGTTTCGCCAAGCAACTGCTAGGCTGTATCTAGCAGTTGCTCCCGCATCCCCGGGGGCATGAACGAAGGGTGACCCGGTGGGCAGCACATCCCATGAACAGCTGTACGACGCGTTCGGGACCTACGTGCGCAGCCAGCGGCGCCTTGCGCGGCTGACCCTGCGCCAGGTGGCCGAGCTGGCCAGCATCTCCAACCCGTACCTGAGCCAGATCGAGCACGGGATGGCGCTGCCGTCGATCTCGGTCATCTCGTCCCTGGCCGAAGCCCTGAGCGTGTCGGCAGAGACGATGCTGCTGCGGGCTGCGGGCATCGTGTCCCCGAGCACCATCCAGGGGCGGAGCCACAGCGAGGACGCGATCCGCCAGGATCCCCGACTCGACGAGCGACAGAAGCTTGCCCTGCTGGCGGTCCTGGCGTCCTTCGTGGGCTCGTCCCTGGTTTCGTCCGAAGATGCCGGCGTCGATGAGCCCACTCGCACCGATACGAGCAGGCCTTCACCGTCAAAGGTTCCAGCGTCAAAGGTTCCAGCGTCAAAGGTTCCGGCGTCAAAGGTTCCAGCGTCAAAGGTTCCGGCGTCAAAGGTTCCGGCGTCAAAGGTTCCGGCGTCAAAGGTTTCACCGCCAAGAATCTCGCCATCAGCAATCGCGAGTCGGCCAGCGACCGCTGTAGCCGTCAGCACTCGACGAAAGAGGACGTGACCATGTCTGACCTGCGTTTTGACGAACGGGTAGTCATCATCACCGGAGCAGGTGGCGGCCTTGGTCGCTCCCACGCCCTCGAGCTTGCTCGTCGGGGAGCCCGCATCCTGGTGAACGACCCCGGCAGCGCGGTGGACGGCAGTGGCTCGTCGACCTTCGCGGCGGACCGGGTGGTCGATGAGATCACCGCGCTCGGTGGCATCGCCGCACCCAACCGCGACAGCGTGGCCACCCCCGAAGGCGGGAAGGCGATCGTCCAGGCCGCCCTGGAAGCCTTCGGCCGGGTCGACGTGCTGATCAACAACGCGGGGATCCTTCGGGACAAGGCGTTCCATCACATGGACGCCGCCATGATCGACTCGGTGATCGACGTTCACCTCAAAGGTGCCCTCTTCGTCAGCCAGCCGGCCTTTCGGGCCATGCGCGAACAGGGCTACGGCCGGATCGTGAACACCAGCTCTGCCTCAGGGTTGTTCGGCAACTTCGGACAGGCCAACTACGGCGCGGCCAAGGCCGGCCTGGCCGGCCTGACCCGCGTCCTTGCGATCGAGGGCGCCGGCCACGGCATACGCGTGAATGCCATCGCCCCCGTCGCCGCGACCCGGATGACCCAGGACATTCTGGGAGACCTCGTTGCCAGGGTTGCGCCCGAGTCGGTCAGCCCAATGGTGGCCTTCCTCGCACACGAGGACTGCCCGGTGAACGGACACGTCTACTCCGTGGCCGGCGGCCGGATCGCCAGGATCGTTGTCGCCGAGACGCACGGCGTCGTTCTGACCGAGAACACCCCTGAGGCCATCCGTGACCTGCTGCCACTGATCGACGAGCTGGACGTCTCGGAATACGACGAGCCCTCCTCGTTGGAAGACGAGATGGCGATCATCGCCAAGGCGCTCGGGCAGGCTTCGTAGGGTTACTCTCGCGGGCTCTCCTGACTGAGCGCAGCGCTCGGTTGTAGGTCAGCTCTCTTTCAGCGCACCCGGTGTCGCGCAGGCGGGGGAGAGGGTGACGAAGTGGAGGTTTTCACCGGCGGCGAGCGAGAAGTCTTCGGGCGCGCCGTCGGCGACGTCGAGCAGGAACACGTCCTGGTGCCAGGCCTCGTCGAGGCGCTTGTCGATGTAGAACGGGCTGCCGTCGATGTCCCCGAGCAGGATGTCGACATCGCCGGTGATGAACTCACCGTCGGGGAAGCACATGGGAGTGGAGCCGGCGCAGCAGCCGCCGGACTGGACGAACATCACCGGGGCCCCCCGGGCGGCGCGCAGGGCTGTAATAGCCTTGCGCGCCGCCGGGGTAGCGGTGATACGGGTCGTCGGTGTGGGCGACGCGGTCATCTGTTGGGTTCCTTTAGAAGAAGTGTTGGGTTTCTTTTAGAAGAAGCCGAGTGGTTTGGTGCTGTAGGAGACCAGGAGGTTCTTGATCTGGGAGTAGTGGTCGAGCATCATGGCGTGGTTCTCGCGGCCGATGCCGGAGATCTTGTAGCCGCCGAAGGCTGCGCCGGCGGGGTAGGCGTGGTAGCAGTTGGTCCAGACCCGGCCGGCCTGGATTTTGCGGCCCATCT
>JBBRZV010000060.1:0-19933 GCA_038236365.1 Actinomycetales bacterium | reverse complement strand
TCCCGCGCCTATCCGCCCCCGCCCCGCGGGCGGGTGCGGGGGGCGGGCCCCCGATCCTCGACACGCCGGGGGGGGGGGCCGCGCCCGCGCCCCACCCCACCTGATCGAAAGCGACCAGACATGACAACTGCTAACGGCCGACCCGCGCGCGTCGGCATCATCACCGACCAAACCGGGGCGCTGTCCTTCATGGGTATCGCCAACGCCAACACGGCCACGATGGTGGTCGACGACATCAACGAGCGGGGCGGCCTGCTGGGCCATCCGATCGAGCTGCTCATTGAGGACAGCGCGACCGATGACGACGCCGCTGCGGCGGCGGCATCCAGGCTTGTGAACGAAGCGCACGTCGACGTGGTCCTTGGCGGCATCTACAGCTCGACACGCCAAGCGATCAAAGGCCCGGTCGTCGAGCAAAGCAGGACGCTCTACATCTACCCCGAGCAGTACGAGGGCCAAGAGCGCGATCCCTTGATCTTCTGCACCGGGCCAGTTCCCGCGCAACAGATCGAGCCGCTCTTCCCTTGGCTCATGCAGCGCACGGGCGCAAAGCGCTTCTACCTGCCGTCCGCCGACTACATCTGGCCGCACGTTCTCAACAAGAAGGTGTGGGAGGTCGTGACGGCCGCGGGCGGCAACGTGGTAGGTGAGCAGTACCTCCCGCTCGATCACATGGACTACGACCAGCTCGTTGACGACATCATGGTGAGTGACGCCGAGGTCGTGTTCAATACGATCGTTCCGCCCGGGCTGACCCCCTTCCTGGCGCAGCTGCACGAGGCAGGCTTCACGAAGAACGGCGGTCACCTCGTATGCACCTATTTCGACGAGAACTTCCTCAACCTCGTCCCCGCCGAGCAGGTCGAGGGGTTGTACGGGTGCCTCGACTACTACCGCGACGTGACCGACCCGTTCAGCAACGCGCTGCTGGCGCAGTACGACGACCGGTTCCCGGGCAGTGCGATGTTTACCGCGGGGAGTGCATGCTCGGGCATGTACCGGGGACTGAAGCTGTGGGAAGCCGCCGTGAACGAAGCTGGCTCCCTGCGACAGGAAGACATCGTCGCGGCCCTCGATCACGCGTCGATCGCCGAAGCTCCTGGCGGCCCGGCGGAGATGGTGCCGGGTCAGCATCATCTGCGACTGAACATGTACATCGCGCAGGCGCAGAGTGGCACCTTCAAGGTGGTCAAGAATCTCGGCCCGATCGACCCGAAGGAACGTGACGTCTCGCGCTGAGGGATACGTCGACCCGTAGCCAGGGGTGACACCCGGTCCTGGGGCGTCACCCCTGGCTGCGACGACATCCCATGCGCACCCCGACCTAGCCGGGGACGCCGTCGATGGCCGTCTGCAGCGTCAATGGTGTGACTGATCACATAAGCACGCTTGCTTCCCTGTTCGGTCGTGCTGACTCGTTGACCAGACAGGTGAAGTCTGCTTCACTAGTTGGTAGCAGTGGAGGGGAGTATTCCCCAGCACCCCGTCGTCACCACGGCCCTCCCGGGCTCGGCGCGGTGGTCCCTTACCAGGGGCGGGAGAGACCTCCGATTCGTCTCGACGATCGGAGAAACCCCATGGATGTCTCACTCTGGACCTGGGCGGCCGTGCTCGCCGTCATTGCCGGAATGCTGGCGGTCGACCTGCTGGCCCACCGTCGCGAGCACGTGATCTCGCTGAGAGAGGCCGCCACTTGGAGTGCGGTCTGGGTGAGCCTGGGCGTCGCCTTCGGCGGGGTGATCTGGTGGGCCTACGGCGCCCAGGCGGGCGGTGAGTACTTCGCCGGCTTCCTGATCGAGAAGAGCCTGGCCGTCGACAACATCTTCGTCTTCGCCCTGATCTTCAGCTACTTCGCCGTGCCGAGGCAGTACCAACACCGGGTTCTCTTCTTCGGGGTGCTCGGCGCGCTGGTCTTCCGGGCCGTCTTCATCGCCGCAGGCGCCGCCCTGATCGGCCAGTTCCAGTGGGTCCTGTACCTCTTCGGCGCGTTCCTCGTGCTGACCGGCGTCAAGATGTACCGACAGCGCTCAGGGCACGTCGACCCCTCGGACAACCCGCTGCTGCGCGCCGCTCGGCGCCTGATCCCATCGACGCCGCACTACCACGGCAAGAGGTTCTGGGTCCGTCAGGACGGCCGCTGGCTGGCCACGCCGCTGTTCTTCGTCCTCATCCTGATCGAGACCATGGACATCGTCTTCGCCGTCGACTCCATCCCGGCGATCTTCGCTGTCACCACCGACCCGTTCCTCGTCTTCACCTCGAACGCGTTCGCGATCCTCGGCCTGCGCTCCCTGTACTTCCTGCTGGCCGACCTGATGCACCGGTTCATCTTTCTCAAGGCCGGGCTCTCCGCGATCCTCGTCTTCGTCGGCGCGAAGATGCTGCTGCTCGACGTCGTCAAGATCCCGATCGCCCTGTCCCTGGCCGTCATCTTCAGCTGCCTGGCCGTTGCGGTTGTCGCCAGCCTGCGGGCCACGGGGGCCGAGTCCAAACCTGCCCGGAGTGCCTGATGACCGCGGTGCCACCGGCGCAGGACACTGGTCGGGTGCCGACTGTCGAGCGGGGCGGGTCACGTCCCTGGAGGTTCCTGACCGGCCACGCCCATGTTCTGCTGGCCGTATCCGCCGACCCGGACGCCCGGGTCGAGGACATCGCCGAACAGGTGGCCATCACCACCCGGCAGGCCCTGACGATCCTGCGCGACCTGGAGGAGGACGGCTACCTGCAGCGCACCCGGACCGGCCGGCGTACGCACTACACGCTCTCCCCGGCCCGACCGTTCCGTCACCCGTCGATCGCGCACCATACGGTGGCCGAGCTGCTGGCCATCTTCTCCGACGAGTCCCCCCACCCCTGAGCCCCGGGCATCCCGTCGGCCTCAGCCACTGCTGACCAGAAAGTGCCGTGTCAGGTAACACCTGCCCGGCTCCGATGCCGCGCTTGCAGAGGCGAGGCGGGCGGGCTCGGCCCCGTCGTTGTGTGCGGCCTGACGGGGTGGCAGAACGAGCACCGACCGGTCATCATGGGCTGATGCCGAGCGCCGATGAGATCCGCGACGCTCAGCGAGCGGTGTGGGCCGGGCTCTCTGCGGGCTGGGAGAAGTGGGACTCGGTCATCATGGAACAGCTGGGCCCGGTCGGCGCAGCGATGATCGAGCGTCTCGATATCGCTGAAGATCATCAGCATCTCGACATTGCGTCGGGCACGGGTGAGCCGGGTTTGAGCATCGCGAGACTGTCGCCGAAGGGACGCGTCGTCCTGACCGACCTCGCAGCGGAGATGTTGGACGTAGCCGCGCGACGAGCCAGGGCGCAAGGGGTCGCCAATATCGAGACCAAGGTGTGCAGCGCCGATGACCTGCCGTTCGACGACGCCACGTTCGACAGCGTCTCGGTGCGTTTTGGCTACATGTTCTTCCCCGACATGGGCAAGGCAACGGCCGAGTTCGCGCGCGTGCTCAAGCCGGGCGGACATCTCTGCTCGTCGGTATGGGTCAAGCCCGAGGAGAACCCGTGGACGGCGATCGCCATGCAGGCAATTGCCAATGAGGCGGTGGTGGCGCCACCCGACCCGGACGGGCCGAACATGTTCCGGTGCGCTGCCCCGGGATATGTCAGTGTCCTGTACGAGGGCGCGGGGCTGCGCGACGTTGCCGAGTGGGACGTCGACGTCGAACTCGTGACGCGATCGCCCGAGCAGTATTGGGAGATGATCAGCGAGCACGTCTCGCTCGCAGTTGCGGCGCTTCAGCAGGTCGACGAACTGGCGCGGCAGCGGATTCGGGCAGACGCCATTGCGAAGGTGAGCGGGTTCGAGAAGGACGGCAAGGTCCGGGTTCCGGGCGTGGCGCGCTGCATCGTGGGAAGGAAACAGGACCCGAGCGGCACGCGCCCGCGCGACGGCGCACTTTCCTCCAACGCGGCTGACCGACCAAGCCGCAGGGCGAAGCCGTGGCCCCCGTCTTCGCTGGGTCAGGCGTGAGTATGCCGGGTCATGCTCTCGTGGAACTCGGCCGGACGATCAGCTCACGTGTCTGGGAACGGCGGCGGAGCGGCTGAGGACGAGTCGCATGCACTTGTGGGCGAAGTCAGCGGTGGGGTCAAACATCAGGGGGCAGCCACCGTCGATCACGGTGATTCCTCGTGCTCGGCCGTACTCGGTCGCCGCTACCGAGACGCTTCCGGCCCCCATTGATCTGTGCATCCACACGTGGTTGATGCCCAGCTCCGCGCACTCTCGCATGGTGGCCTCCGCCGTTTCCGGCTTGGTCCCGATCACGACAGCCTCGACACCCCCGGGAATCGACTTCAGGTCCGGGTAGGCGCGGTCCTCTCCGAGGTTCTCGGTATTCGGGTTGACCGCGAACACCTCATAGCCCCGTTCCCGCAGGCGCTTGTAGACGACGTTGCCGCCGTGACCTTGCGGGTTCCGGGACACCCCCGTGACCGCAATTCTCTTCGTTGCCAGGAAATCGGTGGCGGCATCCTTGATCGTGACCATGGCAACCACGATACGGAAATCTGTCCGCCGCCGACCGTGGCCTTGGTCACGCCCCCTAAGTGGCGGGGCACTCAGCCGGCGGTCGGGTGGCGCAGGTCGAGGGCGTCTTTGGCTTCAAGCTCGGTCAGCCGGCCAAGCACCAGTCCCGAGTGCATCAGCACCCAGTCGCCGGGCGCCACGGCCTCGGTCATCGTGAGCAGTGAGGCGGTGATGACCCGGACGCCATCGTCGACCTCCACGGAGCCGCCGGCACCAGCCGCGGTGACCTGGCCGACCGTGCCGAGGCACATCAGGAGTCACCTTCGGCTTCATCGATCGCGTCGAGCACGGCAAAGGCAGCAGCCGGTATGGCGGCCGCTACCGTCTCTGACAGGGGCGCGCCGTGGGCGAACTGCCCAGCCTCGACGCCGACAACCACAAGCCTTCGGGGGAGCTGACCAAGAGCGCGGGCGAGCTCCACGACAGCGGCCAGACCCAGCGCGTGAGTGCCTCCCACGGCCCAGCGTCCTGTGGGCAGCGTCTGCGCAATCGCGTCGATGACGTGGATGTCGCCGGGGACGCCGCCAGAGCTGATCGCGTCGGTGAGGATGACGGTGTCCTCGGGCTCCCATGCGTCGAGCGCCTCGCTGGGGTCGTCGAACTCGAGCACGTTCACACCGAGACGCTCGGCGGCCACCTCGCGGGCAACCTGAACACCAACGGCATCGTCGCCACGATCCGGGTTGCCCAGACCGATGACGAGCACCTGCCCGGTCAACGGTCCTCCACCGTCAGGTCGAGGAAGTGAGTCGCGCACGAGATGCAGGGGTCGTAGTTGCGGATTGCCTGCTCGCACTGCCGGACCAGCTCGTCGCGAGGGAGGTCGAGGCGGTTCTGCACGAACACCCGCAGGTCCGCCTCGATGCTCCGCTGGTTCTGCGACGTAGGAGGCACGATCGTGGCGTCCAGGATCGTGCCGTCCTCGGCGAGCTCGTAGCGGTGGTACAGCAGCCCACGTGGCGCCTCTGTCGCGCCGTACCCGATCCCTGCGCGCGCCGGGACGTCCACGAAAGGTGCTGCGGCACCTTCCCATTCGTCGATGATCCGGATGGCTTCGTCGGTGGCGTGGACCAGCTCCACGGCACGGACGACGATTGACTGGAACGGGTTGCGGCACTCGTCTCCCAACCCGGCGTCGCGCGCCGCCTCCTGGGCAAGCGGGCCGAGCTGGTCATGGTTGAGTGCGTACCGCGCTAGCGGCCCGACGACATACGACTCCTGGCCGTCGAGCCGCGCGTGCAGCGCATTGGACCTGGCAACGTGCTCCTCGACCACGTGTGTCCCGAAGTCGGCAACCTCGAAGCTGCGGCCGGTACTCGTGACCACAGAGCCGCCCTCCAGGGGGTACCCGTGAGGTGACCGGAGCGCAACGTACTCCTGCTCCTGGACCATCTCGGGGAAGTCGAAGCCGGCCACGAGCCGGACGGTCTCGACGGCGTCGTCGCGTGCTCGCTCCAGCCTTGGACGGATGCTGCGGAGCTCGTCAGGGGTTGGGAGGCGGTAGAAGCCGCCGACTCGCACGTTCACTGGGTGGATGGCGCGTCCACCCACGAGGGTCATGAGGGCGTTGCCCGCCTTCTTCAGCCGCAGTCCACGCTCGACGACGGGGCCATGGTCGGCAGCCATCTCGATCGCGCCGGGGTAGCCCAGGAAGTCCGGTGCATGGAGAAGATAGATGTGCAGCGCATGGCTCTCGATCCACTCGCCGCAGTAGAGCAAGCGGCGCAGCAGGCGGATTTCCTCTGGAACCGTTACGCCGCAGGCGCTTTCGATGGCCAGGCAGGAGCTCATCTGGTAGGCGACCGGGCAGATCCCGCAGATGCGGGCGGTGATGTCCGGGGGTTCCGTCCATGCCCGCCCGCGCAGGAACGCCTCGAAGAACCGCGGCGGCTCGAAGATCTGCAGCTCGACGTCGGCCACGAGCCCGTCCTTGACGACGACATGCATGCTCCCCTCGCCCTCGACGCGAGCCAGGTTCTCGACGTGCAGGATGTGATCGCCCTGAGTGAGCTTGTGCGTCACGGAGTCGCCTCCTCATGCTTCTCGCTCTCGAGCCTGAATGGCTCGGCGGCGGCGTTGAACGTGCGGAAGACTCGCAGCACCTGGGACTCGCTCATGCCGAGCACCTGAAGCTGGTCGGCCAGGGAGCCGGTGTTGGGGGTGTCCTGCGGGCCGAAGCAGCCGTAGCAGCCTCGGGAGAATGTCGGGCACAGAGCGCCACACCCGGCGAGGGTGACCGGTCCGAGGCACGGCGTCCCATGGGCGACCGCGACGCACACCGTGCCGCGACGTTTGCACTCCACGCACACGCTGTACGAGGGGATCCGGGGCCGGCGGTCCTGGACGAAGGCGGCCAGAACCTCCAGGAGCTGCCGGGAGTCGATCGGGCAGCCGTGAAGCTCGTAGTCCACCGTCACGTGAGCCGCGATCGGCGTTGACCGCTCGAGTGTCTGGACGTACTCAGGGTGGGCATAGACGATCGAGCGGTACTCCGCGACATCGGCGAAGTTGCGCAGCGCCTGGATGCCACCGCTGGTCGCGCAGGCACCGATCGTGATCAACCGGCGGGAGGCGCTCCGGATCTCGAGGATGCGCTCGGCGTCGGCCGGAGTGGTCACCGAGCCCTCGACGAGCGAGACGTCATAGGGGCCTTCCACCACCGCGCGGGTGGCTTCCGGGAAGTAGGCGATCTCCACCGCGCCGGCAAGGGGGATCAGCTCGTCCTCGCAGTTGAGCAGGGTGAGCTGGCAGCCGTCGCAGGAGGCGAACTTCCATACGGCTAGCTTTGGGCGACCGTTCTCTGTCATGTCAGACCTCCCGAAGTCCGAGCAGCCCAGTGACCTGGGCGTAGGGCAGCACGGGGCCATCCACGCACACGAACAGCTCTCGGTACTGACAGTGTCCGCACAGACCGACCCCGCAGCGCATGTTTCGCTCGAGGGAGACCCGGATGTGGTTAGAGCGCACGCCCCGCGCGACCAGTGCCAGCGCCGTATGCCGCATCATCACCTCGGGACCGCAGATCAGGGCGAGCGTGGACATGGGGTCGAACCCTGCTCGCGAGACGAGCGTCGTCACCAGCCCGACCCGACCGGTCCAGGTCGCAGGGCCGTAGTCGACCGTGACGAGGACCTCGACCCCCTGGCTCTCCCACGCTTTCAGCTCGTCGGTGAACAGCAGCTCGTCGGGGCTTCTGGAGCCATAGAGCACGACCACCCGGCCGTAGTCCTCTCGGTGGGAGAGCACCTCGAGCACCGCGGGACGCAGCGGCGCCAGCCCGATGCCGCCAGCCACGAAGACGACGTCTCCGCCCGGACGAGCGTCGGACACCTCCCAGGCCGTGCCGTACGGCCCGCGGACGCCAAGAACGTCGCCGACAGATGCGCGGGAGAGGGCATGCGTGACCGCTCCGACGTCGCGCACCGTGTGTTGCAGCGGGCCGGCCGCGTGGGCGTCACCGCTGACCGAGATCGGCACCTCTCCGACTCCGAAGGCTGACAGCATCGTGAACTGGCCTGGCTTGAATGCGAGCGGTACTCCGTCATTGGGCTCGAGCAGGATGGTGAAGGTGTCCGCGGTGTCCTGCCGCCGATCGACCAGGCGGAAGAGTCGCGGGACCATCGCACCCCCGACCGGTTGAAGCGCGGTCGGCTCAGCGAGTCGCGGCATCGGTGGTCCCACGTGCGCCGTACAGGTCGAGCAGCCGCACCTGCGCTGCCATCAGTCGTTCTGACATCACCTGGGTCACGCGCTGCATGAGCTCGTACCCCAGATGGGCGTCGTCCTCACACTTGCCGCGCAGGCAGAGTCCGTCGAAGGCGACCACGCCGGTTGCCTCGGCGGCGCGTGCGTCGAAGATCGAGCGGTACGGCGGCACGAGCCAGGACCAACCCACGACGTCGCCGGCATCCGCGGAGTCGATCACCACCGTGCCGACGGCAGGGTCGTGGAGCTCGATGGCGACCCGCCCGCGCCGTACAACGAAGAACCGGGCCGCCGGATCTCCTTCACGGAACAGGAAGTCCCCGGCGGCGAGGCTGACGTTCGTCGCGCAGCCGGCGAGGAGTGCGAGCGTCGGCTCGTCAAGGCCTGCGAAGAAGGGGTGGTCGGGGAGGTACTGCGCGATGGTGCGCATGTCATTCCTTTCCGAAGCGGATAGCCGCAACCTCGGCCGTGAGGTCGATCGCGGCCGGGCACCACGCGATACAGCGGCCGCAGCCGACGCATCCCGACGTGCCGAACTGGTCCGTCCACGAGGCGAGCTTGTGTGTGGCCCATTGGCGGTAACGCGACTTCGCCGAGCTGCGCACGCTGCCGCCGTGAAGGTAGGAGAAATCGGTGGTGAAGCACGAGTCCCAGACCCGCCACCGCTCCGTGGTGCTTCCCGTGAGGTCGCTGATGTCGTCGACCGAGGTACAGAAGCAGGTGGGACATACCAGCGTGCAGTTCGTGCAGGAGAGGCAACGACTCGCCACGTCGTCCCACTGTGGGTGCTCGGTGTTCGCGTAGAGCAGGTCGCTAATTCCGTTGGTGTTCAGTGACCGACCCATGGCCTGCGCTGCCTGAGTGCCAACTTCGCGGGCGGCGACCACCTCCTGCTCCCCGGCAGCCATGACATCGTCACCGGTTGCCCGAGCCCTCAGCTCGTCGAGGATCGCCTGCCCCCGGTCGCTGCCAGAGACGACAAGGAATCGGTGTCCGGTCTGGTCAAGCAGCTCGGTAAGAGCCAGGTCAAAGCCCGAATCCGGGACTGGGCCGGTGCCCATCGAGACGCAGAAGCAGGTGCCGGCGGGATCGGAGCAGGTGACCGCGACGACGAAGGTGGCTTCACGTCGGGCGCGGTATGCCGAGTCCGTCACGGCCCGCTGCGCCAGAACGCGGTCATGGATCGCAATGGCATGCAGGTCGCAGGACCGGACCCCGAACAGCGCGAGGCGCGGCGCGTCAACCACAGCGGGCTTGACCTCAACCTCGGCGCCGACCCTCCGGCCGCTCCACAGCAGCTCGCGAGAGGGGAACAGGTGAGCCTTCCACCCTTGGGGACCAGCAGCGAATCCGAAGAGCGCCTCGTCATCCCTTTGTCTCAACCGGTAGCTGCCGGCGTCCTGGAGATCTCCCACCCCCCGTGGAAGCTGATCGACGGACGTGATCTCGGCATGGACCACAGCGCCGTCCCTGACCGTCGGGCCGATGACCGCCCAACCACGCTCGCGCAGCAGGTCGACCAGAGACTGCAGCCCGGGAACATGCAAGATCAACTGCCCACGCTCGACCATGTGCGCCTCCGCCGTGATCCTCCCGCGCGTCAGATGCCGATCGACGGGACCAAGGTCCCCTACTTCTGACACTCCGCTCAGCGAGGCTGGGTACGTGCTCCGTGGCCGGCCGAAGTGCGCTGAATGGCTACCCCTCCGCCGGCAGGGCTACGACGTCGACGGGCGCGCAGCCATACCCTGCTCGTCCGTGGGTGCGGAGGCCGTTTGTCTTATGCGTGGTTCGCCCACGGTGATCGGTCAGCGGGTCGTTGACTCTCGGCACACCGATTAACGGCAGGTGCAACGCTGGGTGGGCGGAACTTTTGCCAGGACTGCATCACTGTGCTTGCCGCAGCCTGACCAGGTGATCTTTCCACAGCGGGCACAACGGGCGGGACTGCACATGAGTAGCTCCTCAGGTCGGTTCTGTTGAGAGTCACTATACCCTAGGGGGTATACGTCTCTAGGGGGAGTCGACAGATGGAGCGGTGGCGGGGACCGATACCTCGTCGCCGCCCAGCCCTGTTCCGGAGAGCGCCCAGCGGGCTCCACCAGAGCGTTTCGCCTGATACATCGCCGCGTCGGCTCGCTGAAGCAGGTCCTCGCCCATTGCTCCCTCTCGGCTGATAGCCACCCCCATGCTCGCGGTCACCATCTCGCCGCCGCTCCAGATCGGGGGGTGCAGCAGGGAGCCAAGCACCCGGTCGGCGAGGGCAAGGGGGAGCCCGTCCTCGGCCCCTACAGTGAGCATCAGGAACTCGTCACCGGCGAACCGTGCGACCGTGTCGCCCGGTCGGACGACTGACGACAACCGTGCTGCGACCTCGCGCAGCAGCTGGTCACCTGCCGTATGTCCGAGGGTGTCGTTGACCCTCTTGAATGCGTCAATGTCGATGAAGTAGACCGCAACCGGACGCCTGGATCTCACCGCCTCGGCGAGCGACTGATCGAGCCGGTCGAGGAAGAGCGTGCGGTTGGGCAGCCCGGTCAGCGGATCATGCAACGTCCGGTGGGTGAGAAGGTGCTGGGCCGCCTGGAGGTCCTCGTTAACCTTGCGGAGCTCGGTCAGCTTCCCCGTGACCTTCGTGTTCAGGGCGAGGTTCTGTTCGGTGAGCGCATTGAAGTCGGCCGCCAGCGACCTGACCTCCACCGAGCCGTGGTCCTCACGAGCTCGCGCATCCGACTCGCCCCCGTGCTGACGGGTCATCGTCTCCCGCAGCTCCGCCATCGGCCCACTCATGGATCGCGCGGCCCTGCGCCCCAGGACCGACGCTAGTGCCACCGCCGCAAGAGTGATGGCGATGCTGGCTGCCGTCCCTCGCGTCCCGTTTGTCTCTGCCGCGCGTCGGGCCTCGTCACGTTCTGCCGTGAGGTGCCGACCGAGCGCACTGTTCGCCTCACGAAAGGTGACAAACAGGGCGTCGCCGCGCGAGAAGTCAGTCCGGTTGCCCCTCGCCACGGCGTTCTGCGTGCTCACCGCATAGGTCCACCATTGCTGCACGGCATCGCGTTGATGGTTCTCGAGACTGGCATCCAGCGTGTCATCGTCGGAACCCGTCGAGAGCACGAGCTTGTCCTGCAGGGTCGACAGCGCTCCGAGCGTTCGCTCCCTGGCACCTTGGTAGGGCGTCAGAAGAGCAGGGTCATGGGAGGCCTGGTAGCCGAGAAGCCCGGTCTCGGCGTCAGTCATGGCTTGCAGAACCTCTGCATTGGCATCGAAGGCCGGGCCAATGGCACGGGTCAGGCGTTCGACCTCGTTGGCCTGCATCTGAAGGGCCCCAACGGCGGTGACACAGACTACGAGGAGCAGGACCCACAGCACGGAGATGAGGCGATGGACGCGGGTGGCGATTGGCAGTCCCTCGACAGCCGGCCGGTGGCCCGGGCGCCTGGAGCGTGCCACCCTCGCCCTCAGCCTTTGTCTCACAGCTGCGTCTCCTGTTGGATCGCCCATATTCAAGAGCGGGTCTGCAAATAGTAAAGACTTGGTAAGTCGCCAGTCATGAACTTGCCAGCGGTGATGCCAACTTCGTCCGAACAGCTGATGGCACCATCGTCCGAACGGACGATGATAAATGCGACAAATGGCAACCTTGCCAAGGCAGAACGGCACGGCCGCTGAGCCGCTTCCCCGTGGACAGGTCCGTTCAGATGGTGGCCTTGGCGAGCGCAGCCAGCGCTGCGGGGAAGCACTGTTCGGGCGGGGTGACCAGACCGGCACCGACCTGCCCCGTGCCCGCGACGGCTCCCGCCATACCCGTGTTGATCTGGGGCAGTATGCCCGTGCGGACGACTCTTGTGACGTCGATTCCGGTGGGCGTGCCGCGGAACTCCAGGATGGGGACCTGGTATGCCGGGTGCTCGCCGAGGGTGATCTCGTACATCGTGCGCGTCGTCCTCAACGCCATCGGGACGTCCCCGCCGACGAAGCGCACGATTGCCGGGGCCGCGGCCATGGCGAAGCCGCCGATCCCGGCCGTCTCGGTGATGGCCGAGTCGCCAATGTCGGGATTTGCGTCCGCCGGGCCGAAGCTGCCCAGGAACAGGCCTTCCGGGGTGTTGGCGGGTCCGGTGAACCACTGGTCGCCGGTTCCTGAGGTCTGGATGCCGAAGTCGGTGCCGTTTCGCGCCATCGCCACGACCATGGTCGATCCGGGAACATCGCGGGCGGCGTCTGTTGCCAGCTTGCACGCAGGCATCCCGAGGTTGAGGAAGAAGTGTTCGTTGGCTCCGGCGAACCGAACGGCCTCGGCGATGTCGGAGGCCGGGGCATCGACCGTGATCAACGACGGCAACAGGTCCCGCAGGGCCATCAGCGATCCGGCCCGGTTGCGGTTGTGGCCTTCGTCGCCCATCTGCAACATCGCCGCGATGATCGCCCGAACGTCCAGAGGGCCGTGGGCGCGGACGGCCTGTTGCAACAGCGGCCCGAGCACGCGTGACATCCAGTGGAGGCGGTCGATGACCTCGGGGCCGTATGCGCCGTAGCGCAGCACCTTGCCTAGACCCTCGTTCAGTGAGCAGTACGCCGTGCCGCCGTGCACCGGATCGTTGAGCTCGAACATCCACATCGAGGGGGAGACGATGCCGGCCATCGGCCCGACGGTCTTGTGGTGATGGCAGGGGTCAAGGGTGATGCCGCCCCCGCACGCGAGAGCGGACTCGGCCTGTTCGGGTGTCTCGGCCAGACCCTCGTAGAGCATGGCTCCGATCAGGGCCCCCCGCATGGGACCCGATGCCTGCTCCCAGTCCATCGGCGGGCCGGCGTGTAAGAACGTCCCCTTCTCCATGCTCAGGCACTCGTGGGCCGGGCGTACGTCGACCAGGTCGGCGCCGGCGGACATGAGCCGCGAGACCGCCAAGTCGTTCGCGGCCTCTCGGCGTGGGTCGGACATCACCATGGCCAGGTCGTCCTCGGTGCCCGTCATCGGCGGACGCCAGTCGACCTCGGTCACCTGCGCCGCCTGGGCACGCAACGCATCGGCGAAGAGGGTGACACCGGCGGTGACGATGGCTGGCTCGCTGCTGAGCAGCCCGCGCAGAGGTGTCGTGACGGGTGGGGAGTGGTCTGTCATCGCGGGGCTTCTTCCCAGGCCGAGTCGCTGGTGAGCAAGGAGAGAGCATGACGGGTGGCCTGGGCGTTCGAGACGAATACCGAGGCGCCACAGGCTTGCAGGGTCATGGCGCATCTGGTCAGACCCTGCGGGTCGTTCTCCACGCCGATCAGCGAGACCACCACCGACAGCTCCCGCCCGCTTGCTGCGGCCACCGACCGCGCCGAGGAGATGGCCGCCGCAAGGTCGTCGGCCGGGTCGGCATGGGAGCCGAGCCCCAGGATCAGATCCAGCAGCAACACGCCACAGGTCGGGTCGTGGCCCTCGACGGCGATCCGCCCGAGTCGTAGCGACGGGTCGATCATCGGGTGCGGCCGACCCTGCGTCAGCGCGTCGTCACCGAAGTCGATGATCAGGTGGGACGGGCTGCGCAGGTCAGGGCCCAGGGCGAGCTCGGGGGTAAGGGGGATGTTGGACCGGATCGGGCCGAGCTGTTCGCCGGCGATGATCATCGCCTCGTCGGCCAGGGTGCCGCCGCAGAACAGCCCCCGAAGGGAGCCTTTGGCAGGTGCGGCAGGTGGACCGGCCAGCCACTTCGGCCACGCCGGTATGCCGTCAACCGAGCTCGCGAGCGCAGTCTCCACCGCGGCGGTGAGGTCGGGACGGCCGGCGCCCAGCGTTGCCCAGCGGATGGGCGTGCCCAGCCCGGCGGCATACTTCTCGACGGCTGCGAGCACTTCGGGTGCCGGGGGTTTGGACACGACGATGATGGACTCGGTCGCCGGATCCGCGGCGAGTGAGGCCAGGGCCTGACGGGTGGAGCGACCGCCGATCGCAGAGGACAGGTCCCGACCACCCACCCCGAGGCAGTGGCTCATGCCGACGCCGGCGAGGTCCAGCAGGCACATGACCTGCTGGGCTCCCGTGCCCGATGCGGCCACCAGACCGACAGAGCCGGCACGCACGAGGTTGGCGAAGCCGAGGGCAACCCCCGCGACCACGGCCGTGCCGCAGTCGGGCCCCATCACGAGAAGGCCAGCGGCAGCCGCCGCGTCCTTGAGAGTGATCTCATGCTCGACGCTGACGTTGTCCGAGAACAGCATGACCGAGGCGCCCGACGTCACGGCGTCCATCGCTTCCACGAAGGCGTTGGTGCCAGGCACCGAGATCAGGGCAAGGTTGGCTCCGCTCCTGGTGACGGCGGCCCGAACCGTGCGAGGCGGTGGCGCATCGCCAAAGCCGCCAGCGGACGCGCCGGCTGCCTTGAGCTCTGCCAGGGCGTTGGCAAGGGCGGAGCGTCCTGCCTCGATCGCTGTGTCGTCCTCTGCCCGGATGGCCACGAGCATGTCGTTGGGCCCCACCACCTCATCCACCGTGAACGCCATCCCGGTCAGCAGGTCGATGTTCAGGTCGGTGGCCATCGCCACGAGCGCGGCGTCGACGCCAGAGGCTTCGCGAACCGCTTTCGAGACCTGCATCAGACTCACAGAGTCGTAGTAGGCCCCCCGGCGCACCTCGACAACTTCGGTCACAGGGCTCCCCTTTCGGCGGATGGAGTGCGCGCGAGCTCGAGCAGGCAGCCGGCCACCCCGGCAACCAGATCTCGGCCGGACGAGTGACCGATGGCGAGGGTCGAGGCGAGCGATTCGCTGACTCCAGCGAGGTTACCGCGAAGGCAGCTCCCGACCAGAGCGGCGACTTGGGGCACGGCGTAGCCGCTGCGGGCCGCTTCGAGCAGCGATGCGGACAGACTCGTGGTGTGGGCCCACTGCTCCTGGACGGTTGCGCCTAGCAGCGCGATCGCTGCCGCCTCGCCGAGACCGCCCAGAACCAGGAACACGGCGCACAGCACGTCATCGCCGCTCGGCGTGAGCCCCTCCCCTGCGCCAAGGAGACGTCGTACCCCACGACTGACTCCGGCGTCGTCGCCGCGGCGAGCAGCGCGGCATACAGCACTGGCCTGATCAACAAGGCTGGGAGCGCCGGCGTGGCTGGACAGTGACTCGGCCAGCTCGGACAGCAACCCGGCATGTGCCAGCCCGGATACGGTGTGGACCCGTGCTGGACGCCACTCGCGGACCATCTGAATGCGCCATCCAGGAAGCTCAATCCCGGCGTCTCCCACCGTCACCGAGTCACCCGGCCCGACGCCCCAGACGATGTCCCGGCCTGGCGCGGACAGACGGGTGCCCGTGGGGAGCATCAGCGCGTCGGAGGCCAGAACCGGCAGTACCTCATGGTGGCGGCCCGCCAGGAGATAGAGCGCTGTGGGAAAGCTGGCCAGGACCAACGCCTGCCGCGGAGGCCCGGCGAGGACAGCACGGCTCAGCGGTGAACCGGCGCCCGGGACCTCGCTGTGCCGAACCCGATACGTCACGTGGCAGTCCCGTCCTGAGGCGCGGTGGTGGGCCTTCATCCGCGATCATGGCCGATGCTGCCAGACACGCCCAGCAGAGGTCTGAAACATCCGCTTTGCACGCAGTGGGCGATGGCAATAGGTTTCGTCCATCGCGACACGGCGTGACCCCGTCACCGTTGATTCCGCGACCTAGGAGGACAACATGGCAGTCGGTTGGAAGCTTCACGAGGGGACACTCGGGCCGAACGACGTCGTCGCTCCGGACGAGCGGCTGTCCTGGCCCAAGACGGTGGGTCTGGGCGCCCAGCACGTGGTCGCCATGTTCGGCGCCACCTTTGTGTTCCCCATCCTGATGGGGCTCAGCCCCCAGCTGGCGATCATGATGAGCGGCATCGCGACGATCGCCTTCCTGCTCATCGTCAACGGCAAGGTCCCGAGCTACCTCGGGACGAGCGCCGCGTTCGTCGGTGGGGTTGCAGCCATCCGTGCGCAGGGCGGGGACTCCGCGACGGTAACGGGCGCGATCCTGGTGTGCGGCCTGGTTCTCCTTCTTGTGGGGGTCGGCATCCACTTCCTTGGATCCAGCGTCATCCACAGGGTTCTGCCGCCGATTGTCACCGGCGCCGTTGTCATGCTGATCGGGTTCAACCTGGCCCCAGTCGTGGCGAACATCTACTGGCCCCAGGACCAGTGGGTTGCCTTGGCCACGATGGCATTCGCGATCGCCTGCGCCGTGGGGCTGCGGGGCTTCATGGGCCGTATCTCGATCTTCTTGGCGCTCATCTTCGGCACGGTGCTGTCATGGCTGGCCGACCGTGTCTTCGGCCAGATCTCCTCGTTCGACCCGGGCGCCAACAAGATCACCGACCACTTCCGGGTCAACTGGGACAGCGTCACCAGTGCGCCATGGATCGGCTTTCCGCCGCACTCCTCCGGGGTCGGCCCGAACGAGATCGTCGGCTGGCACGCACCCACGTTCTCCACGGCTGCAGTCCTGCTCGTCCTTCCCATCGTGATCGCGCTGATCGCCGAGAACACCGGCCACGTCAAGGCGGTGGCCGAGATGACCGGTGCAGACCTCGATGGAGTGATGGGCCGGGCCATCGCGGCTGACGGCTTCGGCACGGTGATCGCCAGCGCGGTGGGTGGCTCGCCAACGACGACATACGCCGAGAACATCGGCGTCATGGCTGCGAGTCGCGTCTACTCCACCGCGGCTTACTACGTAGCGGCAACGGTCGCCATAGTGTTCGGTCTCTCACCCAAGTTCGGGGCGGTCGTCGCGGCGACCCCCGGTGGCGTCCTCGGCGGGATCACGGTGATCCTCTACGGCATGATCGGCCTACTCGGCGCGAAGATCTGGATGGAGAACGACGTCGACTTCGCCAACCCGGTGAACCTCGTCCCGGTGGCTGCCGGCGTCGTCATCGGCATCGGCAACGTCAGCCTGGTCTTCAGCGACACCTTCAGCCTCAGTGGCATCTCGCTGGGCACCATCGTCACCATCGCTGGGTACCACATGGCCCGGGCGCTGGCACCCGAGCATATGAAGAACAGCGCCGGTGGCGCGGTCATCACCGTGGGTCGCAAGGACGTCCAGAAGGACGACGCCGACCTCCACTAGCGGGCATCGGTTGACGGCGTGTGGCACGAATACCTGGCAAAACGGCCGCATCGGTGCATCAAACCGGCAATCTGCCTGCCGCCGGGCGCTCCCGCCGCTTCGACCCCGGCCCTGTTCACCATCCCTCCGAACGGGCAGGATCAGCACAGTGAAGCCTTCCGCCTTTGTTCATCACGCGCCGCGCGGCGTGGACGAGGCGACCGCGCTTCTTGCCGAGGTCGGCCATGACGCCAAGGTGCTTGCCGGCGGGCAGAGTCTGATCCCGATCCTGAACATGCGGCTCTCGGCGCCCGGCCACATCGTTGACATCAACCGGATCTCCGGTCTCGACACGATCGAGGTCACCCCGGACGCCGTCCACATCGGCGCGCTGGTGCGCCACGCGCAGCTCGAACGTCATCGCGGCGCCATCGCAAGCCTGCCGCTTCTACGTCAGGCACTGGTCAACGTCGCGCATCCCGTGATCCGCAACAGGGGTACGACTGTTGGCTCCCTCGCGCACGCCGACCCGTCTGGCGAGATGCCGGCCGTGCTGGTGCTCACCGGAGGGTATGTCGACCTCGCCAGCTCGCGCGGAACGCGAAAGGTGACGGCGGGAGACTTCTTCCTCGGGCCCATGGAGTCGTGTCTGGAGGAGGACGAGATGGCCACGGGCGCGTCCTTCGGTACCTTCCCCGCCGGCACAGGCACGGCGTTCGCAGAGTCCACCCGCCGCCACGGTGACTACGCGCTGGCCGGTGTGGCTGCAGCGGTCACCGTTGTTGACGGCCTGATCATTGCCGCCCGCGTGTCCTTCGTTTCGGTGACGTCAACGCCAGGTGTGCTGGACCTCGGGTCATCCCTCGCAGGCATGCCCCCGGAGGACGCGGACTGGGCCAGTGCTGCGGGACTGGCCCGTGAGCACGTCGACCCCGAGTCCGACATCCACGCGAGTGCCGGGTACCGCCGGATGCTCGTCGGGGTCCTCACTGCACGCGTCCTGGCCGAAGCGGCGAACAACGCTACCGCCAGCTCCACAGCAAGCGCGGGTGCAAGCGCCAACACCAACGGGTCGGGGGGGCTGAGCCCATGAGCGAGATGACGCAGAGTCATTTGACGGACAGTCATTTGACTGAGAGGGAGATGGCAGAGAGCGAGATGACGGAGCGCGGCTCGACTCGGACCGAGGCCGAACCGTTGCTGGAGATCGTGATGCGGGTCAACGGTGTGATGCACACCGCGGCGGCACCGGCCCGGAGGCTGTTGTCGGACTTCCTGCGACACGACCTGCGCCTCACCGGCACCCACGTCGGCTGCGAGCACGGGGTGTGCGGTGCGTGCACCGTCCTGGTTGACGGAACTCCGATGCGCTCCTGCCTGATGTTTGCCGTCACCGCGCAAGACCACGAGATCACCACCGTCGAGGGGTTGGCGACCCTCGACGGCACCGGCGCGCCGACGATGAGCCCGGTGCAACAGGCCTTCATCGAGTGCCACGGACTGCAGTGCGGGTTCTGCACGCCGGGCTTTCTGACGACGATCACGGCATACCTGCGGGAGAACCCCGAGCCCACGGAAACCGAGGCGCGAGAGGCGATCTCGGGCAACCTGTGTCGTTGCACGGGCTACCAGAACATCGTCAAGTCGGTCCTTCGGGCGGCAGAGATCACCACGGAACGGGGGGCCCCCTCGTGACGACGAAGATGTTCGGCGCACCCGTCCAGCGCAGGGAGGACCCGCGCCTGGTGACCGGCAGCGGGCGCTATCTGGACGACCTCGGGCAGGGCGCGCTCGCCGCCGCCTTCGTCCGCAGTCCTTATGCGCACGCGCGCATCCTGGATATCGATGTGACGGCTGCGATTGAGGTCCCGGGTGTCATCGCGATCTACACCCACGAGGATCTCGACGGAAAGACCGGAGAACGCCTGCCCCTCTTGATCCCCCATCCCAGCATGACCAACCCCATGACCAGCTACTGCCTGACCCGCGAGGTGGTCAAGCACGTCGGCGAGGCGGTCGTCATGGTCGTCGCGACAGACCGCTATGTGGCCGAGGACGCCTGCGAGCGCATCAAGGTCGACTACGAACAGCTTCCTGTTGTCGTCGGTCTGGAGGCGTCGCGGGCCGCCGAACTTCTGGTCCATGCGGAGGCGCCCGGCAACGTCTCGGCACACATGGTGCAGGAGGTCGGCGATGCCGCCGCCGCCATCGCCGCTGCTCCCCACCGGTTGTCGCTGTCGCTGCAGATCGAGCGCAGCGCGTCGATGCCGATGGAGGGCAAGGGTGTATACGCCCGATGGGACAGTGACGAGCAGAGCATCCGGATGTACACCTCCACGCAGACCTCCACCGGTGTGCGGGCCGCCGTGGCCGCAAAGCTCGGTATGCCGCTGATCAAGGTCGAGTGCATCGCCCCGGATGTGGGCGGTGGCTTCGGGGTCAAGATCGTGCACCCGTGGCCGGAGGAGGTGCTCATCCCCTGGGCGGCGCGCAGGCTCGACGCCGAGGTCAAATGGGTCGAGGACCGCCGGGAGCACTTCATCTCATCAGCCCATGAGCGGGCGCAGGTGCAGGACGTCGAGGTCGGATTCGATGACACCGGGCGGGTGTTGGGGCTTTCGGT
>JBBRZV010000059.1:0-20554 GCA_038236365.1 Actinomycetales bacterium | reverse complement strand
CCAGATCGTGGTCACCATCGACCACCACACCCTCGAAGACGCCCTCCGCGGCGCCGGACACACCCTGGACGGGACCGTCCTCTCACCACAGACCGTCCGCAAGCTCGCCTGCGACGCTTCGATCATCCCCATGGTCCTGGGCTCCAAAAGCCAACCCCTGGACGTCGGACGAAGCAAACGCCTGGTCACCCCAGCCCTCCTGGCCGCGTTATGGGCCAGAGACAAAGCCTGCACCTTCCCCGACTGCGGACGCCCACCCCAATGGACCGACGCCCACCACGTCAAACACTGGATCCAGGGCGGACCCACCACCCTGACCAACCTCGCCTTGCTCTGTCAACATCACCACACCTGGGTCCACCAACACGACCTCACCGCCACCGTCACCGCCTTCGACGTCACCTGGCAAACCTGAGCGCGTCAGTTCTGAGCGACGTGCTGGCCGGCGACGCCCTTAGTGTTTGCGTGCCTCTAATAGTGTTTGCGTGCCTCTAATAGTGTTTGCGTGCCTCTAATGCAGTGAGCCCGAGTCGTGGCGCAAAGTGGTCGCCTCGAAACCTGATCTGGCCTTGAAGTCGCTCCGCAGCTCGTGCGGCAACGAGAACAGGACACTCTCCTCGGCCGCAGACACGGACTGGACATCCTCATATCCCCGCTCGGCCAAAAAGGTCAGAACACCGCGCACCAACACCTCGGGAACGCTTGCGCCACTCGTGACACCAACCGTGACAACCCCCTCAAGCCATGAGGGATCAATCTCTTCGGCATAGTCCACCAAGTGACCAGCCCCGGCACCGTGCTCCAGCGCAACCTCCACCAAACGAACGGAGTTGGAGGAGTTCCGCGATCCCACGACGATCATCAGGTCTGTCTCCGGCGCCATCTGCTTCACCGCCAGCTGGCGGTTCTGGGTGGCGTAGCAGATGTCGTCGCTTGGCGGATCCTGCAGCTGGGGGAACCTCTCGCGCAGCCGGGTCACCGTGTCCATGGTCTCGTCGACCGACAACGTGGTCTGTGACAGCCAGACGACCTTGGACGGGTCGCGGACCTTGACCCGTGCGACGTCATCAGGGCCGTCGACCAGGATGACGTGACCGGGGGCCTCTCCGGCCGTGCCGACGACTTCCTCATGACCCTCGTGACCGATGAGCAGGATGTCGAAGTCCTCGTCAGCGAAGCGCACCGCCTCATGGTGGACCTTGGTCACCAGTGGGCAGGTCGCATCGATCGTCTTCAGCGACAGCGCCCGAGCCTCGTCATGCACAATCGGCGCGACGCCATGCGCCGAGAAGATGACCGTCGCACCCTCCGGCACCTCGTGGGTCTCATCAACGAAGATGGCGCCACGCGCCTGCAGCGTGGTGACTACGTGCTTGTTGTGGACGATCTCCTTGCGGACATAGACCGGCGGCCCGTAGAGCTCCAGAGCCTTCTCGACCGTCACCACGGCCCTGTCAACACCGGCGCAGTACCCACGTGGGGCAGCCAGCAACACTCGCTTTGTCGTCACAGTCACGCACCAATGGTAAGTCGCCTCCTACAGTGACCTCGTGAGCAGCACGAGACCCATCCCCGAGCGCGCCTCGGACACGACCGCGGAGAATCCCTGGCCCGTACGCCTACTCAGCCTGAAGATCTCGGACTACGTCGACAAGATGTCTGCTCTGTGGGTCGAAGGTCAGGTGGTCCAGGTGAGCCGCCGTCCGGGACAGGCCACCGCCTACCTCACTCTGCGGGACGCGGACGTCGACATGTCGCTCAACGTCACGGTCCGGACCAACACGTTGGATGCGATGTCCGTGCCGTTGGTCGAGGGTGCGCGTGTCGTCGTGCAGGCAAAACCGACGTTCTGGACCAAGCGCGGCACGCTGCAGCTTGACGCACGCCAGATCCGCCCGATCGGGGTCGGTGAGCTGCTCGCGCGGCTTGAGCACCTCAAGCGGGTCCTGGCCGCCGAGGGGTTGTTCGACCGTGACCGCAAACGCCAGCTGCCCTTCCTCCCCCGCAAGGTCGGGCTCATCTGCGGTCGGGCCAGCGCAGCCGAAAAGGACGTCGTCGAGAATGCCCGTCGGCGTTGGCCTGCCGTCCAGTTCGAGATCAGAACCGTCTCGGTCCAGGGGCCCAATACCGTGCCCGAAGTCACTGCCGCACTGCGTGAGCTGGATGCCGATCGCGGCGTCGACGTCATTGTGATCACCCGTGGCGGCGGGTCGTTCGAGGATCTGTTGCCCTTCAGCAACGAGGCGCTGGTCAGAGCCGTCGCCGATGCCGTCACCCCCGTCGTGAGCGCCATCGGCCACGACGTCGATACCCCACTGCTCGACTTCGTCGCAGACCTGAGAGCCTCGACCCCGACCGACGCAGCAAAACGGATCGTCCCCGACGTCATCGAGCAACGAGCCGTCATCGAGCAGACCCGCCTTCGGGTATGGCGAGCCCTCACCTCGCGCGTACAAGGTGAACGCCGCCTTCTTGCGTCATTGCGCTCGCGCCCGGTCATGGCCGATCCGCGGGCCATGATCTCGATCCGACGCCAGGAGCTGGACGCTCTCATCGACCGCGCCGGGCAGCGCCTGCGGGGGGACCTGCACCGTGCTCGAGACCAGGTCAGCCACCTCCGAGCACAGGTTCGGGCACTGTCGCCGCTGTCCACGCTCGAGCGCGGGTATGCGGTTGTCCAGCACGTCGACGGGCGAGTGGTGACGGATCGCGCGGATATCGAAGCCGACGAGCTGCTCAGGGTGCGCGTGGCCCGGGGCGACTTCAGAGTCCGCACCGTCAGCGAACGGCCGTAGGGTGTTCGCGTGGTAGCCAAGGACAGAGGGACACCCCTCCCGAAGATCACCGAGTTCCCGGACATCGCCGAGCTGACCTACGAGCAGGCGCGTGACGAGCTGGTCTCGATCGTCGCCCAGCTCGAAGGCGGGCAGGTCGGGCTCGAGAGCAGCATGACCCTCTGGCAACGGGGCGAGGCCCTGGCCGCCCATTGCGGCACCTGGCTCGACGGGGCCGAGGCCAAGCTGACGACGGCCGAGTCCACCACGGCCAAGCCGACTACCTAGGGCTAAGCCAGCGGTGTCAGCTCGCCGGCACGGGCCGGAGAGTGGCGGCGAACTGCGCGAGCTGCGTGTACGGTGCCGTCCCGCTCAGAACAGTGGTCAGGTCACCAGAGCCTGAACCTCGCGAGACTAGGCTGTGCTGAATCGTGGCTAGAGAGCTCAGCTTCTGCCAGGTCCTCCCCGATAAGGAGAGCGTGCCTTCGGCCTTGCCGTCCGAGGTCTGGGCCGAGACCCACCCGGCCGTGGCGCCCTGGGTCTGGTCCATCGAGACGTAGTTTCCCTCCGGTGAGAGGTAGCCGACATGCCAGGTCCTGAGTCCATCTCCTGCCGGTGTGAACCGGACGCTGGTGGCCTTCCAACCCGCCGGCAGCTGCGGCTGGGAGATCCCCCAGGACGTCTCCTGGCGAACCTGCGTGGCCACCGAGCGGACATCTACGGCGGGCTGGCTGATCGCATTCACGCGAGGCACCAGGGCCATCCAGGCGAGAACCGCTGCCAGAATCAGGACCATGGAGATGACCATGCCGCGCACGGTGCCCATCCCTCGCCTCGCCGCCAGGGGCGGCTGGATGGCGTCGGGTGGCACGGCGTCAGGGGTCGTCGTTCCGCTCACTCCCCTGTCGTCGCTGACTGTGCTCACTCCTCTATCGTCCCTGACTCCGAGCGTGTTTGACGAACGCATTTGACGAGCGCGCCTGACGAGCGCGTTGACGCGCCCGGCTTGGGTGCGATTGGCGCGACGGCTCATTCCTGACATCGGTACAGTCATCTCTGCCCATCCCCGAGCCCAAGGACGCCCATGTGCCGTCGTCAATCTTCTCGCAGGATGACATGACCGGGCACATCCTTGTGGTTGGCGAGTCGCTGATCGACGTCGTCCGCCGCGCCGACGGCTCCACCCGGGAACATGTCGGCGGAAGCCCAGCCAATGTGGCCGTCGGCCTTGCCCGCCTGGGACACTCGGTGACGTTGGCCACTCGAGTCGGCGCAGACGAACGGGGTGCCAGGATCGCCGATCTGCTTGTAAGAGAAGGGATCTCGCTGACCGAAGGCAGCGTTAGGGGACAACCGACTTCGGTAGCCACCTCGACCATCGACGCATCCGGCGCCGCGGAATACAGCTTTGACCTGTCCTGGGATCTGCTGGACCTGGCGCCCATCGAAGGTGTGGAGCACGTCCACACCGGCTCAATCGCCGCGACCCTCGAACCCGGCGCGTCCGCGGTACTGCCCACGATCCAGCGCGCGCGTAGGAACGCCACCATCTCCTACGACCCGAACGTGCGTCCCTCGCTGATGGGTGACCCGCACGAGGTTCGCGCCAAGATCGAAGTGCTCATCGGGCTCAGTGACGTGGTCAAGGCCAGCGACGAGGACATCGCCTGGCTGTATGACGGCGTACCGCTCCCCGAGATTCTCCGGCTCTGGGGCCAGCTGGGTCCCGCCTTGATGGTTGTGACGCGAGGCGACAGGGGCGCCGTCGTGGGGCTGGGCATTGCCGGTGAGCTCACCAGCGTTGACGCGCCGGATGTGCAGGTCGTCGACACCGTCGGCGCCGGCGACTCCTTCATGGCCGGGCTGTTGTCCGGGCTGCTGGACGCCGGGCTCCTCGGTGGCATCGAGGGCCGCGATCGCCTGCGGTCTGCCTCGCTCGCCGACGTCCGTCCGGCAGTGGATCGCGCGCTTGGCTGCGCGGCGATCACCGTCTCCCGCGCCGGCGCCAACCCGCCTCACCGCGCCGAGCTCCCGAACACCTGACCTGGACCGGCTCGGTCAGCCCTTCACGCTCCCGGCGAGCAACCCACGGACGAAGTAGCGCTGCAGGCTCAGGAACACGATGAGCGGGATGACGATTGTCAGGAAGCCCGCGGGCGCGAGGAGGTCAAGGCGCGACCCGTAGCTCCCCTGGAGCGTCTGCATTCGCGCCGTGACGGGCTGCGAGTCGGGACTTGTCCCGCCGAACGTCTTGGCGACCAGGAGGTCATTCCACACCCAGAGGAACTGGAAGATCGCGAACGAGGCAATCGCCGGCAGCGACAGCGGCAATACGATCGACCGGAAGATCCGCAGGTGCGAAGCGCCGTCTACTCTGGCCGCTTCGATGAGCGACGCCGGGAGCTGCGCAATGAAGTTGTGGATCAGGAAGATCGCCAGTGGCAGCGAGAACATCGTGTGCGTTAGCCAGATCTGGGCAATGCTGCCGTTGATGCCAGGTGACGGGAGAATAGTGACCCCGCCGATCTGGAGCCCGCGGACGTAGTACTGCTGCAGCGGCACCAGCGCCATCTGCAAAGGCACGACCTGGAGCGCGAAGATGCCGAAGAAGATCCAGTCACTGCCCCTGAACCGCATCCACGCCAGCGAGTAGGCGGCCATGGATGCGATGAAGATCGGAATGATCGTGGCGGGGATCGTGATGGCCAGCGAGTTCACCAGGGGCAGCACGAGGCCGCCCGAGCCGGTGAGGACCTCCTGGTAGCCCGACAGGCTGAAGCTGGGGTGGAGGAAGAAGTTCCACCAACCCGTCGTCGCTGCGTCCTCCCTGGACCGGAACGAGTTGAGGAACAGCCCCAGGACCGGGATCGTCCACAGCACTGCGATCGCCACGGCAAAGAACGAGGCGACGGACCCGCTGAACGCCTCCCGGACGGCCCTGACCCCAGCCTTGCCGGTCAGTGGCTGCTGGGCCTTGACCGGGGGCGACGTGGTGGTGCTCATGTGATCTCACGCTCCCTGCGCAGTGTGCGCACGTTGTACCAGATGAGTGGGACGACGGCGACGAAAAGGATCACGGCCAGCGCGCTGCCGCGGCTGACCTGTGCGGTGACGAACATGTCGGCATACATCTGGCGCGCAAGCACGTCGGTGTCGAAGTTCCCGTTGTTGATCGTGAACACGATGTCGAACACCTTCAAGGTGGTGATCATCACCGTGGTCAGCACGACAACGATCGTGTTGCGGATCATCGGGATCTGCACAGTGCGAAACAGGGTGAAACCGGAGGCCCCGTCAAGGCGTGCGGACTCGATGATCTCGTCCGGGATCGACTTGAGCGCGGCGCTGAGGACCACCATGGCGAACCCGGTCTGGATCCAGATCATGATGACCATCTCGAGGAAGGTGTTCAGCGGGACGGTGATCAGCCAGTTGGGCGGGCTGCTCCAACCCAGCTTGATGGCGATCTCGCTCAACAGGCCGGTCTGCGGTCGCGACGGGTCGGCGTAGTTGTAGACGTACGACCAGATCACCGCGGCACCGACGAAGGAGATCGCGGTGGGCAGGAAGATCATCGTCTTGGGGACCGAGGAGAACTTCATCCGGTCGACGAGGAGCGCCACCAGCAGGCCAACGAACACGGCAGCGACAGGGACGACCAACAGCCACGCGAGCGTGCGCAGGATCGTGTGCTGGGTGTAGGGGTCGCTGAACGCATACGTGTAGTTCTTGAGGCCGATGTACTTGGTGTCGATCTGGCCGAGGAACTGCTGGTTCTTCAGGCTGTTGTTGATGGTCGTGAGGGCCGGGAGGATAAGTCCGAGGGCGACCAGGAACAGCGCCGGTCCGAGGCAGATGACCACCGCGATCGGCTTCTCCAGCCTGCCAGTGACCCTGCCTGCCACGGCGAAGACGATCGCCAGGATCGCGACGAAACCACCGACGACCACCAAGACCCCGAACAACGTGGATCCGGCTTGGCTGGCCGTGTTCGACGCCAGTGAGTGGTATCCAGTGGCCATCACTAACTCCCTTGTCTGCCTGGCTTCGACCAGAGCGGCACTGGTGCAGAGAACCTGTGGGCTTCGGTCCGCGGGACGTGCCGCAGACCGAAGCCCCTCAGGTGTCAATCATGTCGTACCGGTGACTCAGTTTGGCCAGGCCGCGTCAATCGCCTTGGCGACGTCCGCGCTCGACGCGCCACTGCCGAACCAGTCCACCATCCCCTTCCACTCCGCACCCGAACCTACGGCGGCGGGCATGGCGTCCGAGGCGTCGAACCGGAAGGTGGCCTTCGGATCGGCGAGGTACTTCGCGGAGATCTTGTCGATCGGGTCGGTGTACAGGCTCTGGTCGACCTTCTCGTTGGCCGACACCCAGCCTGGGGCGACCTTGACCCTGCTCTCAATCCACAGCGGGCTCGACACGTAGTTCTGCACGGCCTGGGTGGCCGGGTCGTCAGCGAACGCGGTGACGAACTCGCCGCCACCCTCGACAGGAGTCGAGATCGACGGGTCCACCGCCGGCAGCTTGAACGCGAACACGGCCCCGTCTGGACCAACCTTGGTGCCCTTGGGCCACTGCGCCTCGTAGAACGACGCCTGCTGCAGCATCCCGCACTGGTTCTTCAGGATCGGGAGCCCGGCGTTCTGGAACGTCGTGGTCGCGATCGTCTTGACGTTGCCGTAACCGCCGTTGACCCATGCCGGGTTCTGCAGCCAGCCGGCCACGGTCTTCATCGCCTGCTGGATCTGCGGGGAGGAGAACGTGACCTTGTGGCTGATCCAGTCGTCGTAGACCTGGCCGCCGAAGCTCCCGAGCACGACCTCTTCGAGCCAGTCCGTCGCCGGCCAGCCGGTGGCCGTGCCAGAGCCGATCCCGCCGCACCACGGCTTGGCCGCGCCGGTCATCTTGGAGGCCATCTTGGTCGTCAGCGACATCATCTCCGCCCAGGTGGTGGGCACGGCGTAGCCGTTGTCGGCGAAGTACTTCGGCGAGTACCACACGAGCGACTTCATGTTGGAGCTCATCGGCGCCGCGTAGAACGTGCCGTTGACGGAGCCGTAGCCCTTCCAGGCCGCGTTCCAGTTGGCCTCGTTGGCGACCGTGGCTGCCGGCGGCTTCTTCACCGTGCCGGTCTGAACCATCTGCGAGAGCAATCCGGGCTGCGGGATGATCGCCAAGCTCGGGGCGTTGCCACCGTTGACCTTGACCGGGAGGTCGGACTCGAAGGTGTTTGCCCCGGTGTACTGGATCTTGATCCCGGTGCACCTGGAGAAGTCGGCCCAGGACTTGTTGAGGGAGTCCGACTCAGGGCTGAGGATCGACCCGAACATCGTGACCGTCGACCCACTGTGGCCGGCGTAGGGCTGGAACTGCACGCAGTCACCGGTCAGCGTCGGGACGGGTCCGGAACTGGCTCCCGTGTTGGTACTGCTCGAACATGCAGCGACCGCTGCCAAGGACGCCACCCCTGCAATGGCTGTGGCAAATCGTGCATTTCGCTTCATTTCTTTCCTTCCTGGTCGCAACCGCTGGATGCGACAGGTGGGTGACACAAACGTTAAGACAAGTAGCCGACTAATGAATAGGACAGATTGAATAGTCGTGATCTTCCTCTGACCAAACCAGACCGTCAACACCCGCAACACAAGCGTTACAAAAGCCTTATCTTGCTGAAAAGATTGGCACATTTGTCCGATTCACCAAAGCCAAAGCCTGAATTCGACCCCGTCATCGTGAGCGGTGCTGCTGTGGCGGACGTGACGTGGACCACTTCACGACACGCTCTAGGCTGGCAGGGTCTCCAGCCCCGACCGGCCTGGCAGGTGGCGGGGCTCACGATGACGATTTTCGAAGGAGCAACGATGCCCAAGTTCGGATATGAGGACGTGCTGCCGTTGGGGGCCGACAACACGGCATACCGCCTCTTGACCAGCGAGGGCGTGCGCACGATCCATGGCCCGGACGGGCGGGAGTTCCTCGAGGTGGCGCCCGAAGCGCTGCGGCTGTTGACCGAAACCGCCATGCATGACATCGCGCACTACCTGCGCACGGCTCACCTCGCCCAGGTGCGGAGCATCATCGACGACCCGGAGGCCAGCAGCAACGACAAGTTCGTCGCGCTCGACCTGCTCAAGAACGCGAACATCGCCGCCGGTGGAGTCCTGCCGATGTGCCAGGACACAGGCACCGCCATTGTGATGGGCAAGCGCGGCCAGCATGTGCTCACTTCGAGTAGTCAAGGCTCGGACGAGTCAGCCGTTGCCCAGGGCGTCTATGACGCCTACACCCGGCTCAACCTGCGTTACTCCCAGATGGCCCCGATCACGACGTGGGAGGAGAAGAACACCGGCTCCAACCTCCCTGCCCAGATCGAGCTGTACGCCGACACTGCGGCCGGTCACGAGACCACTTACAAGTTCCTCTTCATGGCCAAGGGTGGCGGCTCGGCGAACAAGTCGTACCTCTACCAGGAGACCAAGGCCATCCTGAACCCCGATGCCATGCTCGCCTTCCTCGACGAGAAGCTGCGCACGCTCGGCACAGCGGCTTGCCCTCCCTACCACCTGGCCATTGTGATCGGTGGTACAAGCGCCGAATTCGCTTTGAAGACAGCCAAGTACGCCAGTGCAAAGTACCTCGACGGTCTGCCCCGCGAAGGCTCGGCGGCCACTGCCCATGGATTCAGGGATGTTGAGCTCGAGGCGAAGGTGCTCGAGCTGACCCGCGGCTTCGGCATCGGCGCACAGTTCGGCGGCAAGTACTTCTGCCACGACGTCCGAGTCATCCGCCTCCCCCGCCACGGAGCGTCGTTGCCGATCGCGATCGCCGTCTCCTGCTCGGCAGACCGTCAAGCCCTTGGAAAGATCACGCCCGAGGGCGTCTTCATCGAGGCGCTCGAGACCGACCCGGCTCACTTCCTGCCCGAGACGACCGACCATCACCTTACAGCCGGGTCCTCGGCTGCAGCGGACCACGTCGTGAGGATCGACCTCACCCGCCCGATGGACGAGATTCGCGCCGAGCTGACGAAACATACTGTGATGACACGCCTTTCGCTGACCGGAACTCTCGTCGTCGCCCGCGACCTCGCGCATGCCAAGATCAGGGACCTGCTGGACGCAGGTGAACCGATGCCGCAGTACCTCAAGGACCACCCCGTCTACTATGCCGGCCCGGCCAAGAAGCCCGAGGGCTACGCAAGCGGCTCCTTCGGCCCCACGACCGCGGGGCGGATGGACTCGTACGTCGAGCAGTTCCAGGCCGCCGGCGGCTCGTTGGTCATGCTCGCCAAGGGCAACCGTTCGGGGCAGGTCAGCGCCGCATGCGCGACATACGGGGGTTTCTATCTCGGCTCGATCGGTGGCCCGGCGGCCCGACTCGCCCAGGACTGCATCAAGTCCGTTGAGGTCCTTGAGTATCCGGAGCTCGGCATGGAGGCTGTCTGGAAGATCGAGGTCGAGGACTTCCCAGCCTTCATCATCGTGGACGACAAGGGCAACGACTTCTATGCCGACACGGTCAAGCCCCTCGCCATGAGCATCACCAAGCGACCGGGGCTGTGACCGAGATCGAACCCGCGGAGCCCTTTCGGCCGTGGACACCGGCCGAGGCCTGGGCAAAGCTGGCTCGCGGCAACGAGCGCTTCGTCGCCGGCGAGCACTGGCATCCCAACCAGGACGCCGCCCGTCGTAACAGCCTGACCGAGGGCCAGACGCCGTTCGCTGTCTTCTTCGGCTGCGCGGACTCGCGGGTCGCGGCCGAGATCATCTTCGACCGCGGTCTTGGCGACCTCTTCGTCGTTCGCACAGCCGGCCATGTCATCGACGCCGGGGTGCTGGGGTCCATCGAGTTCGGCGTCGCCGTCCTGAACATCCCGCTCGTCGTGATCCTCGGGCACGACTCCTGTGGGGCGGTCTCTGCAACGGTTGAGGCGGTCCAGACCGGCGTCATGCCGAAGGGATACATCCGCGACATCGTCGAACGGGTCACCCCGAGCGTTCTGTCCGCGCACCAGGCCGGTATGACTACCGGTGACGAGATCGAGGCTGAGCATGTGCGGCATACGCTGCGCCTGCTGACCGAACGCTCCAGCCTGGTCGCGGAGCGTATCGCGAGCGGTCACCTCGCTGTCGTCGGTGCCACGTACGCCCTCGGAGACGGCCGTGCCCGCGTCGTCGACTCGGACGGTCTCGACCTCCGCCCTTAGCAAAGCAAGGGAGAAAGAAAGCCCTCGAAGTGAGCCTGTGTTCCGATCCTGACCGCTCCAGCCGTGGCCCAGAACACATTCTCGGCCTGTGCTCCGCCGGTCAGGATCACATTCTTGGCCGAGGCCTCAGTAAGAGCTCCGGCAATCTGCAGGATCCACCGTTCGGGTAAGACCTGGCTTGGACAGAAAAAAGTGAAGCTACCTGCCGAGCCAAGGTCTACCGGTGCCTCAGGCCGGCAGCCGCCGCCGTGAAGGGCGACCGGCGGCCCCGTCTTGCTCCCGGCTCAGAGAGCCAGGTTGCGTGCCACCACGTCAGCCAGCCGCTGGGCCACGAGGTGGGCGCGTGCGGCATCATCGGCCTCGACCATGACCCGTACCAAGGGCTCGGTCCCGGACTTGCGCAGGAGCACGCGGCCCACCCCGGCCAGCTCGATCTCGGCAGCGCGAACCTCTGACTGAACAGCCTCATTGGCCTCAACGGCGCGTTTGTCGACACCTTTGACATTGATCAGCACCTGCGGAAGACGTTTCATGACCCCGGCCAGGTCCGCCAGGGATCGACCCGTCTGCGCGAGACGTGAGGCAAGCATGAGCCCGGTCATGGTGCCGTCACCGGTTGTTCCGTGGTCCAGGAAGATGACGTGGCCGGACTGCTCACCGCCCAGGGAGAACGCCCCCGCCTTCATCTCCTCCAGAACGTAGCGGTCACCCACCGCAGTCTGTCTCACCGCGACGCCCTCACGCTCAAGCGCCTGAAGCATGCCCAGGTTGCTCATCACCGTGGCGACCAGGGTGTCGTGCGCAAGCTCGCCCCGCTCGCGCATGGCCAGCGAGAGGATCGCCATGATCTGGTCTCCGTCAACGTCGGCACCGCGGGCATCCACCGCCAGGCAACGATCGGCATCACCGTCGAGAGCGATGCCAAGGTCGGCTCCGGCCTCGAGCACCGCCTTCTGGAGGTTCCTCAGGTGGGTGGAGCCGTATCCGTCGTTGATGTTGAGACCGTCAGGCTCACATCCGATGACGCTCACATGAGCACCAGCTTGGCGGAAGGCTTCTGGTGCAACCTCACTCGCAGCGCCGTGCGCCGCATCAATGACGACGGACAGGCCGTCCAGACGATGCGGCAGACTGGCGAGCAGGTGCGTGATGTATCGCGCGGGGCCGTCCTTGAGGGGACGGACCCGACCCACGCCCGCGCCAATGGGCCTGTCCCAGGGCTCGTTCAAACGAGCCTCGATGGCGTCCTCGAGCTCGTCGGCCAGCTTGTGTCCACCTCGGGCGAAGAACTTGATGCCGTTGTCAGGCATCGCGTTGTGAGAGGCCGACAACATGACACCGAGGTCGGTGCCACAGTCGGCGATCAAGAACGCGATCGCCGGAGTCGGCAAAATGCCCGCATCCAGGACATCGACCCCGGCTGAGGCCAGCCCCGCAATGGTCGCCGCCGCAAGGAACTCCCCAGAAGCGCGTGGGTCTCGACCCACGATCGCGGTCGGTCGATGGTGATCGAAGGCGCCGACCTCACCCAGCACGTGAGCCGCAGCCACCGACAGGTCAAGGGCGAGCTCGGCGGTCAGATCCTTATTGGCAAGACCCCGAACGCCATCGGTGCCAAAGAGTCGAGGAGTCATCAGGGTGAGCCTTTCACGGGAGACGGCAATGACGGCTCCGCCCAGGACAGCGCCCTGGGCGAAGCCGCCATTGACGGGATGATGCTGGCTCAGCGCTTGCTGTACTGAGGTGCCTTGCGCGCCTTCTTCAGTCCGGCCTTCTTGCGCTCCGGGACACGAGCATCTCGGGTCAGGAAGCCCGCCTTCTTCAGCGCCGGGCGGTTGAGATCCTCGTCGATACCGTTCAGCGAACGGGCAATGCCCAGACGCACCGCGCCGGCCTGGCCTGAAGGGCCACCGCCATGAACGCGCACGAGCACGTCATACGCGCCATCGAGCTCAAGCACCTTGAAGGGCTCGTTCACGATCTGCTGGTGCACCTTGTTGGGGAAGTACTGGTCCAGAGTCCGGTTGTTGATCTTCCACTGACCGCTGCCCGGGATGATCCGCACGCGGGCGATAGCCTGCTTGCGGCGTCCGGTCGCGGCACCAGGCACAGAAGCCGTCGGCTTGCGCACCTCGGCCGCTGGGGCCTCGGACTCGCTGGTGTACTCGGTGAGCTCTTGCTCTTCGCCGTTGACAACATCTGTGTCGGCGGCGGAAGTGGTGTCAGCCACGGTTCTCCTCGTTGCGATGTCTGCGTCAGCTGATGACTCAGCCTGGTCAGTTAATGGTTCAGCCCAGGGGCCGAGGGATTACTGCGCGACCTGTGTGATCTCGAAGGGGACTGGCTTCTGCGCCTGGTGCGGGTGCACATCTCCTGCATAGACCTTCAGCTTGCTCAGCTGCTGACGGGCGATGGAGTTCTTGGGAAGCATGCCGCGGACGGCCTTCTCGACCGCCTTGGCCGGCGCCTTGGCAAGCAGCTCCTGGTAAGAGGTGGCCTTGAGCCCACCGGGGAAGCCTGAGTGGTGATAGGCCTTCTTCTGCGCCAGCTTGCTTCCGGTCAGGGCAACCTTGTCGGCATTGATGATGACGACGAAGTCACCGCCATCAACATGCGGGGCGAAAGTCGGCTTGTGCTTGCCACGCAGGAGGATCGCGGTCTGGCTGGCCAGCCGTCCGAGGACGACATCAGTGGCGTCGATGACGTACCACTGACGCTCAACCTCGCCGGGCTTGGGGGTGTACGTACGCACGGATAAGCCTTCGTTCTCTCGTGGCTGTGCAGCCAGGGCAATGGTTCGGTAACGGCGGCAGTGCATTTCCCCCATAGATCGGGCTCGGCGACCATGCGGCCGCGGTACGCACAACGAGATATAACGATACCGGCGTCCACCCACCCCACAAAATCAGCCTGAGACGGTCCGATCTGAGCACGAAAAGCTGAATTTCAGCATTCGGCAAAAGACTTGTGCAAAGGAACTCTGCACGATTAGTGTGCCTACATGACCAGTCCTGCGCCCACCGTCCACCTCGACCGCCCGGCTCTGGCCATGCTCGCCCATCCGCTGCGCTCCCGCCTGCTTGCCGAGCTCAGGGTCCGGGGCCCGGCCACGGCCACGACCCTGGCCGCAGTTCTGCAGACCAACACCGGTGCCACCAGCTACCACCTGCGCAAGCTTGCTCAGGTGGGTCTTGTGGTTGACGCCAGCCTTGGTAGCGGCCGACAGCGACTCTGGAGCCCCGGCACCGAGTTCCGGCCGCGCGACGAGGACCCTGGCGACGACGCCGACGCGGCGGCGGCGGTCGCATGGCTCGCCCGCGACTACCTGCATCACTTCTCCGACAGGGCCGAGGTGTGGCTGGACACCCAGGACCGATGGCCCGTTGAGTGGCGCGCGCCGGCAGGGCTCTCGGACCACCTCGTGCAGGTCACGGCTGGGCAGCTCTCGGCGTTGCGCGCGGATCTGGCCGAGGTCCTTGCACGCTACCGGCGGGTGGGAGCCGGCAATCCGAGTGCAAAGAGAGTCTCGGTCTATCTCTGCCCTCTGCCGGTCGACGGCCCGCCCGAATAAGGAGGAGGTCTCGTGGACTTCACTGTGCTGGCGGTCATTGTCCTTGCCGGTCTGGTCGGACCTCTCCTGGCGCTTCCGCTGGATTGGCACGTACCAGTGGTCGTCGGAGAGCTGCTCATGGGAATTCTCCTGGGCGGGACGGGGCTTGGATACCTGAACGCCTCGAACCAGACTTTCTCGTTCCTTGCAGAGATCGGCTTCGGCCTCGTCATGTTCGTCGTCGGCACCCATGTGCCAGTTCGTGACGTCCGCTTGCGACGAAGCCTGGGCCGCGGCGCCGCCCGCGCGGTGCTGGTGGGGGCGGGATCCGCCGTTCTGGGGGTTCTCCTTGCCGCGGCATTCGGGACCGGTCATGCAGCGCTGTATGCCGTCCTGATGGCTTCGTCCTCGGCCGCCCTGATCCTGCCTATCATCGACTCGCTGAACCTCGGCGGCCCCCATGTTCTACAGCTCCTCCCCCAGGTCGCGCTCGCCGACGCCGTCTGCATCGTCGCCCTGCCTTTGGCCATTGACCCCCCGCACGCCGGGCGTGCCGCACTGGGCGCGCTGGCCGTCATACTGACCGGCGTCGTCCTTTTCGTCATCCTTTTTCTGTTGGAACGCAAGGGTTTTCGCCGCAGACTCCATCATGTCTCCGAGGTGCGCCACTTCGCCCTCGAGCTCCGGATAAGCCTGATGATCCTTTTCTCGCTCGCAGCCGTCGCCACACGCTCCCACGTCTCGATCATGCTCGCGGGCTTCGTGTTCGGGCTGACGGTGGCTGCAATCGGAGAACCGCGACGCCTGGCACGGCAGCTGTTCGCTGTGACCGAGGGTTTCCTCGGCCCCTTGTTCTTTGTCTGGCTGGGCGCCTCTCTTGATCTCCGCGCGCTGGGTGCCCAGCCGGACCTGATCCTGCTTGGGCTTCTGCTAGGACTGGGAGCGGTGCTCAGCCATTCCCTTGCCCGGGTCACCGGGCAACCGCTGAGCCTGAGCTGGTTGGCCGCGGGGCAGCTCGGCGTCCCGGTCGCCGCCGCGGCCCTGGGTACGAGCCTGAATGTGCTGGAGCCGGGCGAACCTGCGGCACTCGTCCTCGGAGCGTTGGTCACTGTCGCTGTGGCAGCCATCGCTGGCGGGGCTGCAGTCCGGCAGGGACGGGTCAGCTCCCCCGCCGAGGTGGGAAAGACCTAGCGGGGGCGCCTGACCCGTCCCTCGTCCCACACCGGTTCGTCGGACTCATAGACCGATCCGTCCTGACCGAAGACGAGGAAGCGGTCGAACCCCTTGGCGAACCAGCGGTCGTGCGTCACCGCCACGACTGTGCCGTCAAAAGCCTCGAGCCCCTCCTCCAGCGCCTCGGCCGAGTGCAGATCCAGGTTGTCCGTCGGCTCGTCCAGCAACAGCAGTGTTGCGCCGCTCAGCTCGAGCAACAGGATCTGGAAACGCGCCTGCTGGCCCCCGGAGAGCGACTCGAAGGTCTGTTCCGAAGCGCGAGCGAGCTCATAGCGATCCAGCGCCCTGGCAGCCTCCTCGCGGGGTTTGCCAGCGCGGTGTTCATCGCCTCGGTGCAGGATCTCCAACAGGGTGCGGCCCATCAGAGCTGGGTGCAGGTGGGTCTGGGCAAACCACCCCGGACGCACTCGCGAGCCCAGGCGCGCGATGCCGGTGTGCGTCACCGTGACCGGCTTCACGTCCCCGACCGGGCGGTGCTCCGGCGCCGGGTCGGTGCCGCCAGCGGCCAGAAGTCGCAGAAAGTGGGACTTGCCGGATCCGTTGCTTCCGAGTACCGCTATCCGCTCGCCATACCAGATCTCCAGGTCGAACGGCTGCATCAGCCCGGTCAGCTCGAGCCGCTCGGAGATGACGGCACGCTTGGCAGTGCGACCACCTTTGAGCCGCATCCGAACATTCTGCTCGTGAGGGACCAGCTCAGGCGGACCCGCTTCCTCGAACTTTGCCAGCCGGGTCATGGCCGCCTGATAGCGACTGGCCAACCCATCGTTGTACGCCGCCTTGGTTCGGTACATAAGCACCAATGCCTTGAGCTTGGCGTGCTCCTCGTCCCATCGACGGCGCAGCTCCTCCAGCTTGCTGTTTCGGTCGATGCGGGCCTGATGGTAGGTCGAGAAGCGGCCAGCGTGAACCCATAAGGTCGAACCCGCGGCACCGGGCTCAAGCGTGGCGATCCGGGTGGCAACACGATCGAGCAGCTCCCGGTCATGGCTGATGAACAGCACGGTCTTGGGAGAGGCGATGATCTGCTCCTCCAGCCAGCGCTTCGTCGCGACATCCAGGTAGTTGTCGGGTTCGTCGAGCATGAGCACGTCGTCGGGCCCTCGCAGCAGCGCCTCGAGCACCAACCGCTTCTGCTCTCCTCCTGACAGGGTTCGCACGGAGCGCCACTGCGCCTGCTCGAACGGTATTCCGATCGCCGCGACCGTGCAGACGTCCCAGAGCGTCTCGTGCTCGTACCCACCGGCGTCGGCCCAGTCGGCCAACGACTGCGCGTAGGCCATCTGCGCAGGCTCGTCGTCGACCTCGAGCATCCTCATCTCGGCCGAGTCGAGCGCCGCAGACGCTGCACGGATGACGGATGGTGCCACGCTGACCAGCAGGTCACGCACACTTGAGTCGTCGCGCACTGAACCGATGAACTGGCGCATGACGCCCAGCCCGCCGCTTCGGGTCACCGCCCCATCGTGCGCATTCAGGTCGGCGCTGACGATCCGTGACAACGTAGTCTTCCCGCTGCCGTTGGGGCCGATCAGCGCGACCTTGGCACCTTCGCCCACCCTCAGGCTGACCCCGTCGAGCAGCGGCCGTCCGTCAGGAAGGAAGAAGCAGACGCCATTGACATCGAGGTGACCCACGACGGACCACTGTGTCGCATGGGGAGGGCTGATGTCATCTCGTTATCAGCCCGGGACCAGGCCCGCCCTGTTGACGCGGCAGCGTTTCCTGGCCCCGATGAGTCGCGATGCCTCACGAGGCAAGCAACATCCGACTCCACAGGTCCACCAGCAAGGCCTCGTACCGTGCCGGGGTCCAGCCGCGCTGGTCGAGAAGCAGCCAGTACTCGGCAGCGTTGGTCGACCACACCACGTCCGCGACCTGCTGGTCGGTCAGGTCGTTGCGAAGCTCGCCGGTTGAACGCAGATCGGCAGCAAACAGCAACATGTTGGCCGCCCTGCGACTCACCAGACTCCGCCATGTGGCCGCGCAGTCGACATCGCTCCCCCCCGCTGTCCGCAGAGCTTCCTGGAGCGGAGCGGTCTGAGGGACCAGCATCGCCACAGCTGCCGCATAGACCTTGATCTTCCCGAGAGCCGAGAGCTCAGCCCGCACTGCCCTGACGTAGTCACGTTGGTGGGCAGGCAACGGCTCGTCTTCGCCGCCCAGAACCATGTCGATGACGGCGAGCACCAGCTCCGGCTTGCGCCCCACGGAGGCGTACACCGTGTCGACCGACACCCCTGCCACATGAGCAATGTCTGCGACGGAGGTGGCGGCATACCCCTTGTCCCCCAACAGAGCCTTGGCTGCGACCAGGACGGCCGACCGGGTGGCTACCGCCTGCCCGCGTCGCTGTGGCGAGTGGTAGCTGCGGGTCTTGACCTGCTTGGGCACGCGTCCTAGGCTAGCAGTTTCATCCGAAGCGGTTTCGGGTGAATTCTCGAGGAGACCATGATGACCGAGACGACCACCAACGCGCAGCCGCTGACTGCGATCCACCGTCCCGCCGGAACAGGGCCGGCGACCTGGGCGATGGGTTCGTTGTTCGAGCACCTGCTGAGCTCGGCCGACTCCGGCGAGGCCTTGGGTATGGCGCTGGTGACCCAGCCCCCGGGCACCGCCACCCCGCTGCACCGCCACACCAATGAGGCCGAGGCCTTCTATCTCCTGGACGGGTCGATGACCTACCGCGCGGGTGACCAGACCTTCCGTCTTTCCACGGGGGACTTCATCTGGCTCCCGGCAGGCCTACCGCATGCGTTCCGGGTGACCGGCTCGACCCCCGTGCGATTCCTGGGCCTTACTGCGCCGGGAGGTCTCATGGGACTGTACGACGAAGTCGGCATCCCGGCCGCCGAGCGTCGGCTCCCTGGGGCTGACGGTCTGCCGATGAGCGAGGAGATCGCCCGGTGGAACGAGGTCGGTCCACGTTACGGCCTGCAGGTCGTCGGCCCTCCGATTCCCGAGGGCGCCTGACCGGAACAAGGAAGGCGTTCGGTCAGTCCGTGCAGGCGACCCGTCTGACGCGCGACTGCCTGGCGCGACTGCCCAGGTCCACATCAGGCGGGTACACGACCTCCTCGAGGCTGAGCCCATGTCCTGGCATCACGACCACGGCAGGATGACGTCGCCCGGCAAGGAGAACCTGGGCTGGCCACTGGACCCCGCGACGCCCATCCCCTACCGGGATCACTGCCCCGACCAGAGCACGCACCATCGAGCGGCAGAACGCGTCGGCCACAACGGTCGCGCAGACGGTGCCGTCCCCCGCCCTTTCCCACGAGAAGTCGAGCAGCGTCCGGATGGTGGTGGCACCCTCACGCCTCTGGCAGAAGGCCGCAAAATCAGCAAGCCCCAGCAGCTTCTGGCTCGCTTCGTGCATCGCGCCGACGTCAAGGACTCGTCTGTTGACCACCGTGTCGTGGCGGCGCAACGGGTCAAGCAGCGGCGGATGGTCGCAGATGCGATAGAGGTAGCGGCGCTGGATGGCCGAGAAGCGTGCATGGAACCCGGCAGGTGCCAGGGAGACGTCGTGCACGACGATGTCATGGGGCAGTAGGCCGTTGAGCCGGCTCAGTGCCGCCTGCGCAGGAGTGCGGTCGGCGCGCCCGGGAAGGAGCGCGAAGGCGGCCGGGTCGACGTCCACATGGGCGACTGCACCCCGGGCGTGCACCCCCGCATCGGTGCGGCCGGCGACGATGAGCCGCACCGGCCTCGATGCTCGAAGAATCAGGGTCAGCGCCGCCGAGAGCTCGTCCTCGACGGTGCGCTTGCGTGGCTGCATCGCCCATCCGGAGAACGCGGTCCCGTCATACCCGAGGTCGAGACGAAGACGCACCGAAGGCACGAGCCCGCTACCCCCTGGAGGAGTAGCGGGCTCGTTGCCGTTCATCGCGATACTGACATTCATAGCGGCGGGCTGGAGAGCTGTCCGTCAGTCAGACGGTCAGGCTCAGGCCTTGGTGTTGGACGCGTCGTCGGCCGCGTCGTCGGGGTCCTGAGCCACGATGGCCTCGGACTCGGCGCTGTCGGCCGCGGCGACATCTGTCACCTCGACATCTGTCACCTCGGCATCTGTCACCTCGGCATCTGTCACCTCGGCATCAGCCTCTGTGGCGTCTGCAGCGGTCGGCACCGTCGCCCAGTCAGCCTCGGCCGCCTTGGTTGCCTTGGTTGCATTCTTGTCCTTGGCGGAGCGCTTCGTAGCAGCCTCGGCCTCAGCGACCGTGGCCTTCTTGGGCGAGAGTGGTTCACGCACCAGCTCGATGACAGCCATGGGAGCGTTGTCGCCCTTGCGGCTACCGATCTTGGTGATGCGCGTGTAACCGCCGGGACGCTCCGCCATGTCGGGCGCGATCTCGGTGAAGAGGCGGTGCACGACACCCTTGTCGCGCACGACCGTGAGGACGCGTCGACGGGCGTGCAGGTCGCCGCGCTTGGCGAAGGTGACCAAGCGCTCTGCGAGGGGTCGAAGGCGCTTGGCCTTTGCCTCGGTCGTGGTGATCTGGTCGTGCTCGAACAACGACGTGGCCAGGTTGGCCAGGATCAGCCGCTCGTGCGCCGGACCGCCGCCGAGACGGGGACCTTTGGTTGGCGTGGGCATGTGTGGTTCTCCTGTAGGTCTCTGACCAATCCGCTTTCAGCGGTTCAGTCGCACAGCGAATGAATCGGTCAGTACTGCTCGTCTTCGGCGAACGACGCGTCCTCATCCACGTCATCGTCGTAGCGGTCGACAATCGCGCTCGGGTCGAACCCGGGCGGGCTGTCCTTGAGCTGCAGGCCCAT
>JBBRZV010000058.1:0-20608 GCA_038236365.1 Actinomycetales bacterium | reverse complement strand
CAAGGACGGCCGTCTCTATGCCGTCAACCCGGAGGCCGGCTTCTTCGGTGTCGCCCCCGGCACCAACGAGAAGACCAACCCCAACGCGATGCGGACCATCGAGAAGGGCAACTCGGTCTTCACCAACGTCGCCCTGACCGACAACGGGGACGTCTGGTGGGAGGGCATGGAGAACATGCCGGCTCATGCGATCGACTGGAAGGGCAACGACTGGACGCCCGAGGACGGCAAGAACGGCGTCCTGTCCAGTCACCCCAACTCGCGTTACTGCACGCCGATCGAGCAGTGCCCCATCCTGGCGCCGGAGTTCAACGATCCGCAGGGTGTCCCGATCTCGGCGATCCTTTTCGGTGGCAGGCGCAACACCACGATCCCGCTGGTCACCGAGTCCCGCGACTGGGTCCACGGCACCTTTATGGGCGCGACCCTCTCCTCCGAGACGACAGCGGCTTCGACTGGTCAAGTGGGCGTCGTCCGTCGCGACCCGATGGCCATGCTGCCGTTCATCGGCTACGACGCCGGCGACTACTTCAACCACTGGATCCAGATGGGCAAGGGGGCCGACGCCACCAAGCTTCCGAGGATCTACTACGTCAACTGGTTCCGGCGCGATGCCGACGGTCGGTTCCTGTGGCCGGGCTTCGGCGAGAACTCCCGGGTGCTCAAGTGGGTTGTCGAGCGGATCGAGGGCCGGGCTGCGGCAGCCGAGACCCCCATCGGCTATGTTCCGACGCTCGAGTCCCTGGACACTGGCGGCCTCGACATGACCCGAGAGCAGGTTGAGGGAGCACTCCATGTCTCCTCCGAGGAGTGGGCCGCCGAGATCCCCCAGATCCAGGAGTGGTTCACCAAGTTCGGCGACACGCTGCCTGCAACGCTCTGGACCGAGCTTGACGACCTCAAGGTCCGCCTCGGCATGAAATAAGTGCCCACCCTGCCCACGACGCCGCATAGTCGCTAGGTTTGCGGGTTGGCTGGCCGCACAGTCGCTAGGTTTGCGGGTTGGCTGGGTAACGCCTGAGCTCGCGGCGGGCCAGGGCCATCACGTGGACCTCGTCGGGGCCGTCAGCCAGGTGGAGCATCCGGGCCTGGGCATAGAGCTCGGGCAACAGGGTGTCCTGACTGACGCCGAGGCCCCCGTGTGCCTGCATGGCACGGTCGATGACCCAGGTTGCCATCTCGGGAACCGCGACCTTGATCGCCGAGATCTCCACGGCCGCGCCACGGTTGCCGACGGTGTCCATCAACCAGGCAGTCTTGAGGACCAGAAGGCGTGCCTGCTCGATCCGGATCCGGCTCTGGGCGATCCAGTCCTGGACCACACCCTGCTCAGCAAGAGGCTTGCCGAAGGCCACCCGGTTCTGGACCCGGGAGCACATCAGGTCGAAGGCGCGCTCAGCCATGCCGATCAGACGCATGCAGTGGTGGATCCGGCCCGGGCCAAGCCGCGCCTGACCGATGGCGAAGCCACCGTTCCACTCACCCAAGAGGTGGTCGCGCGGCACCCGCACTGCGTCATACAGGATTTCGCCGTGACCACCGTGAGGGCCATCCGGATAGCCGAGGACATGGGTGGCTCGCTGCACGTGAACGCCCGGCGCATCCATCGGGACGAGCACCATCGAGTGACGTCGGTGCTTCTCACCGTTGGGGGCGGACAGACCCATGACCACAGCCACCTGGCACTCCGGCGCCATGGCTCCGCTGGACCACCACTTGCGCCCCGTCACGACCAGCTCGTCGGAGTCCTCGTCGAGCTCGATGCGGGTGGCGATGTTGTTGGCGTCCGAGGACGCAACGTCGGGCTCGGTCATGGAGTATGCCGATCGAATGGTCCCTTCCAGCAAGGGTTTCAGCCACCGCTCCTGCATCCCCGGTTTGGCGAAATGGGCCATGACCTCCATGTTGCCGGTGTCCGGCGCCGAGCAGTTCATCGCCTCGGGCGCGAGCAACGGCGAGCGGCCGGAGAGCTCTGCGAGCGGGGCATACTCCAGGTTGGTCAGGCCGGCCCCATGCTCGGCGTCGGGCAGGAAGAGGTTCCACAGGCCGCGCTCGCGGGCCTGGACCTTGAGCTCCCCCATGATCGGCGGACGGCCCCACGGGTTGGTCGACGCCTGCGCGAGGACCTGGTCACGGAAGGTCGGCTCTGCGGGGTAGATCACCTCGTCGAGGAAGTCCTGAACGCGTTCGCGCCACTGCTCAACGGCCGGGGTGTAGCCAAAGTCCATGACCGACAACCTAACCGGCCCGAGGCTCAGATCCGTGAAGGGCCCCCAACCATGAAGCCGGGGGCCCAACAAGCGACTGCGGAGGCGGCGAGATTTGAACTCGCGATGGGGATTAACCCAAACCCGCTTAGCAGGCGGGCGCCATAAACCGGGCTAGGCGACGCCTCCGTGCCACCTTGCCGAGCACCGCCAGCGGCGACCAGTTCGGGAGCCTGCACAGGCTACCGGCGGGGAGTGCCGTTTCACAAAACCGAACGGCAGCCGGGACCTACTTGGACGAGCAGATATCGGTGTTGGCCGTCCTGGCCTGGATCGTCGCGGTGGGGGTCGGGGTGGTGGGGGCGGCGGTGGCTCTCAGCGTGTGAGTCGGCAAGGGAGTGGTGCCCAGACGGTTGGGCACCGCGACGACGTTGGGACTGCCGGTGCCAATGCTCACCCGGATAACGTCACCCACCGAGTCGTCCCGGACGAGAACCGCTCCGGGGAAGGCCGCCGCCACGGTCAAGGCCTTCTCGTGGTTCGCCGCCGAGTAGGAAACGGTGACACCTGCCTTGCCGCTGCTCTCGGTCGCCATGCCGCTGATCTTGAACCCCTGCAGGCGCAGGTCGTCGGCAGCCTGCCGCGCTATACCGGGCACGCCTGAGTCGTTGCCGAGGTGCACCGTGATCTGGTCCGGCGTCACGGTCAGGACCGGCGGCGGCGAGGTCGTGGTCGGCGCGGGCTTGGAGCCCGGCGCAGGCTTGGTGCCGGGCAACGGGGCGTCGTCGCGGATCGACTTCCACAGCCCATCGGCGGCGGATGTCCACTGCACCCGGTTGTGGTCCGGCGGGTAGGCCTCGATCGGCACGGTCACGAACCGCACCTGGGAGGACTTCAGGCCGACCACGCTCTGAGCCACCTGACGGAGAGCGTTCAGGTCTCCCAATGCGGGGTCGGTGGTCAGGGACTTGGTCGCCGCGTCCAGGAATCGGAACAGCTTGTCGGGTCGCAGCAGCAGGTTGCTACTGGTGGCCTCCTGGACCATCGAGGACAGAAAGGCCTGTTGCCGCGCGATCCGGCCGAGGTCCGACGCATCAGTGCCGACGTTGTGGCGCGCCCGGACGAAGGCCAGCGCCTCGGCGCCGTTGACCTTGCTGCGACCCGCCGGTAGGTGCAGACCACTGAAGGCGTCGTTCACGGCCGTGGGGACGCAGACCTGCACAGAGCCCAGTGCATTGACCATCGACTTGAAACCCAGGAAGTTCACCACCATGTAGTGGTCGATGAAGATGCCGGTGGTGCCCTCGACCGTGCGGATCAGGCAGGCGGGGCCGCCCAACGAGAAGTTGGCGTTCCACTGCCGGATCGGGCCGTCTGCGACCGAGCTGTTGGGGTTCTTGCAGTCGCGCGGTGCACGAGTCATCGAGTCCCGGGGGACGCTCACCACAACTGCGGACTGTCGGTCGCCCGACAGGTGCAGGATCAGCGTCGTGTCCGAACGGGCGCCCGACACCTGCCCGACGGTTCCGAACTGGCTGGTGCCCAGGTCACGGGTGTCCGAGCCGATCACGAGAATGTTGACCGGCTTCAGGTTCGTGGCCTTGTTGACAACCGAGTTGGTCTGCGGGCGCTTACCGAGCAGCTTTGAGACGTCAAACTTGGTGATGTTCCCGTTGAGCTTCACATAGGCGAGAACACCCAGCACGAGGATCACGACCAGGCCTGCGGCACTCGCGATGACGCCGCGCCTCAGCAGGGGGTGCCGGTGGGCCCGGCGATGAGCCTTCTGGACGTCGTGCCTCGAGGGATCGGCCAGATCGGATGATGAGGGGTCCGGGCGCGCCTGATCGTCGCCTGATCCCGGCTCCGGCACCTACCCACCTCTTGTCATGTCACCCCGCGCCTGCCATCTCACTCCGAGACCGGGCGGGAAATCTCAGGTGATGGATTGTAACCAGCCTCGCTGTGGGCTACCTGCATCGCCGCCGGGCGAGATGCGTAACGGCTCAGATGAGGGTCTCCACGTGCAGCTCGCCGTCGGCATACCGCCTGCGCAGCACCTTCTTGTCGAACTTGCCCACGCTGGTCTTGGGGACCTCGTCGATGAACGCCCAGCGCTCCGGAACCTGCCACCCAGCGACCTTGCTGGCGAGGAACTCCCTGAGCCCGGCAGCGTCGATGGTCGAGTCGGCGGCACGGACCACCGTCGCCAAGGGCCGCTCGCCCCACTTGTCATCGGGGACTCCGACGACGGACGCCTCAAGAACGTCGGGGTGAGCCATCAGCGCGTTCTCCAGGTCGACGGACGAGATCCACTCACCCCCGGACTTGATCACGTCCTTGGCGCGGTCGGTCAGCTGCAGGAAACCGTTAGAGGTGAGCGAACCCACATCGCCCGTACGCAGCCATCCGTCGTCGAACTTCGAGGCGGCATCAGCCTGTTCGGCCTCGGTGTTGGAGCCGTTGTCGTAGTAGCTGCCGGTGATCCACGGACCGCGGACCTCGAGCTCCCCGACACTCTCACCGTCCCAGGCCATCTCGGTGGCGTCTGGGCCGACCAGCCGAGCCTCCACCGCAGGGGCGATTCGGCCCTGGGTATGCCGGTAGAACCAGTGCTCGTCGCCGGTCGTGCCGACTGGCGCCACGGCCGTGGACCCCAGCGGCGACATCTCCGTCATACCCCAGGCGTGGATGATCTGGATGTGGTGGCGCTCGTCATAGGCCTTCATCAACGAAGGCGGGCAGGCCGCCCCACCGACGATCACCGTCCTCAGGCTGGAGGTGTCAGTCGGGTTCGCGTCGAGGTAGCGCAGCAGATCGGTCCAGATGGTGGGGACCGCGCCACCGCCGGTGACCTTCTCGGACTCGATCATCTTCGCCAGTGGCTCAGCCTGAAGGAACCTGTCGGGCATGATCAGCGATGCGCCCACCATCAGCGCCGCATAGGGCAGGCCCCAGGCGTTGGCATGGAACATGGGGACCACCGCGAGCAGCCGGTCACCCTGGGTGAAGCCCATGCCCATGATCACCTGCATCGTGTGCAGGTAGTTGGACCGGTGTGAGTAGACGACCCCTTTGGGGTTGCCGGTCGTGCCCGAGGTGTAACACATCGAGGATGCGTCACGTTCGTCCAGCACCGGCCAGTCGAAGGTCGTCGGCTGGGCGGAGAGCAGGGTGTCCCAGTCGTGGACGGACTCGATGTGCGGGACAGCCTCGAGCGCCGAACGCACCTCGTCGGGGATCGGGCCGTTGACGATGACATGGCGCAGCGTCAGCAGTCCGGGCAACAGCTTGCTGAAGGGCGCGGCCAGACTGTTGTCCAGGATGACGACCTGGCTCGCGGCGTGGTTGGTCACATACATGATCTGCTCGGGGAAGAGCCGGATGTTCAGCGCCTGCAGGACTGCGCCCATGGATGGCACTGCGAGGTAGGCGACGAGGTGCTCGGCGTTGTTCCACATGAAAGTACTGACCCGCTGGTCACCATCAATACCCAAGCGCCGCAAGGCATTGGCGAGCTGAGCCGCTTGGGTGCCCACCTCGGCGTACGACGTTCGCCGTGCCCCGTCCGCCGTCCAGGTCACCACCTCCTGATCGGCGTGCAAACGCACGCCGGACATGAGGATGCGCGAGATCAGCAACGGCGAGTCCTGCATGGTGCTCTTCATGGTGCGACTCTGCCACGCAATTTCCGCGCAGGGGAGGACTTGGGGCAGACGCTTGCGCCAACAGGGCCTGCTGTTGGATGGTGGCCATGAGCAGACGGATCATCATCGCCTCGGTCGTGGCCGGGGTCGTCGTGGTAGGCGCAGCCGCCGGGGGATTCACGTACGTCAAGCACCGCGAGCAGGTCCGGCTTGACCGGGAGGCCCGCACCGTCGCCGACGGTTTCGCCAACGCGTGGTCGCACCGCGCCATCAAGGACGCGAGCTACTCCGGCCAGGCCACCGGGCAGGTCGTGACCAGCTTCAAGACCACGACCGCCGGGCTCGGCGGCGCCCCCGTGAAGGTCAAGGTCACCTCACTCACCCGTGACGGCGACAAAGCCACAGGCCGCGTGGCCGTCGCGTGGACAGTCGCCGCGGGATCAACCTGGGCCTACACGATGCCCATCTCCCTGCAACGCGACAACACCGAGATCTGGAAAGTCGTGGCGAGGCAGGGGGGGTCGATGTGGGCACCAGGCCTGAGCCCCTCCGCAAAGCTTGTCGCCACACGGACATGGGGCAAGCGCGGAGACATCCTGGGCCGCGACGGTGCGCCGATCGTGGCGGAAGGCAATGTGTATGACGTCGCGATCGACCCGTCACGAGCTTCGGCCCAGACGGTCGCCGAGCTGGAGCCGCTGGTCGAGGAACCCGCCGGCACACTGGTCGCAAAGTACAACGCCGCCAAGGCGTCCGGTTCGAAGGCGGCGATTCCTGTCATCGCCTATCGCGAGGCCGACTTCCAGGCCCGGCAGGTGCGGCTCGACGCTCTCATCGGTGTGGTCTACCCGCGGCGCGTCCAGCCGTTGGTGTTGCCCTCGTCCACCTTCGCCCGACCACTGCTGGGCTCGTATGGTCCGGTGACCGCCGAGGCGATCAAGAACGGCCAGGGCCGTTACGTCGCAGGCGACTATGCCGGGCTGAGCGGAGTGCAGGGGCAGTATGACGCGGTGCTCGGCGGCACCCCAGGGGTGAAGGTGACAGCCAGCGACAGGCCGGATGTGCCGTTGTTCGAGAAGGCAGCAGTCGATGGCGCCCCGATGACCCTGACGCTGGATCCCAAGATCCAGTCCGCTGCCGAAACCGCTCTTGCTGGAAGCGGGACAGTCCCCTCTGCGCTAGTAGCGGTCGACGTCGCAACCGGCGACCTGCTCGCTGTCGCCAACGCGCCCTCGTTCGGCATGAACCGCGCGCTTCAGGGGCAGTACCAACCAGGGTCGACCCTCAAGGTAGCCACGACCTACTCGTTGCTGGGCAAGGGGTTGTCGCCAACAACGCCGGTGACCTGTCCACCGTTCGTCATGGTTGACGGCCGGAAGATGACGAACTACGAGAACGAGACCTTCGCCTCAGCGCCGTTCTCCAAGGACTTTGCGCTGTCCTGCAACACCGCGTTCGTGCAGCTCGCCGCCACCATGGGCAACTCCGACGTCCACGATGCGGCGACTGCTCTCGGCGTCGGGTCAGGCTGGGGCAAGCATCTGGGTATCAACGGGACTTTCTCCGGCTCGGTGCCAGCGGCCACCACCAAGACGGAGAAGGCTGCCACGGCTTTCGGCCAGGCCAGGACCCTGGTCTCGCCGGCATCCCTCGCAGTCATGGTCGCCTCGGTAGCACGTGGCAGCTACATCGAACCCGCCCTCATCCGCACGCCCCCGGTGGCCGGGGCTGACCGGGCGCCCAAGGCGCTGGACGCAAAGGTGGCCGGTGAGCTCCGTGCGCTCATGCGCCTGGTCGTCACCGAGGGCACGGGGACGGCGCTGAAGTCAGCCGCAGGCGGCGAGGTGTTCGGCAAGACGGGGACTGCTGAGTATGGGTCCGCCAACCCTCCGGAGACCCGTGCCTGGTTTGTCGGTTGGCAGGGCAGCGTGGCGTTCGCCGTGCTGGTCGAGAACGGCAAGAGCGGGGGAACGGTGGCTGCACCCATCGCCAAGGTGTTCCTGGGCACCCTCAAACACTGAGCGAAAGTAGGACGAACAAAAGACGGACAAACAAAGACCCCCGGCCGGAGCCGGGGGTCTTTGCGCAAAGTCGACTGGTTGGTCGCAAGTTGCTGCCTTCAGAACTGGGTCAGTCCCAGATCAGATGGCCTGAACCTTCTCAGCCTGGGGACCCTTCGGACCCTGGGTAACTTCGAACTCCACGCGCTGTGCCTCTTCGAGCGAACGGTAGCCGCTCGTCTCGATCGCGGAGTAGTGAACGAACACGTCCGGGCCGCCGCCGTCTTGGGCAATGAAACCGAAGCCCTTTTCAGCGTTGAACCACTTAACGGTGCCTTGTGCCATGGAGATAACTCTTTCTTTGATAGCCAATGGAGTCCACACTTCGTGAGCCCCAGGCTGCCGCACTACCCCCACACCTAGCGGGACATGCCCGATGTTATGAAAAAAGCCCGCCGGAGCGGGCACTTCTTCGATCTGCGAGGAACTGCAACTGCAACCGTTGACGAGGCTAGCACGCATACCGCGCTGGGCACCTCCTCCGAATGAACCGTTTTCCAGCACCTGCCGGCCAGCCGAGCTGGATGGTCTCCAGACCCCTGACGGGGCCGGCGTCAAGGGTCCATCAAGGTTTGCGAGGGAGGTGTTAGGGAAGCGTCAAGATGGTCCGCTGATCGTGCCCGACGGTGTTTGGCTGATGTGGTGAGCACGCTGACGCAGATTCCCAAACGACTTCTGGTCGGACGTCCCCTCAACAGCTCGATGATGGGCGAGACGCTCTTGCCGAAGAAGCTGGCCTTGCCGGTCTTCTGCAGCGACCCGTTGTCCTCGAACGCCTACGCCACCGAAGAGATTCTGCTGATGCTGAGCCTGGGGGGGTTGTCGCTGCTGCACCTCACGCCCTGGGTCGCCGGTGCGGTCGTACTTCTGCTGGTGGTGGTCGTCCTGTCCTATCGCCAGACCTGTTACGCCTATCCCGGAGGCGGCGGAGCCTATGCGGTGAGTCGCGCCAACCTGGGACGCAATGCTGCCCTCGTGGCCGCCAGCGCGCTGCTCGTTGACTACGTGCTGACCGTCGCGGTGTCGGTTGCGGCCGGTGTGGCGAACATCGTCTCGGCGGTACCAGCCCTGGCACCCCATGTCGTGATCCTCTCCATCGGGCTGGTCGTGTTCCTGGCACTGATGAACCTGCGCGGCACCAAGGAGTCGGGCAAGTTCTTCGCCATCCCCACCTACGGCTTCGTCCTGTGTGTGTTCGCGATGATCGCGTTCGGTCTGCTGCAGATGTTCACCGGCCATCCCCCCGTGGCGGAGTCCGCGGCGATCGGCATCCGCGCGCAGGAGCAGGCCAGTGGTCTCCTGCTGGTGGCGCTGGTCCTGCGTGCGTTCGCCTCGGGTTGCACCGCCCTGACAGGGGTGGAGGCAGTCAGCAACGGTGTACCAAACTTCAAGAAGCCCAAGAGTCGCAACGCAGCCTCGACGCTGGCCATCATGGGGACCCTGACGATCGTGATGTTCGTCGGGATCACCGCCTTGGCGCTGATCAGCAAGGTGCACGTGGGGGCCGTTCCCGCCCAGCTGGTCGGCGCCCCGCAGGGCTACGTCCAACGCACGGTCATCGCCCAGATCGCGGGAGCCGTCTTCGGCTACAGCTCCCTGGGTTTCTACGCCGTACAGGCCTTCACGGCCGCGATCCTGGTACTGGCCGCCAACACCGCCTTCAACGGTTTCCCGATCCTGGCCTCGATCCTGGGTCAGGACGGGTTCCTGCCGCTGCAGTTCGCCAGGCGCGGTGATCGGCTGGTGTTCTCCAACGGCATCGTGATCCTGGCCGTCCTGGCCGCCGTGCTGATCTGGGCCTTCGACGCCAGCACCACCCGGCTGATCCAGCTGTACATCATCGGGGTCTTCGTCTCGTTCACCCTGAGCCAGGCAGGCATGGTCCGACACTGGCTGACGCTGATCGCCCGGACCCGGCAGAACTCCGAGCGCCATCGGATCAGGCGTGCCCTCGCGATCAACGCTCTGGGAGCGGCGACCACCGCACTCGTGCTGGTCATCGTGCTGATCACCAAGTTCACCCACGGCGCGTGGATCGTGGTGATCGCCATGCCCCTGGTGTTCGCCATCATGACCGGGATCCGGAGGCACTACGACAGCGTTGCCGTCGAGCTCCAGCCCACGCCTGCAGGCGTGCTGCTTCCGAGCAGGATCCATGTCATCGTGCTGGTCTCCAAGCTGCACGCCCCGACCCTGCGAGCGCTGGCCTACGCACGCGCGACTCGTCCCAACACCCTCACCGCGCTGACCGTGCGGACCTCTGCAGAGGCGACGGACCACCTGATGCGCGAGTGGGTGGATCGAGATGTGCCGGTGCCACTGACCGTTCTGGACTCCTCGTTCCGCGATCTGACCCGACCCGTCATCCAGCACATTGCGAGCCTGCGCCGGGAGAGCCCACGAGACGTCGTGTCCGTCTTCATCCCCGAGTATGTCGTGGGTCACTGGTGGGAGCAGGTGCTACACAACCACAGCGCGCTGAGGCTGAAGACGCGGCTGCTGTTCCAGCCGGGGGTCATGGTCACCAGCGTCCCGTTCCGGCTCGGGTCCGCGGAGCTGGCTGAGGCCCGCTGGGCCGACATGTCGGCGGAGCTTCAGAGCCACGATCCCGGGGATCGTATGGGACGCTGACGCCATGACGAGCCAGCCACCGGGAGATGCCACCTCGGTTGCGCCGATCGTGGCACTGCGACCGCAGGCAGGCGGGCTGTCCCGACCCCGGCGCGTTGCTGGTCTGCTGCTGACGGCCCTGGGCCTGCCCCTTCTCACGCTGGTTCTCGTAGCCCTTCGGCCCAGCCTGGCCGTCGAGAGCATGCTGCTGATCTACCTGCTCGCGGTGGTGGTGATCGCTGTGGTCGGGGGTGTGGTGCCGGCCCTGCTCGCCGCGGTGGCCTCGACCCTGCTGGTCAACTGGTTCCTGACGCCTCCCTACTACACGCTGGCGGTGGAAAGCCGCGATGCCGCGATCGACCTCGTCGTCTTCGTCCTGGCCGCGGTCCTGGTCAGCGTCACCGTCGAGCTGGGCGCCCGAAACCGCGGAACAGCCGAGCGCACAAGGGTCGAGTCGCGGCTGATCTCCCGGCTCAGCGCGGCCGAGATCAGCGAGACCTCCGTGATGGCCGTGCTCGAGCAGGTGCGCGGCCTGTTCGGTATGGCCACCGTTGCCCTGGTGGACCCTGCCCGCGGTGACTCTCCGCTCGCGTTGCTCGGGCCCATGCCGTCCGGACGTCCGACCCTGACCGTGGAGGCAACCGACGGCCTCGAGCTCCGGGGCTATGGGCCGGAGATCTTCGCGGAGGACCGCCGCCTGCTCGGCGTGCTCGCCGCGATGGCGAGCCGGGCCTGGCAGGGCCAACAGCTGGCCCAACAGGCGGCCCAGGCCCATCAGCTGGCAGAGACCGACCGTGTCCGATCTGCCCTGCTGACGGCGGTCAGCCACGACCTGCGCACGCCTCTTGCCGGGATCAAGGCCGCCGTCTCGAGCCTGCGGCAGGAGGACATCTCCTGGACGCCCGACGAAGCGAGCGAGCTCCTGCTGACCATCGAGGACTCGACCGACCGCCTCGGAGACCTCATCTCCAACCTCTTGGCCATGACGCGGGTCCAGGCCGGGGCCGTGTCTGTTCAGATCAGCCCCGTGGCCCTCGACGAGGTGGTGGCGCGGGCACTGATCGGCACGGAGGCGAAGGTCACCATCGACGTGCCCGAGGACCTGCCCTGGGTCCAAGCCGACGCCGGACTGCTGGAAAGGGTTGTGGCCAACCTGGTCGACAACGCTCGGCGGTTCAGCCCGAATGACGTCCCGGTCAGGGTCCACGCTGCCCTGTCCGATGCCGTCGGCGAGCCTGATCGTGTCACCAGCGGCGCCATCAGGAACGGCGCCACCGTTTCCTCCGTGCGGCTTCAGGTCATCGACCACGGTCCCGGCATACCGCCGTCGCAGTGGGGCAAGATGTTTGTACCCTTCCAGCGTCTGGGCGACCACGACGCCACCGCCAGTCTCGGCCTGGGGCTTGCCATCGCCCAGGGATTCAGCGAGGCCATGCACGCAGACCTCACGCCTTCGGCAACGCCCGGGGGCGGGCTGACCATGACGATCACCCTGCCGGTGGCCCCATGACCCGGGTGCTCATCGTCGAGGACGAACCCCAGCTTCGTCGCGCGCTGGTGATCAACCTCCGGGCGCGCCGATATGACGTGGATGCCGTGGCAGATGGGGCGGGCGCGTTGCGAGCCGCGGCAACGACGCCACCAGACCTGGTCATCCTGGATCTCGGTCTGCCCGACATGGACGGGGTAGAGGTGGTCCACGGCCTGCGCGGCTGGACCCGGATCCCGATCATCATCCTGTCCGCGCGCGACAGCCAGAACGACAAGGTCGACGCACTGGACGCTGGGGCCGACGACTACCTCACCAAGCCTTTCGGCATGGATGAGCTGCTGGCCCGGATGCGCGCGGCCGTGCGCAGGGCCCAACCCAACGAAGACGCGCCGGTCATCATCACCGAGACGTTCACCATTGACCTGGCCGCCAAGCGGGTCACCCGAGACGAGAAAGAGGTCCGGCTCACGCCCACCGAGTGGCACCTGCTGGAGGTCCTGACCCGCCACCCCGGCAGGTTAGTCACCGGCAAGGCGCTCCTTCAGGAGGTCTGGAGCCCGGCGCATGGCACCGAGACAAACTACCTGAGGGTCTACATAGCCCAGCTGCGTCGCAAGCTCGAGGCGGAGCCATCCCGCCCACGGCACCTGATCACCGAGCCGGGTCTTGGCTACCGCTTCGAACCCTGAACGCCCTTCTGACCGGGACGTCTTCGGACACATGCCGGCAGATGGACCACCCCACCGACCACACCCGGGACGTCTTCGGACACATGCCGGCAGACGACCCGGCGCTGACGTTGCCGGGCCATGGAGTTACGGGGCGATACCGACGTACTTGACCTCGAGGTACTCCTCGATCCCCTCAGCGCCACCCTCACGACCGAAGCCGGAGTGCTTGACCCCCCCGAAGGGCGCCGCCGGGTTGGACACGATGCCCTGGTTGATGCCAACCATCCCGAACTCCAGCGCCTCACTGACCCGCAACGTGCGCGACAGGTCGCGGGTGAAGACATAGGCAACCAGGCCGTATTCCGTGTCGTTGGCCCGTGCGATCGCCTCCTCCTCCGTGGCGAACGTCGCGATCGGCGCGACGGGGCCGAAGATCTCCTCGCGCATCATCCGCGCTTCCGGAGACACCCCGGTCAGGACCGTAGGCGCGTAGAAGTAGCCCTTGTCGCCGACCGTCTCCCCCCCGCAGACGACCTTGGCGCCCTTGGCCTTGGCGTCCGCGACCAGAGTGGCCACCCCTGCCTGCGCTTTGGCGTCGATCAGCGGGCCGATAGTGACGCCATCGGCTGTGCCCCGACCGACCGTCATACCGGCCATCTTGGCGGCAAACTTGGTCGAGAACTCGTCGGCAACGCTCTCGTGGACCAGGAACCGGTTGGCGGCGGTGCAGGCCTCCCCCATGTTGCGCAGCTTGGCCACCATCGCCCCGGCCACCGCCGCATCCACGTCGGCATCCTCGAAGACGAGGAAGGGTGCGTTGCCGCCGAGCTCCATCGAGACCCGCAACAGCTGGTCCGCCGACTGCCCGACGAGCTTGCGGCCGACCGGGGTGGACCCGGTGAAAGTCAGCTTTCGCAGCCGCGGATCGCGGATGATCGGCTCGATCACCTCACCGGTTCGTGTCGTGGTGATGACGTTGACCACGCCTGCAGGCACACCGCATTCGCTCAACAGCTCAACCAGGGCCAGCATCGAGAGCGGAGTCTGCTGGGCCGGTTTGACCACCATCGTGCAACCGGCGGCCAGAGCCGGGCCGATCTTTCGGGTGCCCATGGCCAGGGGGAAGTTCCAGGGCGTGATCATCAGTGTCGGGCCGACAGGTTGCTTCATCGTCAGCAGACGGGTTGCCCCGTTCGGAGCGGTTGACCAGCGCCCGTTGATGCGGACGGCCTCCTCGGAGAACCAACGGAAGAACTCCGCGGCATAGGTCACCTCACCGCGGGCTTCTGCGAGCGGCTTACCCATCTCCAGGGTCATCAACAGCGCAAACTCCTCGGCACGGGCGGTCACCTCCATGAACGCCTTACGGAGGATCTCGCCACGTTCACGCGGCGGCGTTGCAGCCCAATCCCTCTGTGCAGCAACGGCTGCGTCCATCGCAGCTGCGCCGTCAGCCACGGATGCGTCCGCCACGGAAGCAAGAATCTCCCCCGTCGACGGGTCCTCAACATCGATCGTCCTGCCGTCGCTGCCAGCCTGCCACTTGCCGTCGATGAACAGGCCTGTGGGGACACGCGCCAGGAGGGACTTCTCAGAATCGTTCAGCGCCACGGGTATCGGGCCTTTCTGTTTACAGTGCCGGGTGAGCCAGGAAGAGCGGGTGGAGCGGCAAACAGGTTCAGGCCTTGGCGACGAACGCCTGCTCGACGATGTCCAGTCCCTCGTTCAACAGGTCGTCCCCGGCCGAGAGTGGCGGCAGGAAACGCATCACGTTGCCGAACGTACCGGCTGTCAGGGTCATCAGCCCCTGGCTGTGGCAGTAGGCGTTCACCGCAGTGGCCAGGACCGAGTTCGGAGTCTTGTCACCGCCTCCTGACACAAGCTCAAGGGCCAGCATCGCGCCGCGGCCACGGACGTCACCGATGACGTCGAACTTCTTGGCCAGCTCCCGCAGACGGGGCATGAACAACGCCTCGACCTGGCGAGCGCGGCCGCAGAGGTCTTCGTCATGCATCGTCTCCATGGCAGCAAGAGCAGCAGCGCACGCAACGGGGTTACCGCCATACGTCCCACCCAGACCACCCGCGTGGACGGAGTCCATCACGTCCGCGCGACCGGTGACAGCAGCGAGCGGGAGTCCGCCAGCGATGCCCTTGGCCGTGGTGATCAGGTCCGGCACGACGTCCTCGTGCTCGCAGGCAAACCAGTTGCCGGTGCGGCAGAAGCCGGTCTGGATCTCGTCGGCGATGAACAGGACGCCGTTCTCGCTGCACCAGTCCGAGATCCGCTTGAGGTAGCCGGCGGGCGGCACGATGAATCCACCCTCGCCCTGGATCGGCTCGATCAGGACAGCAGCCATGTTCTGCTCGCCGACCTGGGTGTGCACCTGGGTCACGAAGGCCTCGAACGCCTCATCGGCACAGCGCTCCGCACCAGTGGGCCAGCGGTAGGGGTAAGCCATGGGCACCCGGTAGATCTCACCGGCGAACGGACCGAAGCCTTGCTTGTAGGGCATGTTCTTGGCGGTCAGGGCCATCGTCAGGTTGGTGCGGCCGTGATAGGCGTGTTCGAACGTCACGATCGCAGGCCGTCCGGTGAAGGAACGAGCGACCTTGACCGCGTTCTCCACCGCTTCGGCCCCGGAGTTGAACAAGGCGCTGCGCTTCTCCCCATCGCCCGGGGTCAGCGTGTTGAGGTGCTCACACACGTCGACGTACTCCTCGTACGGTGTGACCATGAAGCAGGTGTGGGTGAAATCGGCCACCTGCGACTGCACCGCAGCGACCACACGCGGCGCCGCGTTGCCGACCGAGGTGACCGCGATTCCTGAACCAAAGTCGATCAGGTGGTTGCCGTCGACGTCCACCACGATGCCGCCCCCGGCACGCTCGACATAGATGGGAAGACCGGTCCCGATACCGGCCGAGACAGCCGACTGCTTGCGCTGGTGGAGCAGCTCCGAGCGAGGACCAGGAATGGCCGTCTTCAGGATCCGCCGTTGCTCGATGGGTACAGCCGCGATGGGTGCAGTCGTCATCTGGTGCTCCTTGGGCTGGCGATCGGTCGGGCGGGTGGACACACCCGTACGCCCCAAGGCTCCAGCAGCCCCTACCATGTTGTCCAATACTTGTTCGGCACACGTCTAATGCCTTGGAGGCATGGCTATGGAGCTGCGGCACGTCCGGTACTTCCTGGCCGTCGTCGACGCCGGATCTGTGACGGCGGCCTGCCCCCTGGTGCACGTCACCCAGCCTTCCCTGTCACGGCAGCTGCACCTGTTCGAGAGGAACCTCGGGATCACCCTGTTCACCAGGTCGGGCGGACGTCTTGTCCTGTCCGCGGCTGGTCGCCAGTTCGTGCCCGTCGCGCGCGATCTGGCCCGTCGTGCCGACGCGGCCGCGGAGGCTGCGGCGACGCTTGCCGCTGGGCGTCTGCAGCACATCAACATCGCCGCCCCCGGAACGACGTTCACGGATGTGTTGGCCCCGTTCCTGGCGACATTGCTCCCGGATGACCCGCTCCCGGCCGTATCCGAACAGCGCCCCCAGCGTGTCTACGCCGCGCTTGAGTCGGGTGCCGACCTTGCCATCGCGACCGAGCTGCCCCCTGCCGGTCTGGCCTTCCAGCCGTTGGCAGTGCTCCCCATCTGGGCCTACGTTCCGCTCGAGCACGAGTGGGCCGCACGGGGCTCGATCACCGTCGCCGAGCTCGTCACCCAGACCTTGCTCCTGCTCACAGGGGACTACAGCCCTCGCCGGGTGCTGGACCAGGCGGTCAACGAGGTGCGGGTCACCTACTCATCCATGCTCGAGTTCGGCACCCCCCAGCTGGCCCAGGCCGTTGCGGCGGCTGGACGAGGCATAGCGGTTGTGTCCGACGACGCACGTTTCGGCCTGCAACCACTGGACATCATTGGCATCAGAGGAGCTCTGAGCATCAGGCTGTATGCCGCGTGGGACCGTGATCACCACGCCGCAGCGGTCATCGGCGCGCTGGCGCGACGGCTGAGCGAATACTGCATCGCGCGGTACGGATCGCAGGTCGCCCCTTCGCGACCAGGGATGCCTGGGCTCTCGCGCACGCGGTCCTGACCTGCACCGGCACCGCAGGACAGGTCACTGAATGGATGGGCCAGGTTGCGCTAATGAGAGAATGAAGCCCATGTCACACCTGGACGAGGAGGCGCCTCAACCCGTTCGAGGGAGACACAGAAAACCGCTACATGACCCAGACGCAGCCCCCACTCGGCGACGCTGGTGGTTCCTTCGGGACGTGGCCGGGGTCTTTGTCATCGCCATCCTGGGATCCCTGCTCATCAAGACCCTCCTCGTCCAGGCGTTCTACATCCCATCCGAATCAATGGAGCCGACCCTTCATGGTTGCCCTCGCTGCGTGGGCGACCGGGTGCTCGTGAACAAGCAGACCAGCCGCATGGGGGGGGTCCAACGCGGAGACATCGTGGTCTTCAACGACCCCGGAGGTTGGCTCGGGCACGGGTTCTCCACCCCCGGGCCACAGAGTCGCGTTCACGAAGTCCTGGCCTTCATCGGTCTGGCTCCCTCGACCAGCCAGAACGACCTCGTCAAACGCGTCATCGGTGTGGCTGGCGACACCGTCGAGGGAAGATCCGGCAAGGTCTACGTCAACGGAGTCCGCCTCGTCGAGCCCTACCTCTTTCCGGGCGACAGCTCTAGTGATGTCAACTTCAAGGTGACCGTGCCCGCCCACCAGCTGTGGGTGATGGGTGACCACCGCAGCGCCTCAGCGGACAGCCGATTCAACCAGCAAGGAACTGGGAAGGGGTTCGTCCCGGTGCAGGACGTGGTTGGACGAGCCTTCGTCATCGTCTGGCCGCTCGACCGGGTCGGCACTTTGGGTCGACCAGCGACCTTTGACCAGCCGGGTGTGGCCCCAAAGCGCTGAACACGTCATAGAAACGCTGCGACTGCTCTCGCGTTCACGATGTCAGGCGGTGAGCGCGCGCAGGCGAGGCATCACGTCGGCGGCGAAAGATGTGAGGAACCGGGACTGGTCGTGACCGGGTCCGTGGAAGACCAGGTGGTTGAAACCGAGGTCGACATACGGCTTAATCTGTTCCAGAGCGGCCTCGGGGTCGGAGGCCACGATCCAGCGGCTGGCCACCTGCTCGATAGACAGAGCATCGCTGGCAGCCTCCATCTGCGTCGGGTCACTCAGGCCATGCTTCTGCTCGGCGGTCAGCGCCAGAGGGGCCCAGAACCGGGTGTTCTCCAGGGCAAGCCTGGGGTCGGTGTCATAGGACAGCTTGATCTCGATCATCCGGTCGATCGACCCTTCAGTCCGCCCGGCGGTGGCCAGGCCTTCCTCGACGGCCGGGATCAGCTTGTCCCGGTACAGCTCCGGGCCCTTGCCCGACGTGCAGATGAACCCGTCACCGGCGCGCCCGGCATACCGGGCAACCACCGGGCCGCCGGCTGCGATGTAGATGGGCACGGGCCGGCTCGGCCGGTCGTACACCGTGGCGTCGTGGGTCTGGTAGTAGTCACCTTCGAACGTGACACGCTCGCCGGCCCACAGTTCGCGCATCAGGGCCACGGCCTCACGCATGCGGGCAAAACGCTCCTTGAACTCCGGCCACTGCAGCCCTGAGACAGCGACCTCGTTCAATGCCTCTCCCGTGCCGATGCCGAGGATGATGCGGTCGGGGTACAGACAGGCCAACGTGCCGAACGCCTGTGCCACGACAGCGGGGTTGTAGCGAAAGGTCGGCGTCATGACCGAGGTGCCGAGCAGCACCCGCTCTGTACGCTCGCCGACCGCAGCCAGCCAGGACATCGAGAACGGAGCGTGACCCCCCGTATGCCGCCACGGCTGGAAGTGGTCGGAGATCATCACGCTGTCGAGGCCGTGTTCCTCGGCCTGAACGGCGAACTCGAGAAGCTCTCGAGGCTTGAACTGTTCGGCCGAAGCCTTGTAGCCGATCTTTAGCGTCATGGTGACAGTTTCCCGGACGACCCACGTCGGGTCGCACTGGCGGTGTCGACGGAACCGTTCACCGTTGCTTTCGCCTTTCCTTCAGCATCCTGATCGCCTCGGGGATCCGGCGCTCGCGGGTCTCGTCCTTCTTGGCGGACTCGATCCAGAGCACGTACGAAGACTTGTGGCTGTACGACAACGACTGGAAGAACTGGTGGGCTTCAGGATCCGCGTCCAGGGCAGCCTGGAGATCGGCAGGCACACTCACCTCGCGCGGTTCGGTGTCGAGCACGATCTCCACGTCCACCTCATCACCCCCGGCCACACCGGCACTTTTTCGGGCGTCCGCGCTGACGGCGAACATGAACGCGCCATTCATGACCGCCACGGTCGTGCGGTAGGTGTAGCCGTTGACCGTGACCTGAACTGGTGGGCGTCTGCTGGGCCCGAGCGCCGCGATCACATCATCTGGGACGCGAATGCCGGTGGCAGTCTTGTTGCTCTGCACAATCATGGTGCGAAACTTCATGACGCCTCCCTCAATGACCCGGCGGTCTCCGGTCCGTCCTCGTTGTGCCGAGTCCGTGAAGCATTCATGAAGAACCCAGCGGCACTTTTGCCACTCCGGAAGTACCAATTGTCGGTCAAACGGATGGTGTCCGTCGCTAGCGTGGGGGGGGTGAGCTACGAAGAGTTCGTCAGCGAGGTCGTGAAGGTTTGTGAGGGCGTAGGCGCCGGCATCATGATCTTCGGCGGGCTCATTGCCTTTGCCCGCTATGTGCGGCAGGTTCTCGCGGGCGCATCTGAGTCGTATCGGGAGCTGCGCGCGAACCTCGGAAGGGTGATCCTTCTCGGCCTCGAGGTGTTGATCATCGCCGACATCATCCGGACGATCGTGGTCGACCAGTCGCTCGAAAGCGTCGGGGTACTGGGCCTGATCGTGCTGATCAGGATCGTGTTGAGCTTCTCGCTGGAAGTCGAGATCGACGGGGCATGGCCATGGAACGGGTGGCGGCTCAAGTTGGCCGAGCGGCCAACGAAGGCTGGCCCCACGTCCGGCGAGCCGGTCTGACGAGCGGAGGGCGAGGGATTCGAACCCTCGAGGAGCTTGCACCCCTAGCGGTTTTCAAGACCGCCGCACTCGGCCACTATGCGAGCCCTCCATGCTGGCACGGCATACCGGCGGCCGTCCAGCTTGGACAACCGTATCGGCCTCGGCAGGGGTAAAAGCCCGCAGATGCTCAGATCCAGAGCTCAGGGTCGTTGAAGAGCATCTCGTAAGGGTCTTCACCCTTGTCGGGGAATCGAATCGTGGCAGGAACGCCAATCGCGACAGCTCCTGCCGGGATGTCTTTGACCACAACCGAGTTCGCGCCGATCTGTACTCGGTCCCCGATATGAACCGGACCGAGGATACGGGCCCCTGCTCCGATCGTGACGTTGTTTCCGACGGTGGGGTGACGCTTGACCCGCTTCATCGAACGGCCACCGAGCGTGACGCCGTGATAGATCAGCACGTCATCACCCACCTCCGCCGTCTCGCCGATGACCACGCCCATGCCGTGGTCAATGAAGAAGCGGCGACCGATCTGAGCCCCAGGGTGGATCTCGACGCCAGTGATCGAGCGCGAGATCTGTGACAGCAGGCGCGCGGCCAGACGACCATGTGGATGCGCCCACAGACGATGCGAGAGCCGGTGCACCCAGATCGCATGCAACCCGGGCGAGGCAAGGACCATCTCGAGCCTGGTGTCCACGGCGGGGTCCCGCTCGATCGCGGCGTCCAGATCCTCGCGCATCCGGGACCACGCGGAACGAAGATGAGTCGAGGGGCCGCGCCCCACAGGGGGGGGGGCCGCGCGGGCGCACGACGACGGACCACTACAACCCAAGAAGGTCAACGGCGAGGGCGATTAGACATAACAACAACCGCGCCAAATAGCCAGTCCGAGGACAGGATGGTGGT
>JBBRZV010000057.1:0-21650 GCA_038236365.1 Actinomycetales bacterium | reverse complement strand
CCGTTCTGGCCATCGCGCCGGACGAGTACTACGACGTGCTCGCCATCAACGCGGCGTCGATGTCGACCCAGCTCGCCGGCCTTCCGTTCTCCGGTCCTATCGGTGGCGTCCGCGTCGCCCTCATCCCCGATGAGCACGGCTCCGGCCAGTGGGTCGCGTTCCCCAAGCACTCTCAGATCGTCGACGCCGTGTTCAGCATGGTCGTTGCCGGTCGCGTGGTGACCGACGCGAACGGCGCCCAGGATGTCGCGATCATGATGATCGAGGCCGAAGCCACCGACAACGCGTGGAACCTCATCAAGGGCGGCGCCATCAAGCCGAACGAAGCGGTCATCGCGGAGGGCATCGAAGCCTCGAAGCCCTTCATCAAGCAGCTCATCGAAGCGCAGCAGAAGGTTGCCGCCTCGGCCGCCAAGCCGACCGGCGCCTACCCGGTGTTCCCGTCCTACCAGCCGGCCACCTATGACGCCGTCGCCGCCCTCGCTTACGACCCGCTGAAGGCCGTCTACCAGATCGCCGACAAGATCGAACGCCAGAACGCGGATGACGCGCTCAAGGCATCCGTCAAGGACGCCATCGCAGCGAAGGTCGAAGCCGGCGAGCTCGACGCGAGCGCCAACGGCCAGGTTTCCGCCGCGTACAAGTCGGTCACCAAGCTCGTCGTGCGGTCCCGCGTGCTGAACGAGGGCATCCGCATCGACGGCCGTGGGCTCGCGGACATCCGCCCGCTCGACGCCGAGGTTGCCATCATCCCGCGCGTGCACGGTTCGGCGATCTTCCAGCGCGGCGAGACCCAGATCCTGGGTGTCACCACGCTGAACATGCTCAAGCTCGAGCAGACGATCGACTCCCTGAGCCCGGTCACCAAGAAGCGCTACATGCACAACTACAACTTCCCGCCCTACTCGACCGGTGAAACCGGCCGGGTCGGAACGCCGAAGCGTCGCGAGATCGGCCACGGTGCCCTCGCCGAGCGTGCCCTGGTTCCCGTGCTGCCGACGCGGGAGGAATTCCCCTACGCCATCCGTCAGGTCTCGGAGGCGCTCAGCTCCAACGGTTCAACGTCGATGGGTTCCGTCTGCGCGTCGACCCTGTCGCTGCTGAACGCCGGAGTGCCGCTGCGCGCCCCGGTCGCCGGCATCGCCATGGGCCTGGTGTCCGACACCGTCGACGGCGAGACGCGGTACGCCGCGCTCACCGACATCCTCGGCGCCGAGGACGCGTTCGGCGACATGGACTTCAAGGTCGCCGGCACCCGCGAGTTCGTCACGGCCATCCAGCTCGACACCAAGCTGGGCGGCATACCCGCCTCAGTTCTGGCTGGCGCACTGACCCAGGCCCGCGATGCTCGCCTGCACATCCTGGACGTCATGGCCGAGGCCATCGATGTCCCGGACGAGATGAGCGAGTTCGCTCCGCGCGTGATCAGCGTGACCGTCCCCGTCGACAAGATCGGTGAGGTCATCGGGCCGAAGGGCAAGATGATCAACCAGATCCAGGACGAGACCGGCGCCCAGATCTCGATCGAGGACGATGGCACCATCTACATCGGTGCCACCGATGGTCCTTCGGCCGACGCCGCCCGCGCGATGATCAACGCCATCGCCAACCCGACGATGCCCGAGGTGGGCGAACGCTTCATGGGCACCGTGGTCAAGACCACGACCTTCGGCGCCTTCATCTCGCTGCTCCCGGGCAAGGATGGTCTGCTGCACATCTCCGAGGTGCGCAAGCTCGTCGGTGGCAAGCGGATCGACTCGGTCGACGACGTCCTGAAGATCGGCCAGAAGATCCAGGTCGAGCTCAAGGAGATCGACCCTCGCGGCAAGCTCTCGCTCGGCGCGGTGCTGGTCGAGGACACCCCGGCTGGCGACGCTGCTCCAGAGGCTCCGGCCGAGGCTGCTGCCGGACCTGCGGACGCCTGAGTCTTTCGCACGTCCGTGTCTGTTCGCACGTGCGTGTCTGTTCGAACCACTGAGTCTGTCGGAACCACGAAGTCTGTCGGAACCACGAAGTCTGTGAACGCCTGAGTCTGTGTGAACGGCACAAAGGCCCGGTGCGCCCGAGAGGGCGCGCCGGGCTTTTGGCGTTTCGGCCGCAGGGGGTGAGCAGGTCGCCATACCGTCGCGTATGCCGCATGCCGCCCGCTCGTTAGCCGGTTTGCTTCACCGTTACCTGTCCACCAGGCCGCATCGATGCAATAAGACAGCCAACGGCTGTGATCTGCCTCTGAGGGTCCTGCGTTGGAGCCTCGGTCGTCCGACCCCACGGCTAAGGTCGCGTTCATGGTTCGAGCACCGACCGCCAGAGCCCTGGGGCGCCAGCGCGACGACCGTCGGTTGGCCGCCCAGCTGCTTCTCGGGCCGCCAGCCAAGGGGGTCGGCGAGGTCGTCAAGCGGCTGCTGGCAGTCCAGGCACAGGACCTGCGCGCGGCTCGCCTCGCCGTCCGGAGCCGCACCGTCGGGCTCACATCCGCCGACGTGGACCACGAGCTCAACAACGGCTTGCTGGTCGTTACCTGGTTGAACCGGGGCACTCTGCATCTGGTCCGACCCGAGGACTACTGGTTGCTGCAGCCGCTCACGACCCCACAGTTGGCCGTTGGCAACGCCAAACGCCTTGAACAAGAGGGCGTTTCGCCAAGTCAGGCCAATCGGGGTGTTGTCATCATCGAGGCTGCGCTCGCCGCCAACGGGCCGATGACCCGCGCTCAGCTTCGCGAGCTGGTGCAGGCCGCCGATGTGCCCGTCGCTGGACAGGCAATGGTTCACATCCTGTTTCTGTCCGCACTGCGGGGTCTGACGATCCGCGGTCCGGTCATCGGTCGTGACCAGGCATTCGTTCTCGTCCGCGACTGGCTCGCCGAGCCGTCCAGGGTGAGGGACCGCGATACCTCCTTGCTCGTGCTGGCCAGGCGCTTTCTCGCGGGCCATGGGCCGGCCAACGAGCGCGACCTCGCCAAGTGGGCCGGCATCACCCTTGGTGATGCGCGTCGCGGACTGTGCTCGGTCGGCGCTGCCCTGGAGGAGCAGCCCGGAGGCTTGGTCGACCTGGCCGGCCGGCAGGGCCCGATGTCTCGACGCCGTCCCAAGCTGCTCGGCGGCTTCGACCCCTTGCTGCACGGCTGGGTCGACCGCGAGCCGGTGCTGGGCCGCAACCAGACCATTGTCACGATGAACGGCATCTTTCGGCCCTTTGCGCTGGTCAGCGGGCGGGCGGTCGCCACTTGGAGCCTGCCGAGGGGTCGGGTGGTGCTCGAGCCGTTCGGCCGCCTGGGCGCCCCGGTCCTGGCCGCACTCGACCGCGAAGCTCGCGATGTCGAGCGGTTCCTCGCGCCTCATTAGGCTGTGCGCGTGAGCGAAGCGATCAAGGTCCCAGTCATCAAGGTCTCGGTCATCGGCGCTGCCGGACGGATGGGGTCTGAGGTGTGTCGCGCCGTCGAGTCCGCGCCGGACCTGACCCTGGTCGGCCGGTTCGACCAGGGAGACGATCTCGATGACCTGGGTGGCGCCGACGTCGTCGTTGAGTTCTCGGTGCCGGGAGCAAGCGCTTCCAACGTCGCCCACTGCATCGACCGTGGGACGCATGTCGTGGTGGGGACTACCGGCTGGACGCAGGACAAGCTCGAGGTGGTGCGTTCGCAGGTGAGCGGCAGGCCCCGGATCGGGGTGCTCATTGCCCCGAACTTCGCCATTGGCGCCATCTTGATGATGTCCTTCGCCCAGCAGGCCGCCAAATACTACGAGTCCGTGGAAGTCGTCGAGCTGCACCACCCGGACAAGGTCGACGCGCCCTCTGGCACGGCGGCTCGCACTGCCTCTCTGATCGCCCGGGCCCGTCACGATGCCGGGCTCGACGACGTGCCCGACGCGACCACTTCTGATCCCGAGGGCGCGCGCGGCGCAAGCGTGGACGGCATACACGTGCACGCCGTGCGGCTGCGGGGTCTCGTCGCGCATCAGGAGGTCCTTTTCGGCGCGACCGGTGAGCTGTTGACGATCCGGCATGACTCGTTCGACCGGGTCAGCTTCATGCCCGGCGTTCTGGAGGGTGTGCGCCAGGTCGCGGACCACCCCGGGCTGACGGTCGGGCTCGAGAGCTATCTGGGCTTGGCGTGACTCGTTCGCCCTGCTCACAATCGGCGCGCCAAAGTCCCTAGGTTTGGTGCCGATCGGCCGCAAAGTCCCTAGGTTTGCGTGTCAACCCCAGCCGAGGGCTCTCAGTGTCGCGGCGGTGGCTGCTGCCAGGATCACCACGACCAGGAAAGGCGCTCGCAGCAGCAGCGCGGTGATCGCAACCGCAACGCCCGCCGCCCGTGCATCGAAGGTCAGCCCACCGCTGCTGGAGGTGAACGTCTGGACCGCCACCAGGGCCGACAGCAGTGCGACGGGTAACATCGCCGCCACCCTCGAGAGGACCGGCCCGTCCAGCACGTGGTGCGGGACGACGTAGCCCGCGAGCTTGAGTGCGAACGAGAGCCCGCTGGCCAGCAGCACGGTGGTCCAGAGGCTCATCCGGCGGCCTCGCCATCTGGAGGTGTGCTCACGTTGACTTGGCCGGCCTGATCACGTGGGGGCAGAAGCCCCGCCACGGCCGCGGCCAGAGCGGCAACCAGGACCGGTATGCCGACCGGTGCGTGAGGGGCCACTACCAGTGCGATGACGGCTGAGACGCCTGCCACCGCACGGGCCTCCCCGGACTTGAGCCGCGGCCAAAGCAACGCGCAGAAGGCGGCTGGCGCCACAGCGTCCAGTCCGAAGACCTTGGGGTCGCCGAGGGCATTTCCCAGGAGGGCACCGAGGATCGTCAGGAGGTTCCAGAGGACGAACACCGCGAGCCCCGTGGCCCAGAATCCGAGCCGTTGTCCGTTCCTTTCGGTCTGGGCGATGCCCACCGCGGTCGACTCGTCGATGGTCAGGTGGGCGGCGGCCAGCCGGCGCAGCCCGCTCACCCCGAGCAGTCGCGACATCTGCAGGCCGTAGAGGCCGTTGCGTACGGCGAGCAGGGTCGAGGTCGCCACTGCCACGGCACCCGAGCCCCCAGCCGCGATGATACCTACGAGAGCGAACTGCGAACCGCCGGTGAAGAGCAGGGCTGAGAGGGTGATCGTCTGCCAGAGATTGAGCCCGGCTGTCACCGAAAGGGCTCCGAAGCTGATGGCGTAGGCGCCGGTCGCCACGCCCACCGACAGGCTTTGCCTCAGGATCTCTCTGCGGCGGCGGTCCGACAGCGGGGGCTCGAGCATGGGTTCTGGCATCGACGTCTGTGCGGACCCGGGTCAGTCTCGCGAGAGGTCTGCGGTCAGCCGGACCTCGCGGACGACCTTCCCGTTGACGTCGATGACCCGGTCGCGATAGGCGCTGTCGGGGGAGAGGCCGGCCGCTGTCAGGAAGGCCCGGGAGGCCTCCTCGGTGACCAGGATCCAGGTGCTCAGAGTGTGAAATCCCTTCCCCCGCAACATGTCCACGGCGGCATTGAGCAGGCGTGAGCCGTGACCATTGTGTCTCGCGTCGGGGTGGACGCCAAGCGCCAAGATCTCGCCCGAGTTCTCAGTGGCATCCGCATCCCCACTTGGACCAACGGCGGCGAAGCCGACGACCTGCTCTCCGGCGCAGGCCACCAGCAGGACATGGCGAGGTGTTGGCGGATGGGTCAGTGACTCCCGCCAAACTCGCGCGAAGCGGGGTCCGTCGAACTGCTCGACCACCTCGGCCGGCAGGACATGGCCGTATGCCGCGCGCCATACGGCTGCCTGGACCAGACCGACCGCTGCCGCGTCGCTCGTCCGAGCGATCCGGGCGCTGGCATCGGCAACGGGACCCGTGGCGGCGGCGTGCGCCCGCTCATGGGCTTCGGAGTGCGGACGGCGTTGGTCGTGGGGCACGTGGCCATCCTTCCATCCGGGTCGAAGGGGCGCCTTGGGCGACACATTGCCGCAGCGCGCGCGAGGTCGCCATACTTGATCCCATGCTTGGCAACGACTTCATCGACCCCGACGAACCACTGAACGCCGCCGAGTCGGGGGCCATCGAGGAGGCCTTGCTGGCGGCGTCGTCAGGCCGCATGCAGCGTCCAGCCGAGGTCTTGTCCTTCGATGAGCTGCTCGCGGGCGACCAGCGCATCGAGCCGCGCGACGAGATGCCCGAGGCCTATCGCAAGACGCTCATTCGCCAGATCGCCCAGCATGCACACTCTGAGATCATCGGCATGCAGCCGGAAGGCAACTGGATCTCCCGTGCGCCGTCCTTGCGCCGGAAGGCCATCCTGATGGCCAAGGTGCAGGACGAGGCGGGGCACGGGCTCTACCTCTACAGCGCTGCCGAGACGCTGGGCATCGACCGAGCGGAGCTGCTGGACATGCTCCACAGTGGCAAGCAGAAGTACTCCTCGATCTTCAACTACCCGACCCTGACGTGGGCCGATAACGGGGCGATCGGCTGGCTTGTAGACGGCGCGGCAATCATGAACCAGGTGCCGCTGTGTCGATGCTCCTACGGGCCCTACGCGCGAGCGATGATCCGCGTCTGCAAGGAGGAGTCCTTCCACCAGCGACAGGGCTTCGAGATCTTGTGGACCTTGATGCGGGGCACTGCAGCGCAGCAAGAGATGGCGCAGGACGCCGTGAACCGTTGGTGGTGGCCGGCGTTGATGATGTTCGGACCACCGGACACTGGTGAGGCGGCCACTCCCGGTGGGCACACCGAGCAGTCCATGGCCTGGGGTATCAAGCGTTTCAGCAACGATGCCCTGCGTCAGAAGTTCGTCGACATATCCGTTCCCCAGGCGCAGAAGATCGGGCTGACACTGCCGGACCCAGATCTGAGACCGAACGAGGAGACAGGGCACTGGGACTTCGGCGTCATCGACTGGAGCGAGCTCTGGCGCGTCATCAAGGGTGATGGGGCCTGCAACGCCGAACGGATCGAGCATCGGGTCCGCGCCCACAACGAGGGGGCGTGGGTGCGCGAAGCCGCCAACGCGTATGCCGCGAGGCAGACCGGCGCACCGCATGACGAGTACGTCGCATGAGCACACCTGCGGTCAAAGGGAGCGCGTCTGAACGCAGCTGGCCCCTCTGGGAGGTCTTCGTCCGCGGCAAGCGAGGCCTGTCCCACGTCCACGTCGGCTCGCTGCACGCACCGGACGCGGAGATGGCGCTGCGCAATGGGCGGGACGTCTACACCCGTCGTCAGGAGGGAGTCTCCCTCTGGGTTGTACGGTCCACCGACATCACGGCCAGCAGCCCCGACGAACGAGACTCGTTCTTCGACCCCGCTGCCGACAAGGTCTACCGCCACCCCACGTTCTATGAAGTGCCCGAGGATGTCGAATACCTTTGAGCGAGAGTGTGATTGATGCGGTAGCGAGGCTGGCGGCCGCGGCTTACTGCCTCGAGCTGGGCGACGACGCGCTGATCTACGGGCAGCGCCTGGGCGAGTGGATCAGCCGCGCTCCGCAGATCGAGGAGGACATGGCCCTGGCCAATATCGGCCTCGACCTCGTCGGCCAGGCGCGCGTGCTCCTGACCCGATCCGGCGAGCTTGACGGTACGGGCCGCACCGAGGACGACCTGGCTTACTTTCGCGACGAGCGCCAGTTCCACAACGTCCATCTGGTCGAGCAGGAGCGCAGCGACTTCGGGTTCGAGATGGCCCGGATGCTCTGGTTCTCGGCATATCAGCGCGAGCTCTATGCCGCCCTGGTCACGTCGAAGGATGAGACCCTCGCCGGCGTGGCCGCCAAGGCAGTCAAGGAGGTCGCCTACCACCGCGACCACGCCAGCCAGTGGGTGTTGCGACTGGGCGACGGCACCTCCGAGTCGCACGTGCGGATGCAGGATGCGCTCGGGCGGGTCGCACCCCATGTCGCAGAGCTGTTCGAGGACGATGCCGTGAGCGTTGCGGCAGCCGAGGCTGGAGTCGGCATACTGCCATCTTCCCTGTGGGACAGGGCTTTTGACCATGTCTCCCGAGTTGTCCGACAGGCCACACTGACCCTCCCTGCCGAACCCACCTGGCGTTCGCGAGGGGGACGGGACGGAGTTCACTCCCGCCCGATGGGTTACCTGCTCGCCGAGATGCAGCACATTGCGCGCTCACACCCGGGTGCCACATGGTGACTTCACGAGCGATGGGATCTTCGGAAGGACCTTCGGCCGGAATCCCGAAGGGAGATTCGACCGGAACCTCGACCTTCGACCTGCGAGCTGCGATCGCGGCCATCCCGGATCCTGAGGTGCCGGTTGTCACGATCGAGGACCTCGGCATTCTCCGCGAGGTTGGGGTCGATGAGCAGGCCCGCACCGTGACCGTGCTGATCACCCCGACCTACTCGGGCTGCCCGGCGATGGAGTCGATTCGTCACCACATTGAGCACGTTGCCAGGCGTCAGGGGTACGTCGCGAGCGTGCAGACACGGCTCAGCCCGGCGTGGACCACCGACTGGATGTCAGCGGCAGGTCGCGACAAGCTGCGTGAGTTCGGGATCGCGCCTCCCGGCGATCCGCGGTCCGAAGTCGTTGGTCAACCGGTAGGCCTGCGCCTGATGGCTCGTCGGGTCACCTGTCCGCTCTGCGGTTCGGATGACACAGAAGAGATCTCACGGTTCGGCTCGACCGCGTGCAAAGCCCTGCGCCGGTGCAACGAGTGCCGTGAGCCCTTCGATGAGTTCAAGGCCATGTGATGACGTCCCTGATCACCACACCGGCGCGCCATCGCGCGCGCTTCCATACCCTCACAGTCACCGAAGTCGAGCGACTCACCGACGATGCGGTCGCGCTCTCGTTCGCCATTCCGGATGAGCTGGCCGACGAGTTCGTCTTTGAGCCTGGACAGCACCTCACGCTGAGGACCACCGTTGACGGACAGGACGTCCGCCGGTCGTACTCGATCTGCCGATCGCGTCCGGAAGCATTGGAGCGCAAGGAGCTTCGTATCGCGTCCGCTCGCCTTCCCGGTGGCCTGATGTCCAACTGGATCAACGACAGTGTCGCTTCCGGCGACAAGATCGAGGTGATGACGCCGCTCGGCGGATTCACCTGTGCCACGCAACCAGACGCCATACGCCACCACGTGGCCATCGCTGCTGGTTCGGGGATCACTCCGGTGATGTCGCTGATCTCGAGTGTGCTGGCCGAGGAGCCCAGGTCACGCGCAACGCTCGTCTTCGGCAACCGGCATACGACCTCAATCATGTTTCTCGAGGAGCTTGAGGATCTGAAGAACAAGTACCCCGAACGGTTCCATCTGATCAACGTCCTTTCGCGCGAGGCTCAGGACGTCGAGCTGTTCAGCGGCCGGCTCGACCGCGAGCGGCTGCAGCGGATCCTCGGTGCCATCGTCCCGGTTTCGACAGTTGACCAGTGGTACCTCTGCGGTCCGTTCGGCCTCGTCGAGACTGCCCAGGTGCTCCTGTCCGACCTTGGCGTCGACTCCCACCAGGTCCACCACGAGGTCTTCCACGTCGACGACGCCGGTCTGCCGGTGGTGGCGAGCGAGCCCGTCGCCAGGGCTCCTGGCGCGCCATCCGAAGCTGTGGTGACCGTGAACCTCGACGGTCGCACGACCGTGATCGAGATGCCGTCGCGCAGCGAGACCATCCTGGCCGCAACGCTGCGTGCCCGCCCGGATGCACCCTTCAGCTGCACGGGCGGAGTGTGCGGCACATGCCGAGCCCGACTGGTCGAGGGGGAGGTGCGGATGGATCGCAACTACGCCCTCGAGCCTGAGGAGATTGCTGCCGGGATCGTGCTTGCCTGCCAGTCCCACCCGGTCACGGCGACGGTGGCGCTCGACTACGACGCCTGAACCCGCAAACCTAGGGACGGTGTGTGCTTTTACTCGCCAAACCTAGGGAACAGTGGGCGTGTTCAATCGTCAGCTCGGGTGGTGGCAAGAGCGCATAGTCCCTAGGTTTGGCCCGTGGCGAGGGACACAGTCCCTAGGTTTGCGGAGTGGGTTGGCGGGGCTGACGACGGACGTAGGTCACGAAGGCGAAACCGTCACGGCTCTGACGAGTGGTCTCGTGCCAGTGACCGGCGTCGAACGGGGGGAAGAAGGCATCTCCCTCCGGGGACTGCTCGATCTCGGTGAGCATCATCTGGTCCGCGAACGGCATGGCCTCCCGATAGACCTGACCGCCGCCGATAACGAAGACCTCGGTCGGTCCGGCCAGCGCGAGCGCATCTGCCAGAGAGTGTGCGACCTCTACCCCCGGCGCATGCCAACCCTTCTGGCGGGTGATGACGATCGTGCGCCGGCCGGGCAGTGCACGTCCGATTGCGTCATAGGTCTTGCGCCCCATCACCATCGTGTGGCCCATTGTGGTGGCTTTGAAGTGGGCAAGGTCCTCCGGCAGGTGCCATGGCATGTCGCCATCACGCCCGATTACGAGATTGGCGCCCACAGCGGCAAGCACGGTGATCGTCATACGGCGATCGGGGCTTTTATGCCGGGGTGAGGGTCGTAGCCAACCAGCTCAACGTCGGACTCGACGAAGTCGTCAATCCCCTTGCGCTCAGGGTTGATTCGCAGTTGAGGGAGGTCGCGGGGCTCTCGGGTCAGCTGCAGCTTGGCCTGGTCCTGGTGGTTCAGATAGAGGTGTGCGTCACCGAGGGTATGGACGAAGTCGCCGGGCTCGAGCTCACAGACCTGAGCGACCATCATCGTCAACAACGCGTACGAGGCGATGTTGAAGGGCACGCCCAGGAAGATGTCGGCCGAACGCTGAAACAGCTGGCAGGAGAGCCGGCCGTCAGCGACGTAGAACTGGAACATCGTGTGGCACGGCGGCAGGGCCATGCTCTCAATATCAGCGACGTTCCAGGCGCTGACGATATGCCGGCGCGAGTCCGGGTTGGTGCGGATCGAGTCGACCACTGCCGCGACCTGGTCAACGGAGCGCCCATCGGGAGTGGGCCAGGATCGCCACTGTTGCCCGTAGATCGGGCCGAGCTCACCGTGCTCGTCGGCCCACTCGTCCCAGATCTTGATGCCGCGTTCCTGCAGCCAGCGGACGTTGGTGTCGCCGCGAAGGAACCAGATGAGCTCACCAACGACCGACTTCATGTGCAGCTTCTTGGTCGTCAGCGCCGGGAAACCCTGCGAGAGATCGAAGCGCATCTGTTGGCCGAACACGCTGAGCGTTCCGGTGCCGGTACGGTCGCCTTTGGGGGTCCCGTTCTCCAGGACGTGGCTGAGAAGGTCCAGATACTGACGCACGATGAAAACGTAACACTCAGCAGACGCCAGCCGCGGCTCCATGAGAATGGGCCGAGACACGCGATTCCTTGTTTCGGGCCTCACGGCTGAGGGCGATATCGTGGCCCCATGTCTAGTGCGCCCCGGTTTGGCAGAGTCCTCACGGCCATGGTCAGCCCGATGAACCTCGATGGGTCCCTGGATCTGGATGGCGCCCAGAAACTGGCCGCCCACCTGGTGGACAACGGGCACGACGGACTGGTCGTCAACGGCACGACGGGCGAGTCGCCCACCACCAGCGACGCAGAGAAGATCGAGCTTGTTCGCGTCGTCGTCGAAGCCGTCGGGCACCGCGCACACATCGTCGCCGGAGCCGGCAGCAACAACACCGCCCACTGCGTTGAGCTCGCCCGGGCCGCCGCAAAGGCCGGCGCGCAGGGCCTGCTGATCGTGACGCCGTACTACAACAAGCCCCCCCAGGAGGGCGTCCTCGCACACTTCACCACTGTGGCGGACGCAACCGATCTGCCGGTAGTCGTATACGACATCCCCGGACGAACGGGCACGCCGATCCACACGGAGACCTTGCTGCGGATGGCTGCCCATCCCCGGATCGTCGCCGTCAAGGACGCGAAGGGCGACCTGTTCGCGGCCAGCGAAGTGATGTCGAAGACCGACCTGCAGTGGTACTCCGGCGACGACGTCCTCAACCTCGCTCACCTCACCCAGGGCGCGGTGGGCATTATCAGCGTGGTCGGTCATCTGGCCGGCAGGCAGTACGCCGAGATGGTCGCCGCGGTCGCCGGGGGCAACCTCCCGCGGGCCATCGAGATCCACCGGCAGCTGATCCCCGCGGTCAACGCCATCATGCACGTCACGCAGGGCGCGATCACCGTCAAGGCCGCACTGCACGATCGGGGTGTGATCGCCTCGGCTGTCGTGCGGCTGCCGCTGGTCAGCCTCACCAACGACCAGCTCGCCCTCGTGCGAGAGGGCCTTGATCAGTCAGGACTGACTTGAGCCACCCCCACCCAGAGCTGACCTCGCCACCGCCACTGGCGACGAACGGCGTACGCGTCATCCCGCTCGGTGGTCTGGGTGAGGTAGGCCGCAACATGACCGTGATCGAGCACGCTGGGCGCTTGTTGATCGTTGACTGCGGGGTGCTCTTCCCGGAGGACCATCACCCGGGGATCGACCTGATCCTGCCGGACTTCGAGTACATCGAGGATCGGATGGATGACGTCGAGGCGATCGTGCTCACGCATGGTCATGAGGACCACATCGGGGCCGTGCCGTTCCTCCTGCGGCTCAAAGCAGACATTCCGTTGATCGGTTCGACGCTGACGCTGGCGATGATCGAGGCCAAGCTCAGGGAACACAAGATCAAGCCCTACACGCTGACGGTGACCGAGGGCCAGCGCGAGAAGCTCGGTGTCTTCGACTGCGAGTTCGCCGCCGTCAACCACTCGATCCCGGATGCGCTGGCGGTCTTCATCCGCACTGCAGGCGGCACCATCCTGCACACGGGTGACTTCAAGATGGACCAGCTGCCACTCGACGGCCGCATCACGGATCTGCGGGCCTTTGCCCGGTTCGGTGAGGAGGGCGTGGACCTGTTCATGACCGACTCCACCAACGCCGAGGTGCCAGGTTTCACGACCTCCGAACGCGAGCTCACCCCTGCCATCGAGGCTGTATTCCGCAACGCCAAGCGCCGGATCATCGTCGCCTGCTTCTCTTCCCACGTCCACCGCGTCCAACAGATGCTCGATGCGGCGCATGCCAACGGTCGCAAGGTAGCCATGGTCGGCCGATCGATGCTACGCAACATGGCCATCGCCGAGGAGCTCGGCTACCTCAAGGTGCCACCGGGCGTCGTGGTCGACCTCAAGAAGCTGACCGACTACCCGGACGACAAGATCGTCCTCATCTGCACTGGTTCCCAGGGTGAGCCGATGGCCGCGCTCTCGCGAATGGCCAACAGGGATCACAAGATCGAGGTCGGTGTTGGCGACACCGTCCTGCTCGCTTCCTCGCTGATCCCGGGCAACGAGAACGCCGTCTACCGCATCATCAACGGCCTCATGCGCCTAGGCGCCGACGTCGTGCACAAGGGAAACGCCAAGGTCCACGTCTCCGGCCACGCCAGCGCCGGAGAGCTTCTCTACTGCTACAACATCGTCAAACCGCGCAATGTCATGCCGGTGCATGGAGAGTGGCGTCACCTCGTGGCCAACGCCGAGCTGGCCGTCAAGACTGGCGTCCCGCGCGCCCGCGTCGTTCTTGCTGAGGACGGGGTGGTCGTCGACCTGGTCAAGGGGGTCGCGAACATCGTGGGTGCGGTGCCCTGCGGATACGTCTACGTCGACGGCTCGTCTGTCGGCGAGACCACCGAGGCGCTGCTCAAGGACCGTCGCATCCTGCGCGACGAGGGTTTCATCACGATCATCGTGGTGCGAGACGCGGCAACCGGGAAGATCGCCGCCGGGCCCGAGATCCAGGCGCGTGGCTTCGCCGAGGATCAGGACATCTTCGACCAGGTGCTGCCCAAGCTCGAGGAGGCTCTGGCCGATGCAGCCAGCAACGGCGTCACCGACTCCTTCCAGCTGCAGCAGATCATTCGCCGGACCGTCGGTTCGTGGGTGGGCGGCAGGTTGCGCCGTCGGCCGATGATCATCCCGATCGTCATCGACGCCTAGCCAGCGAGCCAGCGAGCCAGCAAGCCGGTATGCCGCGGCGTCGCCGGTTGCACCTGTTCGTGGGCGAGCTCTGGCTTGCACCGTCCCTAGGTTTGGTCGGTTCGGGAAGGCACCGTCCCTAGGTTTGTGGGTTGTCTGCCCGCACGGTCCCTAGGTTTGGCTACCAGGGGCGGGGGAGGGTGAGGTCCCGCGGGTCGTCGATGGCGATCCAGCCCTCCGAGGTGTGCTCGTACTCGAATGCCGGGCCCTCGACCGCCAGGGCGGAGATCGCACCGAGCAGACGCGTGACGTGTTCCGGGGTGTTCGCCAGGCCGACACTCGCCCGCACGGCAGTTCGCGGGGAGTCGCCGCTGCGCCCGACCGCCTTGCGGTAGTCGCTGCTGCGCCCGACCGCCTTGCGGTAGTCGCTGCTGCGCCCGACCGCCTTGCGGTAGTCGCCGCTGCGCCCGACCGCCTTGCGGTAGTCGCTGCTGCGCCCGACCGCCTTGCGGTAGTCGCCGCTGCGCCCGGCCACTTTGCCGGAGTCGTCGGTGTCTGGGTCACCAAGCAGGGTGTCGACGAGCAGATGGGCGCAGAACTTGCCGTCACGGACGCCGATGCCGTACTCCGCGGAAAGGGCTGCGGACACCAGGGAGGAGTCGAGGCCGTCGACGGTGAAGGTGGCAACCCCCACCCGTTCGTGCTCGGGCCCGAAGATCGAGTAGGTGGTCACGCCCTCGATCGCTGCGAGCCCGCACCGAAGACGGTCGGCAAGAGCATCTTCATAGGTTTCGGTCACGTCGCGGTGGGCGTCCAGGGCCGCACAGGCTGCAGCAATGGCGATGGCGCCGATGACGTTCGGGCTGCCGGCTTCGTGCCGTGCCGCGCCCTTGGTCCATTCGGTCTGACCGATGGTGACCTTCTCGGTGGCCCCTCCACCACGCAGGTATGGCGAGGCGTCGTCCAGCCAGTCGGCGCGTCCGGCCAGCACGCCGGCGCCGAAAGGGGCGTAGATCTTGTGGCCGGAGAAGGCCACGTAGTCGACTCCGAGCGCCTCGATGTCGATCTTCCTGTGGGGAGCGAGCTGCGCTGCGTCGAGGACGACCCTCGCGCCATACCGCTTGGCAATGCTCACGATCGACTCGATCGGCCAGAGCTCGCCGGTGACGTTCGAGGCGCCGGTTACCACCACGAGGCGAGGGCCGTTTGTCGTCCCGGCGCTGTCGTGAAGCGCGTCCTCGAGCAAGGTCAGGGCGCCATGCACGCTTTCAGGGACAGGGATCCGAACTGTGTGCTCAGGGTTCCAGGCCAACAGGGCTGCGTGGTGCTCGGACTCGAAGACGAAGGTGGTCGTGTTGTCGGGCAGGCTGCGTGCGAGCAGATTAAGGGAGTCCGTGCAGTTGCGGGTGAAGACGACGAGGTCATCCTCGCGCGCTCCCACGAAATCATGGACCTGGGCACGGGCCTTTTCGTACCAGCCGCTGGTGATCCGCGAGGCGTAGCCGTTGCCGCGGTGCACGGAGGAGTAGGTGCGCAGCGCGATGTCGACTGCGACCTTGACCGACTCAAGGGCCGGCGTCGACGCGGCGTGGTCGAAGTTCGCGTAGTCCACGACCGTCCGATGCAGGGTCGGAACGCCGAGGTTCCCCGACACGGTTCTCGGAGGGTTGACGAACGCCGTGGTAATGGGGGTCGGAACCGCACGGAGGTGGTCTCGGGTCGGTGCCGGGGCGGGGGGAGTCTCGTGACGCAGGGGGCGCACCTGGCGGCTGATGGCGGAGATCGACATATGGCTCAGCTCCTGAAAGTCCGGTGGACCTTCGGCTGGAACGCCGCATGGCCCGCGCTTGCCGACCCGCTTTCTGCGGCTCGGCCGGGTCGTCACCCGGAGCACCCCACCGCGGAGGAGGGTTGCCGACCAGCAAGCCGGGGCTGAACACTGGCACTCGTGACCTGGTTCCGAAGATAGCCAGGTTCGGACGCTCTGCCCACCCCTTGGCCGGGACGTTTCGCCATGTGAGATGGCTTTCGGTTCATGAGGCGGCACACCGCGACTACTGATGCGCGGCGATCTGGTGCGCGTGGAGCGCGTGTGACGCGTGATACCGAAGTGTCTTTCGCGTAGCCTTGGCATTGTGGCGACTCGTACCTCTTCCCCAGTAGCGCGGCCGAAGTCGGCGGGACGCGACAATCCATCACGCTCGACCTCTGGACGCAGCGGTCGAGCGGCCCCTCGCAAACCCGCAGCCCGGTCATCCAGGTCGAAGGCGTCCAGGCGTGGAGGCCTGCCGTTTCCGTTGAGGGCTGTCCGTGGCGCCTGGATGGGCCTTGCCCACGTTGTCGGTGGGACCGTCCGCCGGATCGGGCGCAGTGCCAGCGAGCTCGAGCCTGAGCACCGTCGTGACGGCCTCGGCTTCTTCCTGCTGGGGCTGGCTGTCGTGGTTGCTGCCCGCGAGTGGTGGGGACTCAAGGGCATGGCGGGCGATGTCATCCACGCCGTCGTCGCCGGGACCTTTGGCCGGGTTGCCTACGCTCTTCCGATCGCCTTGCTGCTGTTCGGTATCCGGCTGTTGCGTGCGCCAGGCGACCAGGCCTCCACGAACCGCCTGACCATAGGCACGACGGCAATGACGTTCGCCGCGGCCGGCCTGGTCCACATCTCTTCCGGCCTGCCCAGCCCGCCCGACGGTGCTCTCAAGATGCGTGATGCGGGTGGCATCATCGGTTTCCTTGCCTCGAGCCCGATCGTTGCAGGCATCACGGCCTGGGGAGCCGTCCCCCTGCTCCTGATGCTGGGTTGCTTCGGCGTCCTGGTCCTGACGGCCACACCCGTCCATATGATTCCTGCGCGGCTGGGTGAGCTGCGTGACTGGTTGCTGCGCCGTCCGACTGAGTCCGAGTCGCCTGAAGGAAGCGACCAGGACGCCACGGGAAAGCGGCGTAACTCGCCGCGACCCGTCGGCGAGGGGCCGTTCGACGGTGATGAGGCATTTCGGCAGGCGGCCATCGTGGCAAGCGCCAAGGCTGCCGCCGCCGCATTCCGGCCCGGTCAGAAACGTCCCACTGCAGCAGGCGTCCTGGCACCGGGCGGCGACTCGAGCGCGGCTGGGCAGGCTGAAGGCGTCCAGGCGACCAAGGCTCCACTCGAGCCGCCTCCCACAACGCCCATGCCGCAGCGGGTCGAACAGCTCGCGCTCGACGGAGACATCACCTACACGCTGCCCGACAATGCGTTGCTCGAGGCCGGTCGGCCCCACAAGCTGCGCAGTGCCGCCAACGACCACGTCGTCGAAGTCCTGACCGAGGTGCTCGACCAGTTCGAGATCGATGCGCAGGTCACCGGTTTCAGCCGTGGTCCGACGGTCACGCGGTACGAGATCGAGCTCGGCTCCGGCACCAAGGTCGAACGCGTCACCGCCCTGTCTAGGAACATCGCGTATGCCGTTGCCTCGGCTGACGTGCGCATCCTGAGCCCCATCCCCGGCAAGTCCGCGATCGGCATCGAGATCCCCAACGCCGACCGTGAGAAGGTCAGCCTCGGCGACGTTTTGCGAAGCCAGGCGGCGCGCGGCAACGACCACCCGATGGTGGTTGGCGTGGGCAAGGACGTCGAGGGCGGGTACGTCATCGCCAACCTCGCCAAGATGCCGCACCTGCTCGTGGCGGGTGCCACGGGCTCGGGCAAGTCCAGCTTCGTCAACTCGATGATCACCTCGATCCTGATGCGCTCCACGCCCGATGAGGTGCGCATGATCCTGGTCGACCCCAAGCGTGTGGAGCTGACCGGGTACGAGGGCATTCCGCACCTCATCACGCCGATCATCACCAACCCGAAGAAGGCCGCAGAGGCGCTGCAGTGGGTGGTCCGCGAGATGGAGATCCGTTACGACGACCTCGCGACGTTCGGGTTCAAGCACGTCGACGACTTCAACAAGGCGGTCAAGGCCGGGAAGATCAAGGCACTGCCCGGGTCGGAGCGGGTCATTCACCCCTACCCCTACCTCCTGATCATCGTCGACGAGCTCGCTGACCTGATGATGGTCGCGCCCAGGGACGTCGAGGACTCGATCGTCCGCATCACCCAGCTCGCGCGCGCGGCGGGCATCCACCTGGTGCTGGCCACGCAGCGTCCTTCGGTGGACGTCGTCACCGGTCTGATCAAGGCCAACGTCCCCTCCCGGATGGCGTTCGCGACCTCATCCCTGACCGACTCCCGGGTCGTCATGGACCAGGCTGGCGCCGAGAAGCTGATCGGGCAGGGCGACGCGCTGTTCCTGCCGATGGGCTCCTCGAAGCCCATGCGCGTTCAGGGTGCCTGGGTCACCGAGTCTGAGATCCAGGCGGTCGTCAAACATGTGAAGAACCAGCTGAAGCCGACCTATCGCGAGGACGTCATCGTGGTCGGCTCCAAGAAGATGGTCGAGGACGACATCGGCAATGACCTTGACCTGCTGCTGCAGGCCACCGAGCTCGTCATCACGACGCAGTTCGGCTCGACCTCGATGCTGCAGCGCAAGCTTCGTGTTGGTTTCGCCAAGGCTGGCCGGCTGATGGACCTGCTGGAGTCCCGCGGCGTTGTCGGTCCTTCCGAGGGGTCGAAGGCCCGCGACGTTCTGGTCAAGTCGGACGACCTGCCGAACACCCTCGCCTTGATGCGCGGTGAGGAGATCCCCGACGCCGACCCCATCTACGACGGTGAGGCCGCGCCGGTTGCTGATCGTCTCAACCTTGCCAAGGAGACCGTTCGCGCTCCGATCACCGGTACACCCTTGGGTGGCCCAGCTCACGACTCACTGGCGCCAGTGGGTGATGAGGAGGTCGAGGACGAGGGCGGCGAGGACGCCTGGTCGCTCACCCGCAACGGTCAGCGCGACGACTTCTGATCGCCTCGCGTCTCGGCTCCGTTCCACGCCTTGCCTTGTGGTTCCCTCTGGTTCGCGCAGCCAACTTGCTCAGGCCATGAGGCGATCGCCGATGCCCGGCTCGGTCACGAGGTATCGCGGGTGGCCTGGTTCATGGCGCCTGGCTCGCCAGGGGTAGGTCGATGACCATGGTCACTCCGCCGCCCGGAGTGTCCTCGGCGGTCAGCGTGCCGTCCATCGCCTCCGTGAGACCGCGGGCAACAGCAAGTCCCAGCCCCCAGGAGGTCGGCGAGCACCCGGTCGAGAAGACCCGTGTCCGCTATGAACAGCGTCAGGGCGTCGGGCAGCCATGTGCGGACCCTGCTTCCCTGGTCGCCCAGTGCGGCGATGGACGCCGCCAAAACGTCCGGTAGATGGAGATCCTGGAGGTGCGTCGTGACAGTTCCGGTGCGAAGGCGGGACATGTCAAGCAGGTTTCCCACCATGGCGTGGAGGCGATCGGCTGACTCCTCGATGGACTCGAGCAGGTCGGCCTCGTCGGTGGGGGACCAGGTGATGTCGCTCTGCCGCAGGCTGGAAACGGCGGCCTTGATGCCGGCCAGGGGGTTTCGGAGGTCGTGCGAGACGGCAGCGAGCAAGGCCGTGCGTGTGCGGCTTTCCTTGGCGAGGCTGGTCGCGGCATGGGCCTCTCGAGCCAGTTGTTCACGGCTCAGGATCGCGGAAGCGTGTGTTGCGAAGGCCGAGACCAGTCGCCGCTCGTCAGCCCCGATGACTGGTTCAGCGAGGATCAGCTCGGTCAGGTCATCCAGCAGGGCCCGCACCGACGCGTCTCGTACCTGGTCGACATCGAAAGGGCCGGAGCTCACCAGAATCGCCCAGTAGGCGCGAACCGAGTCACGCCGGACGATGGCTGCTGCGCGCATGCCGAACGTGTCCCGCGCCTGGTCAAGGAGCGTCGGCAGCTGGTCCGCGGCACCCAGGAGCGACTGGGCGAGCTGCAGCAGAATGCGCGACTCCCGCTGGGCCGCAACGGCTTGGGCCTCGCGTCGGACGCTGAGATGAACCGCCGAGGCCACCGACCCGGCCACCAGCAAGAAGACAAGGAGTGCGGATGCGCTCTGCGGATCCTGGATTGTGAAGGTGTGGATGGGCGGAGTGAACTAGTAGTTCAACCACCGTCTCTCCGACGCCCGGGGCCAGCAAGGACTGCAAGCGCTTCCGGCGGCTGACCCCAAGCACGATCTGGGTCGCGTTGACGCTGCGGGCGGGTTGGCCACGGCTCAGAGATTCCCTGATCCTTGCGGTGCCGTTCCACCGCCTCGTCAACCCGATCGGCCAGCCACAGCAGCGCCAGCTCTCGCAGCGCCGACAGGTTGCCCGGCCGAAAGTAGTTCGATAGCGCTGCGTCCACAGTGTCAGCGGGGTGGATGTGGCCGTGCGCCATCCGCCGCCGCAGCGCCTCGGGAGTCATGTCCACCAGCTCGATCTGGTCGGCAGCGCGCACCACGTCATCGGGCACGGTCGCGCGTTGATCCACGCCGGTGATGGACTCGACCACGTCGTTGAGGGACTCAAGATGCTGGATGTCGACCGTTGAGATCACCTCGATGCCGGCGACCAACAGCTCGTTGATGTCCCCCCATCGCTTGGCGTGCTCAGCGCCGGGCACGTTGGTGTGGGCCAGCGCGTCAATGAGCACGACCGGAGGCGCGCGGGCCAGCACGGCATTGATGTCGAGCTCGCGACACGATGTTCCGCGATACTCGATCTCTTTCAGCGGAGCGGTTTCGAGGCCATCGATCTGGGCGGCTGTGTAGGCGCGCCCGTGCGTCTCGCAGATGCCGACGACCACATCGGTGCCGCGCTCGATCCGGCGATGGGCCTCGCCGAGCATGGCGACGGTCTTGTCCACACCAGGCGCGGCGCCGAGATAGATCCGCAGTCGTCCCCGTGGTGTCAATTTCAGGTGGCGTTCATCCGGCGGGCGTCAATGCGGCACCAGCCTGGTCGGCGAGAAGTACCGCCACCCTGAGCTGTTCGACCGAAGGGCGGGCGACGCGGGTCGCGGCCGTGAGCACAAACTGACCGTGAACGACGCCGCCCTGTCCGACAACGAGGCCGATCTGTTCATCGGTTGGAAGGCCGTCGCGTTCGACGTTGACCTTAGATCCGCGCCGGGTCACGTACCCGTCGTGATCGAGGCTGGCGTCCTGGGGCCCCGGACCGGCCCCCTGGACGAAGCGACACTCGTCGATGTCCAGAATCAGGACGATCTGGTGGGCAACGTGGTCAATCAGGGCGTCCGTCGACGCCTCTCGAACGGCGATGATCTTTGAGGTTCCGAGCACTCCGTCGAGATAACCCGCGCGGCGGCTGGCGCGTGCCTCTTGGCGACGGCCCCACAACGCAATCTCGGTGACGGCAACACCCACCAGGACCAGCAGGATGGTGAGCTCGATGTCATTGCGATCGGTGATGGTGAACCGCCCGTACGGCTGTGTCAGGAAGAACTCGAACCACACCCCAGCGGACAGAGCTGCGACGAGCCCAGCCAGCCTGTCACCAGTAGCAGCCGCCGCGACGACCACGAGGACCAGCACCAACGCGCCCGTTGAAGCGGCGAAGCTCTCCCGGACAGCGGCAAGTAGTGCGCAGCACAGGAACGGCCCAGCTGCGGCCGCTGCGATGAGGGCTGACCGGTGGCGCTCCATCCACTGTGTCTCCACAACACCATCCAACCACTGCCCGGTCATAAGACGCGGCAAATCCGGCTCTCCTGACTGATGTGTGGGTCAATTTCGGCCTGGGAGGGTGGGTCGGTGACCGCCGAGGCTGAGTAGGGCGAGGGCGATCAGGGCCTCGGGGGACTTGAACCCGAAGGCGATTCTGGTGATCAGGCGGATCTTGGT
>JBBRZV010000056.1:0-22120 GCA_038236365.1 Actinomycetales bacterium | reverse complement strand
GCCTGGCCCTGCTCGCAGGCTCCCTTGATGGGCTACGCGGCCCGCATCCCTCCCGCGCCTAGCCTGGCCCTGCTCGCAGGCTCCCTTGATGGGCTACGCGGCCCCCATCCCTCCCGCGCCAGACCGCGTCGAGACGGCGATGGTGAACTTGGTGTTGCGGCCAGCTACCCGGGTCGAACCAACCGCTCGGGCCAGCTGGCTTCGATAGCTGAGGTGCGAGTTGAACACGGTCCACAGCTGTCCGCCCGGGCGGAGGACGCGACCAGCGGCATCGAACAGCCGCTGGGCAATGCCAATATCCACGGACGTGCCGAGGTGGAATGGCGGGTTGCAGACGATCAGGTCCACGCTCGCATCGGGTAGCGACGACATGGCGTCATCGCGAAGGACGCGAACCCGCTCGGCCAGGCCGTTCGCTGCCATGGTGGCCAATGCCGAGGAGAACGCACAGGATGACTCGTCGGTCGCCAGAACGCTGAGCTTCGGACGGGCCCGGGCCAGAACCGCGGCGATCACGCCGGTTCCACAGCCGAGGTCGACAGCACTACGGGCGGACGGGTGCATGCGGTCGACAGACTCCAGAAGAAGTCGCGTGCCGAGGTCGAGCTTGGTTCCGGCGAACGCGGCGCCATAGGCACACACCCACAGGTCAAGGTCCGCATGGTGCGCGCGCATGGGGAAAACCGACGGTCCCTGGTCGGACCGAGGCTGCCAAGCCAGCAGAACTCGCGACTTCTGGGTCGCCAGCGATGCCCGGACCTCACCGAAGGACTCGGACAGGGCACCGTTCATCGCGCGGGTCATGTGCTTGACCCGGCCACCGAAGAAGAGCTGCACCTCTGGTTCGGCGTTCGTCGCCGCAAGCTCGGCGATCTCGCGGAGGGCGTCGAGGCTCTTGGGCAGCTGACCGAGGACGACCGTGGCGCCATCGAAGAGCTCAGCGGCGAGCGGGAGCTGCCGGAAGGAATTGGTCACCCCAGCTCGAATCGCGTTGTGGCCTAGGGCTTTCTCGCCAGTGAGGGGGTCCTGATGGACCCTAACGTCATCGGCACCGTGCAGTGCCATCGCGCCTAGCGTCATGGCGCCATAGCGGTCTCCGACCACGACGACCTGCCCTGCGGAGGCAGCTTCGAGGGCAGCACCAGCCTCGGCGAGGATGAGCCGGTCGCTCGCATCGACGGCCACGAGGTTGTCACCCTCAACGTCGGGAAATCGTCGCAGGACCTGAAAGTCGAAGGTGTTGTTCATCGGGGACAGCCTGCCACTCGACCGGAGCTCGGCACCCTGCCCGCTCGCAGATGAGCGAGCGAGTCCGCGGACCTACGTCGAAGGCGGGTGCACGTCCCGTTGCGCCGGGAGCTGGTCCTGCTTCAGGATGCCGACCGGGCAGGTCATGCCGTTCGGGCCATGGTTGCAGTATCCGCCTGGGTTCTTGTAGAGGTACTGCTGGTGATAGCCCTCCGCGTAGTAGAAGGCGCCGGCATCCTCCGCGGATCGGATCTCGGTGGTGATGTCGCCAAAACCGTTGTCCTTCAGCACAATCTGGAACGCCTCACGTGTCGCCAGCGCTGCCGACTCTTGTCCCGGCGTCGTCCAGTAGATCGCGCTTCGGTACTGCGAGCCGCGGTCGTTGCCCTGGCGGAAGCCCTGTGTCGGGTCATGGTTCTCCCAGAACTCCTTGAGCAACAGCTCGGGGGAGGTGAGCGAGGCGTCATACGCGATGAGCACTGCTTCGGCATGTCCCGTCCGGCCGCTGCACACCTCCTCGTAGGTCGCATTGGGGGTGTAGCCGCCCATGTAGCCGACCGCGGTGGTGATCACTCCGGGCCGGGTCCAGAAGATGCGTTCGGCACCCCAGAAACAACCCATGGCGATATACAAGACCTCCGTGCCGGTCGGCCAGGGACCGTGCATGGACGTGCCCAGAACCACTTGGCGGTCCGGTATGTCGGGCAGGGGAGTGCTGCGTCCTGGCAGGGCGCGATCTGCTGTGGTCATCGTGTTCTTTTCGGATCCAAACATCGTTCAAGTTTCACACAATCTCGACCGATCTGGGGTCTGCCGGTGTGCCCTCTCGGTGAACTGTTTCCCGTCTGTCAGGATCACTTTGCGCAAACCGGGCGTTTCAGGTGCCTGGTGAGCCCGGGAAGGCAGACATGGCGAAGAATGGCGAGGCCGCGGTGGCAGTGACCATCCACTCCGTTGCGCTCAAGGCCGGAGTCTCAACCGCCACCGTGTCCCGTGTGCTGCAGGGCAGCGCCCCGGCCTCCGATACGACTCGCGCCAAGGTGATTGCCGCCGCGCGGGAGCTTCGTTACCAACCGCCCGATCGGTCGCGGGCTCGCCTGCCGGCGTTGCACAAGGCACATGGGCTGGTGCTGGCTGACGTCACGGGGTCCTACTACTCCGAGCTCGTCCTGGGGCACCAGTCCGCGGCCGCAGATCTGGGCCAGAGCCTCGTTCTCGTGGCCTTCCGACGTCGATCCGATGCCACCGAAGCGGTTCGAGACCTCGCCAAACGGGTCGATGGCTTGGTCATCGGGGCCAACACCGTGCCTGACTCGGTGGCACATTCCTTGTCCCGCACCTTGCCCGTGGTGCTGCTCGGGCGACCGGACGTGGCTGGCTGCGACTCGGTGCGGGCCGAGAACCTCGAGAACGCCACCGTCATCACCTCCCACCTGCTCGCGCACGGCCGCACCCACCTGGTCTTTGTTGGCGATCCGGACTCCTCTCCGGACGTGGCAGAGCGTTACGCCGGATTCCGGTCGGCGCATGTGGCTTCGGATGTTGCCATCCGTCGCCCCCCGTTGCGCGTGCCTCTGGTCGAAGGTGCGGGAGTGCAGGTCGCAGAGGAGATCTTGCGCCGACGTGTCAAGCTCGACGGGCTCGTTTGTGCCAACGACGACCTAGCACTGGCCATCATCAGACGTCTGCAGGGCAGCGTGGTCCGTGTGCCCGACGACCTGGCCGTCGTGGGCTGGGATGACGTCCCGGCCGCCCGTTACATCTCCCCGGGCCTCACGACCGTGCGCCAGCCGATCCGCGGTCTCTCTCGTCTTGCGGCGGTACGACTGCATGCGCGCGTAACCGGCGAGGAGCCGGTGGGCGGCCCTCAGGTCCTCCCGTCCCAGATCGTCCTGCGTTCGTCGTGCGGCTGTGTGGCACTGGCCCCGCCCCTGCGAGTCTGACGCGGGGAACGCTTCAGGGTTCCGGCGGAAGTACAGCGAGATGGATGGGCCGTGGTCGCCCGTGGCGTGACGGGTGGCTCGCGTAGCCTTGGCGATATGACGCCCGCCGACAGTCAGAATCCCGGTCAGGATGCTGGGTTCAGCACCCGGGCCATCCACTCAGGACAGGAGCCGGACCTCAGGACCGGCGCGGTCGTTCCGGCGATCTATCAGGTCTCGACGTACAAGCAGGACGGGGTGGGTGGGCTTCGCGGGGGTTATGAGTACAGTCGCTCGGCCAACCCCACGCGTACCGCACTGGAGAGCTGTCTCGCTTCGCTTGAGGGAGGCGGCAGGGGTTTTGCGTTCGCCTCCGGTCTGGCCGGGCAGGACACCGTGATCCGCTCGCTCCTCAAGCCTGGTGACCACGTGGTCGTCCCGACCGACGCCTATGGCGGCACCTACCGTCTGCTGAACAAAGTCGCGCTTCCTTGGGGCGTAGAGCACACGACTGCCAAGATCTCGGACGTGGAAGCCGTTCGTGCGGCCATTCGACCGGGCCAGACCAAGATCGTCTGGGTCGAGACTCCGACCAACCCCTTGCTGGGAATCGCCGACATCGCCGCGCTAGCAGACGTGGCCCACGAAGCCGGTGCCCTTCTCGCCGTGGACAACACGTTCGCCACGCCGTACCTCCAGCAGCCGCTTTCCCTCGGCGCTGACCTTGTCATGCACTCGACCACGAAGTACTGCGGTGGCCACAGTGACGTGGTTGGTGGTGCAGTCGTGACGGCGAGAACGGTTGCGGTAGCTGGCTTCGAGGACGCCGAGGAACGCATCGCCTTCCACCAGAACTCCATGGGGGCGATTGCGGGCCCGTTCGACGCGTGGCTGGTGCTACGAGGCCTCAAGACCCTCGGCGTGCGCATGGACCGCCACTGCGACAACGCTGAGAGTGTGGTCGAGTTCCTCCAGAGCCACAGCGCCGTCAGCGCCGTTCACTACCCAGGTCTTCCAACCCACCCCGGCCACGCCGTCGCGACCAGGCAGATGAAGCGGTATGGCGGGATGGTCTCCTTCCAGGTCATGGGCGGCGAGCAGCAAGCGGTCGACATCTGCGGCGCCACCGAGATCTGGACTCTCGGCGAGTCCCTTGGCGGAGTCGAGTCCCTTATCGAGTATCCCGCGCGGATGACGCACGCGTCCGTCCGTGGGACCGAGCTCGAGGTCCCGGCTGACCTCGTGCGCCTGTCCACCGGTATCGAGGACGTCCATGACCTCATCGACGACCTGGACCGTGCGCTGACCAAATCCGCCGGCTGATGCCCCCCACGTCGAACGGACACCGTCTCGGCACCGAATCTGGTCGTTCTCGACGTCAAATCGGTGCCGCAGCGGTGTCCGGTTGAGTCAGGTGCTGTGCGTTGACTTCGGGTCGACGTTCACCAAAGCCGTTCTCATCAGCGCCACGGATGGTCGGCTGCTGGCTGGTGCGTCCGTCCCGACCACAGTCGACTTCGACGTCCTCGACGGCTACCGCCTGATTCGCGAAGCTCTTGCCACTGAGGGCTTCTCAACCGCCGATGACGTGCTGGCCTGCTCCAGTGCGGGTGGCGGTCTCCGGCTCGCAGTGGTGGGCTATGAGCGCTCGGTCACCGCCGAGGCCGGCCATCGGGTCGGGCTCAGTGCTGGCGCGAAGGTCGTCCATGTCGCTGCCGGCCGTATGACGACCGCGCAGGTGGAAGCCCTCCGGGCCGCTCGCCCCGACGTCATCCTCCTGGTTGGCGGCACCGATGGAGGAAACGCGGACGTACTGAAGCACAACGGTTCCCGGCTGGCCAAGGCCCGGCTGGGCGCTCCGGTCGTGGTGGCCGGCAACATCCGCGCCCAGCCGGATGTGGCCGAGGCCCTGCGGTCCAGCGGCCGGCGTTTCGTCCTCACCGACAACGTCCTGCCCAAGATCGGGGTCATCAACCCCGACGGAGCGAGGGCCGCCATCCGCCAGATGTTCCTGCGGCACGTCATCGGTGGCAAGGGGCTGTCCAAGGGGCCCGAGTTCGCTTCCATGGTTCGGGCACCCACCCCCGACGCGATGCTGCGTGGCGTCGAGACCCTTGCAGGAGGAACGGACGGGGACGTCCTGGTCCTCGATATCGGGGGAGCGACCACCGACGTCTACTCGGTGATCAGTCCCCAAGGCGAGGACTACGCGTTGCGCAAGGATGTGGTCGAACCGCTCTGGCATGCCCGAACCGTTGAAGGTGATCTCGGGATGCGCTGGAACGCCACTGGCATCACTGAGGCGGCGACCGCAGAGCGTCTTGTGGCGGGCTCCGACCTGGCCCGTCTGAAGGCCTGGGCAGCTGCCATGGAAGCCGACCCGGCATACCTGCCGATCGGTGAGGGTGAGATCGGGCTCGACGTGAACCTTGCACGGGTGGCAGCACTCATCGCTGTCCGGCGGCATGCGCGGCCTCCCAACCCCTGGGACTCGGGCCGCCCACTGGCCAGGGTCACGCACGTCATTGGTTCTGGTGGGGTGTTGCGACATAGCTCAAAAGCCAACCAGGACACCGTGTTGCGAGCGGTCATCAATGACGTCGGCGGTGGCTGGAAGGTTCCGACCGAGGCGCGCACAACGGTCGACTCCTCCTACCTGCTGTTTGCCGCGGGCCTTCTGGCCGACGCTGACGGTTACGGGCCCGAGGTGGCCGCCAGGGTGGCCGCACGGGTCCTCGCCCCTTTGTGACCAGTCGGCGGTACCCTGCGCGGATGTCATCAACGTCGCTGCCCGTATCCCTTGACGACGTGCTCGCCGCACAAGAGCTGCTCAAAGGGATCGTGCGTCCCACCCCTCTGGAGTTCAGCAGGGCACTGTCCGACCGCGTCGGGGCCGAGGTCTATCTCAAGTGCGAGAACCTTCAGCGCGCCGGCTCGTTCAAGATTCGCGGCGCCTACACGCGCATGTCCCGCCTCAGCAATGAGGAGAAGGCTCGCGGTGTCGTCGCGGCCAGCGCCGGAAACCATGCTCAGGGCGTGGCGCTGGCGGCCCAGATGCTGGGCATCAAGTCGACCGTCTTCATGCCTTTGGGCGCGCCCATCCCCAAGCTGATGGCCACCCGCGGATACGGCGCCGACGTCGAACAGCTCGGCACCAGCATCGACGAATGTCTTGTGAGGGCAAAGCAGTTCGAGGTAGAGACCGGCGCCGTTCTCATCCATCCCTTCGATCACGCCGACATCGTGGCCGGAGCGGGCACGTGCGGTCTCGAGATCCTTGAGCAGTGCCCTGACGTCAGGACCATCCTCGTGAGCGTCGGCGGTGGTGGACTTCTCGCCGGGATCGCGACAGCCGTCAAGGCCAGGAGGCCCGAGGTGCGGGTCATCGGGGTGCAGGCAGAGCAGGCCGCCGCATACCCGCCCTCCCTGACGGCCGGCAAGCCCGTGCCTCTCGCTGCGATGGCCACCATGGCGGACGGGATCGCGGTCGGCTGTCCCGGTGAGGTGCCGTACGCGATCGTTCGCGAGCTGGTCGACTCGATCGAGACGGTCAGCGAGGAGATGCTGTCGCGAGCCCTGCTGTTCGTGCTCGAGCGGGCCAAGCTGGTCGTTGAGCCGGCCGGAGCGGCCACGGTGGCGCAGCTGATGGACGCTGGCGAGGGGGCCTATGAGGGACCGATCGTCGCTGTTCTGTCCGGTGGCAACATCGACCCGCTCCTGCTCTTGCGGATCATCCGTCACGGTCTTGCCGCTGGGGGGCGCTACCTGCAGCTGCGGGTGCGTGTCCCGGACACCCCGGGCTCGCTGGCAGGGCTGCTGGCCGATCTGGCCGACGCGGACGCCAACGTGCTGGAGATTGAGCACGTCCGCACCAGTGCGAACCTGCCGGTGGACGAGGTCGAGATCGCAGTCCAGCTCGAGGCCAAGGGCAGGGCGCACTGCGAGGAGCTGTTGCAGGCCCTGCACGACAAGGGGTACCCGGTGGTCTTCGGCTGAGCCCTGGGACAAATCCTGTGGTCGGTGTCGGTGGTTCATGGAAGAGTTCTCCGGGTGACCGACGCAGTGAGAGCCCGGGGCCTGGTGAAGCACTACGGCGACGTCAAGGCCCTGGATGGCGTAGACCTGACAGTGCCAAAGGGCTCAGTGCTGGGCCTGCTGGGGCCCAACGGTGCTGGCAAGACCACGGCCGTCCGCATCTTGGCGACCCTGCTGACGCCGGACCGTGGGACCGCCGAGGTGGCCGGGGTCGATGTGCTCAAGGACCCTCGCGAGGTCCGCCGGAGAATCGGGCTCTCCGGGCAGTACGCAGCCGTCGACGAGTACCTCACCGGTTTCGAGAACCTCGACATGATCGGGCGGCTCTATCACCTTGGTCGCAAGGCGAGCCGTGACCGCGCCCGGGAGCTGCTGGCCCAGTTCCGCATCGAGGATGCCGGCGACCGCATGGCCAAGACCTACTCAGGCGGCATGCGACGGCGTCTGGACCTTGCCGGCGCCCTCGTGGCCGACCCGCCGGTCCTCTTCCTGGACGAGCCCACGACCGGGCTCGACCCCCGGGGCCGCACCGACATGTGGGATGTCATCCAGGGACTGGTCGCGGGGGGCACTTCGCTCTTGCTGACCACCCAGTACCTCGAGGAGGCCGATCGGCTCGCGGACAACATCGTGGTCATCGACCATGGCAAGGTCATCGCGGAGGGCAGCGCCGACCAGCTGAAGGCTCAGGTCGGCGGAGAGCGTCTCGAGATCACCGTCGCCGACGCCGCCCAGCTGAACGCCGCTCGGGACCTGCTCGAGCCGCTCGGTGTTGGCAAGGCCAGCCTGGACAAGCATCGACGGTCACTGCTCATGCCGGTGAGTGGCGGTGCGGTGGTGCTGACGGACGCCCTCCGCAGGCTCGATGCCGCCGACATCGTCCTGGACGACGTCGGGCTGAGACGCCCCACACTCGACGACGTGTTCCTCTCGCTCACCGGCCGCGCGACCAAGCCTGCCGACGCCTCGCTGACCGACGAGCCCGTCCCGGAGGTGTCCAGATGAGTGTGACCAGCGCCGTCGGCGATGGCTTTGTCGTGGCCAAGCGCAACCTGATCAAGATCAAGCGGGTCCCGGACCTGCTGGTGTTCACGACCTTGCAGCCGATCATGTTCGTCCTGCTGTTCGTCTACGTCTTCGGGGGTGCGATCGCCGTCAAGGGCAGCAGCTACAACGAGTTCCTGATCGCAGGGATCTTCGCTCAGACGGTCGTATTCGGCGCCACCATCACCGGGGCCGGGCTCGCCGACGACATCCAGAAAGGCATCATCGACCGGTTCAGGTCGCTGCCGATGTCGCCGTCAGCGGTGCTCTTCGGGCGGACGCTTTCCGACGTGGTGAACAACGTCATCGTCGTCATCGTGATGTCGCTGACCGGACTGCTGGTCGGCTGGCGGATCCGCAGCTCGTTCGTGGAGGCACTGGGCGGCTTCCTGATCCTGCTTGTCTTCGCCTACTCATTCTCCTGGATCATGGCCATGATGGGTTTGCTGGCACCAAGTCCAGAGGTCGTCAACAACGCCTCGTTCGTCATCATCTTTCCGTTGACGTTCGTGGCCAACACGTTTGTGCCCATTGCCACACTGCCCGGGCCGCTGAAGACGTTCGCTGAGTGGAACCCGGTCTCGTCCGTGACCGAGGCGGCGCGTGAGCTCTTCGGAAACATCCCGCCCGGCACGCCCAGACCGGGAAGCTGGGCGCTGCAGCACCCCGTGGCCTACACGATTTTGTGGTGCCTCGTGATCCTGGCCATCTTCATTCCCTTGACCACCCGGCAGTTCCAGCGCTCGGTGAGCCGGTGAGCCCGGGAAGACACCGCGACCAGATCGAGCGGGTCAGCCGGTATACGGCTTGGCGCCCAGGACCTTGACCTCGATCTCCTTGCCGTTGGGGGCCAGGTAGCTGGCTGACTCGCCGACCTTCTTGTCGAGGATGGCTTTGCCCAGCGGCGACTTCTCGCTGTAGACCTCAAGGTCCGAACCGTCGGCGATCTCCCGGCTGCCGAGAAGGAAGGTCAGCTTGTCGCCCAGGAGGTTGACCGTGACCACCATGCCCGGTTCGACGATGCCGTGGTCCGGGGGTGCCTGTCCGACGGTGGCGTTGTCCAGCAGCTGGGTCAGCTGACGGATCCTGGCCTCCATCTTGCCCTGTTCCTCCTTGGCCGCGTGGTAGCCGCCGTTCTCCTTGAGGTCGCCTTCGTCGCGGGCGGCCTCGATCTTCTTGGCGATCTCGGTGCGACCCTCGCCAGAGAGCTGGGTCAGCTCGCCCTTGAGCCGGTCATAGGCCTCTTGGGTCAGGTAGCTCGCGGCAGGCGTCGCAGTGTCGGTCACGTTGTGCTCCTTGGGTGCGGGGGGCTTGGCGACGGTCCGCCAGAACCAGCGGTATGCCGTGAGCCAAACAAGCGGGTCCGGACCCTCGATCTGATGATCGGCAGGAACCAGACCCACGGTGTGTTGGGTTCAGCGTACCAAATCTTCTCCTCAAACCGGGGTGGTCGTGCTCAGCCCACCGCGCAGGACCTCACCAATCCGGTGACGGCACGGCTGGTGGTGCGGACCCGGGTTGTGAGCTGCACCGTGGACGCGTTTGAGCCCGGAATGTGGACCTCGACAAGGCCAACGGTCGCAAAACCCTTGTCCAGGGCCCGGATCGCGCACGTGACATCGCGACCGCGTGGCCTACTCACCTGGTAGGTCACGTCGACCGCCCGGTCATCGATGACGCGATATCCCATGTCGGTCCAGCTCGGCTTGCCGACTGTGCTGGCCAACCCGAACCAGACCGCCAGTGCGCAGCCGAGCAGGATGCCGACGGTTCCGACTACCCACCACGTGGTGGTGCCTGGCGCGGGGCGGGGGATCGGCACGGGCAAGCCCTTCCGGGATCGGTGTATGCGGGTGAGAGGATGCGGCTGAGGTCATTGTCCGACATGTCGCCGAGCGGGAGCCTAACTTGGATCAGGACCAGAGTTCGCAGCGACGTGAAGGCTCACCAGTCGCGAACGAGCGCGAGCCTCAGGTGGGGCAGGACCAGGCACTCCGGCTGATGGCGGTGCACGCGCACCCCGATGACGAGTCGAGCAAGGGCGCGGCGACCATGGCCAAGTATGTGGCAGCAGGGGTCGAGGTGCTGGTCGTGTCCTGCACCGGTGGCGAGCGCGGCGACGTCCTCAACCCAGGGCTCCAGCACGACCCCGAGATCTTGCGAGATCTGCCTGATGTCCGCCGTCGCGAGATGGCCAGGGCGGTGCAGATCCTCGGTGTGCGCCACTCCTGGCTCGGCTTCGTGGACTCCGGTCTCCCTGAAGGCGATCCGTTGCCCCCTCTGCCCGAGGGCTGTTTCGCGCTCGAGCCCATCGCTGTGACCACGGAGGCGCTGGTCCGGATCATCCGTGACTTCAAGCCGCATGTGATGACGACCTACGACGAAAACGGTGGCTACCCGCACCCTGACCACGTCATGTGTCACACGGTGTCGATGTCGGCCTTTGCGGCCGCTGGTGACCAGACGGCATACCGGCATACGGGGGAGGCGTGGCAGCCTCTGAAGATCTACTACAACCAGACACTGACCCAGGGGCGGATCCTCGCGTACCACGAGGCGTTGCAGGCAGCGGGGATCGAGTCTCCCTTCGGCGAATGGATCTCGCGCTGGGAGGATCGCGCCGAGCGAACCATCACGACCAAGATCGAGTGCGCCGACTACTTCGAGGTGCGCGACGAGGCTCTTCTGGCACACGCCACCCAGGTTGACCCTGAGGGCGCGTGGTTCAAGATGCCCTTGCCGATGCAGAAGGACATCTGGCCGACTGAAGACTTCGAGGCAGCGTTGTCGTATGTTCCGGTGAAGGTTGTGGAGTCCGACCTGTTCGCCGGCGTCGGCTCGCCCGCGCAGGCGAACGCGCTGGCGACATCTGGCGACCTTCAGATCGCGTACGACGGACGGAGAGAGGCCTGATGGATCCCGAGAGTGTTGCCGTCACCGCTGGACTTGGCGGTTTTGTGTCCTTCTTCCTGCTGGCCGTTGCCTTGTACTTCCTGATGCGGAACATGAACACGCGCATGCGCCGGATGGCGTATCGCGAGGAACAGGAGTCCAAGTCGGCCGCCGGCGGGTCAGACTCCGGTCGACCAGATTCGTCCGGGCCGGAGTCTGGCACCACGAAAAGCCCCGACGTAGTCTGAGCAGACCGGTGCGGGCTGCCGTGCCGACAGACTCGAGCAGACGGAGGTAGAGCCATGAGCGGCCGCGTAGTGCATTTCGAGATCCCCTTCGAAGACGGCGATCGGGCACGAAGCTTCTACCGGAGCGCATTCGGCTGGGACATCCAGCACCGTCCCGACATGGACTACACGATGGTCTCCACGGGGCCGACCTCACAGGAGCAGGGGCCAACAGAGCCGGGCTACATCGGTGGCGGGATGTTGCAGCGCGTCGACTTTGCCCAAGGACCGATCATTACCGTTGACGTGGAGGACATCGACCGCGCTCTGGCGAAGGTCGAAGAGCTTGGTGGCAAGACGGTGCGGCCGAAGCTCGCGGTCGGGCAGATGGGGTTCGCCGCGTACTTCAACGACTCTGAGGGCAATCTGATGGGTCTGTGGCAGACCACTTCCACAAGCGACTGATCGCCGGATCGCCTGATCGTCGGATCGTCAAAGGCCTGCTCAGACGACATGCCCCGACGCGTAGACCGCCATTGACACCGCGATGTAGTGCACGGTGAAGGCGGCCACGGTGAGAACGTGGAAGATCTCATGGAAGCCGAACCAGCGCGGTGAGGGGTTCGGTCGCTTGATGCCATAAACCACGGCGCCGAGGGTGTAGAGCAGGCCCCCAGTGGCGATCAGGACGACGACGGCGGCGCCCCCGGCTTCGTAGAGGGGTTTGAGGTAGAAGACGGCCACCCAGCCGAGTGCGACGTAGATGGGCGTGTACAGCCAGCGTGGCGCACCGACCCAGAACACGCGGAACAGCACACCGGCAACCGCACCGATCCAGGCGATGAGCAGCAGGCTCCTGGTCTGGTTCGGTGGCAGGAGCAGCAGCGCGAAGGGTGTGTAGGTGCCGGCGATGATCAAGAAGATGTTGGAGTGGTCCATCCGCTTGAGCAAGCCTGTGACCGATGCGGACCAGGTGCCGCGGTGATAGACCGCCGATGTGCCGAACAACAAGGCCGCCGTCGTGGCGAAGATGACGGCACCGATACGGGACCTGCCGTTCGGGGCCAGTGCCACGAGGACTATTCCCGCGGCCAGAACCAGCGGGAAGGTTCCGGCGTGGATCCAGCCGCGCAGCTTGGGCTTGACGGCGGCAACGGCCACGCCCAAAGTGTTGCGGTCGGACCGGGTTGGTGTGGAGCTCATAGGACAAAGATAACCTACGCAACCGTAAGTTACGTCACCGTAACTTGTGAGGTGGGTCGCCTTGGTCGGGGAGAGCCACACGAGGGCGGAGTATCTTTGGCTCTGGTCAAGAGATCAAGGAGACTGCCGTGGGGCTGCGTGATCTGCTGTACCGCGCCTACGAGCGTCGACTGGTCGAGGCCATGCCGCCGCAGAGCCTGCCCCGCCATATCGGGGTCATGCTCGACGGCAACCGCAGATGGGCCAGGGCCAATGGGGCAAACACTGAGCAAGGGCATCAGGCGGGTGCTGACAACATCTCCCCGTTCCTGGGCTGGTGCACGGATGTCGGTGTCGAGGTCGTCACGCTCTGGCTTCTTTCGACCGACAACCTCAACCGCCCTGCCAACGAGCTTGAGCCGCTCCTGTCGATCATCGAGAACGTCGTCGGCGACCTGGCCGAGTCGCGACGATGGCGACTGAACCCTGTGGGGGCGCTCGACCTTCTGCCTGCCGAGACTGCTCGGCGCCTCAAGGAAGCGGCCGATGCCACTCGCGACGTCCAGGCCATGATCGTCAACATTGCCGTCGGCTACGGCGGGCGAAGGGAGATCGCCGATGCGGTCCGGGCGATGTTGCAGGAGCACGCGGCCAAGGGCACCTCGATCGAGCAGCTAGCCGAGATCTTCGACGTCGAACAGATCGCCGACCACCTCTACACCAAAGGTCAGCCCGACCCGGACCTCGTGATCCGCACGTCAGGCGAGCAGCGGCTGGGCGGCTTCCTGCTCTGGCAGAGCGCTCACAGTGAGTTCTACTTCTGCGAGGCATACTGGCCTGACTTCCGTCGGGTGGACTTCCTTCGCGCTCTGCGCGCCTATGCCGGGCGCGAGCGGCGCTACGGCTCATAGCGGTTTGGGCTCCCGTACGTGCCACAGCGACAAGCGAATCGGTTGTCGTGGTCCTCGACAGACCGGGCAGCCCTGATTTGCGTGTCGGCGTGGAAATGCCTGCGGCAAACCCGGCTGAGCCGTAGCCTCAGAAGTGACGCAAGGCACCCGTCGTGCGTTCGGGAGGGCCCGCCATATGGAGCGATTCCAGCTCCGGACGGAGGGCCGGTATCGGCCCCACCGCCACTTGGTGACCCGGTCCCGGCACTTCATCCGCGAGTAGAGACATAGCCATCGCGCTGTGTTGAGGGAGTGAAAATGGCCACGGTTCGTCGTGTTTCGAACAGCACAACCGCCAGCCCCCGGGGTCCCCAGACGACCAAGCGCAAGCTAACTTCCCCCCCGGCACTGGATGGCCGCAGGACGTTCGTCCTCGATACCTCGGTCCTCCTTTCGGACCCGCGCGCGATGCTGCGCTTCCGCGAACACGAGGTGGTTCTCCCGATCGTCGTGGTGACCGAGCTTGAGGCGAAGCGGAACCACCCAGAGCTTGGCTACTTCGCGCGCCAGGCGTTGCGGCTGCTCGACGACATGCGTATCCAGCAGGGGCGTCTCGACGCGCCTATCCCCGTCGGTGAGGCTGGCGGGAGCCTTCACATCGAGCTCAACCACTCCAATACCGAGTCGATCCCCGCGGGCTTCCGGCTGGGCGACAACGACTCGCGGATCCTGGCCGTAGCGAAGAACCTGAGTCTTGACGGTCGCGAAGTCACGGTGGTCAGCAAGGACCTGCCGATGCGCGTCAAGGCATCGGCTTGCGGGCTCGATGCCGAGGAGTATCGCGCCGAGTTCGCCGTCGACAGCGGCTGGACAGGCATGTCCGAGCTCAGCGTCACGGTGGAGGAGATGGACTCCCTGTACGAGACGGGTCGCCTCGAGAGCGCCGCGGCGCGCGAGCTGCCCTGTCACACAGGTCTGGTGCTGGTGTCGCCGCGTGGTGGTGGCCTGGGGCGGGTCGGCCCGGACAAGGGGATCAGGCTGGTGCGGGGTGACCGTGATGCCTTCGGTCTGCACGGACGCAGCGCCGAGCAGCGGATCGCCCTGGACCTGTTGATGGACCCGGACATCGGCATCCTCAGCCTCGGCGGAAGGGCCGGCACCGGCAAGAGCGCGCTGGCCATGTGCGCAGGGCTCGAGGCAGTCATGGAGCGGCGGCAACACCGCAAGATGATCATCTTCCGGCCTCTGTATGCCGTGGGCGGTCAGGAGCTCGGCTATCTCCCCGGCGCCGAAGCCGAGAAGATGGGTCCTTGGGCGCAGGCCGTGTTTGACACGCTGGGTGCCCTGGTCTCCACGGAGGTCGTCGAGGAGATCATGGATCGGGGGATGCTCGAGGTTCTGCCCCTGACCCACATCCGGGGCCGTTCGCTCCATGATGCATTCGTGATCGTGGACGAGGCCCAGTCACTCGAGCGCAATGTCCTGCTGACGGTGCTCTCGCGGATCGGCCAGAACTCCAAGGTGGTCCTTACCCACGATGTCGCCCAACGCGACAACTTGCGAGTCGGTCGCCACGACGGTGTCGCCGCCGTCATCGAGGCGCTCAAGGGCCATCCGCTCTTTGCCCACGTCACGTTGACCCGCAGCGAGCGCAGTCCGATCGCGGCGCTGGTGACCGACCTCCTGGAGGGCCTCGAAGTCTGAGGGCCTCAGCCTGCCTCAGGGACAACGGGACGACCAGAGCTTGTGCTTGTCGCCCGAGTGTGACGCATCCCTCAGCGACTGCCGCTGGGCCACACGGATGTGTCTGACGTGGTCTGATGTAACTGGCGGTGTTGGCGTGACACACGGGCGATTTGAAATCTCGTGACTTGTTTGGGACGGTAAGGGCCTTAGGTCTCGGCTTCATAACGCTGGTGCGGGCACGTGCCACTCGCCGGGTAGAGGATGCTGCGCCGCTTGCCGTGGCGCAGTCCGCGTTCTCGGGCCATCAGATCTGGTGGCCCGCTTCTTGTGGAGGTTGGATGAGCGCGGCTTACCAAGGTCGACACCAGGGTCGGCATCGCGCCAGTCCGCCTGGCCGCCGCCGTACTCGGGGGGCGTCCTTCGAAGGGCCTCTTGCCCTCTCGCGCTCCCTTGGCCGCCCGCTGGCTTCGGCTGCGGCGGTTCTTGCTGTCGCGGGTGCCACTGCTGCTGGCTATGCCTCCGCGGCCAAGCCACACAACGCCGTGGCGACGTTCACGGCAACTCCAGCGGCGGTGGCCCAGGCCGCCGAGCTGTCCAACAACCAGATCGATACGAACGCCGCCCTGGCCGTCGCGCGCCGGGATGGGGTCCAACGTGCCTCCGCACTGACCCAGAGGCAGAAGATCGCCGCGGATGCCGAGGCAGCCGCGCTCTCGCGGGCCCGCGAGATGGCCGCCCAGCGCGTGGCTCGCGAGCAGGCGCGCCAGGGGATCCTCGCTCGCGCGCAGTCCGATCCGCGGGCCGTTGGTCGCCTCCTTGTCTTTGACCGCGGCTGGGCGGACGGGCAGTTCGGTTGTCTGGACCGTCTTTGGACCAAGGAGAGCGGCTGGCGCTGGAACGCGTCCAACGGCAGCTCAGGTGCCTACGGGATCCCCCAGTCGCTGCCAGGATCCAAGATGGCTTCTGTCGCCAGCGACTGGGACACGAACCCAATCACCCAGATCACCTGGGGCCTGACGTACATCTCGGGCCGGTATGGCTCACCGTGTTCGGCGTGGGGTCACTCCCAGGCCTTCAACTGGTACTAAGAGCCAGCTCACTTCACTGCCTGAGGTCAGGGCGAGCCATCGAGAGCACGTCCAGCGCCTCGTCGAGCTGTGCGTTGGTCAGGTCTCCGGCCTCGATGTGACCACGGGCGATGACGATGTCGCGGATCGACCGTCGCTCGAGAACAGACTGTTTGACGACTGCGGCTGCCCCGTCGTATCCCAGGTAGGGGTTGAGTGCGGTAACGATCGCGGGCGAGCTCTGGGCAAGCTCCAGACACCGCTGCTCGTCGGCGGTGATGCCGTCAATGCAACGGTCGGCCAGAAGTCGGGCCGCCTGGGCCAGGAAGACCAGCGACTCCAGCAGGTTTCGCCCGATGACCGGCAGCATGACGTTGAGCTCGAAGCTGCCCGCAGCGCCCGCCGTGGTGATGGTCGTGTCGTTGCCGATGACCTGTGCGCAGACCATCAGGACTGCTTCGGGGATCACGGGGTTGACCTTGCCGGGCATGATGCTTGATCCCGGCTGCAGGTCTGGCAGGTGGATCTCGCCGAGGCCGGCTCGCGGACCTGAACCCATCCAGCGCAGGTCGTTGCAGATCTTGGTCAGGCTGACGGCGAGGACCTTGGTGGCTCCGCTGAGCGCGACCAGCGCATCCTGTGCGGACTGGGCCTCGAAATGGTTGCCAGCCTCCCGGAAGGTACTGCCACTGGTGTCTGCCAGCCTGGCGATCACCGCTGAGGCAAACCCGGGTGCCGCATTCAACCCCGTGCCGGCTGCGGTACCTCCCAAGGGCAGCTCTGCGGCACCATCGGCGGCCTGGAGGAGCCTCGCCCCGGCGAGCTCGATCTGGCGCCGATAACCGCCGAACTCCTGGCCGAGAGTGACCGGCACAGCATCCATCAGATGGGTTCGCCCGGCCTTGACGACCGTTGCGAAAGCGCTCTCGCGGCGGCTCAGGGCCTCGGACAGGTGACTGAGCGCTGGTACCAGCAGGTTCCGCGTAGCCAGAACTGCGGCCACCCGGATGGCGGTCGGGAACGTGTCGTTGCTGGACTGTCCGGCATTGACATGGTCGTTCGGGTGGACGGGCAGACCGGTGGCGAGGTGGGCGATCCGGGCCACGACCTCGTTCACGTTCATGTTGGTAGAGGTGCCCGAGCCGGTCTGGAAGATGTCCACCGGAAACTGGTCGTCGTGCAGGCCGTCCGCGACCTCATCTGCCGCCTTGGCGATGGCCTGGGCAATCTCGGGATCCAGCGAGGACAGCTCGGCGTTGGCCGAGGCCGCAGCGGACTTGATCCGGGCGAGGGCGTGAATGATCGGCAACGGCATTGTCAGCCCGGAGATGGGGAAGTTCTGCACAGCCCGCGCCGTCTGGGCGCCCCACAAAGCGTCGGCCGGCACCTCGATATCGCCCATTGAGTCATGTTCGATCCGACTGGGGCTTTGGGGATCACTCATGGCACCATCATGGCTCAGAGCTTGCGCAACCGGATCCTGCGGACGCCATGGTCCTCACCCTTGGTCAGGACCAGGTTGGCCCGGCCGCGCGTGGTCAGCACGTTGTCGACCAGGTTGCGCTCGTTGGTCGTTGTCCAGATACCCAGGGCGGTGTCGCGGGCCTGCTCGTCAGTCAGCGCCGCGTAGCGGTGGAAGTAGGAGTTCGGGTCGGAGAAGGCGGTCTCGCGCAGCCGGAGGAACCGGTCGACATACCAGCGCTTGATGTCTTCCACCCTGGCGTCGACGTAGACCGAGAAGTCGAAGAAGTCACTGACCGCCAGACCGGTGCGTCCGTCCGTCAGCACTCGGGGAGGCTGCAGAACGTTGAGTCCCTCGACGATGAGCACGTCCGGGCGGCGCACGATGACTCGTTCGCCCGGGACGATGTCGTAGGTCAGGTGCGAGTAGACGGGGGCGCTGACCTCGTCCTTGCCGGCTTTGACCTCGGCGACGAAACGAAGCAGACCTCGGCGGTCGTACGACTCAGGAAATCCCTTGCGCTCCAGCGCTCCCCGGCGTTCCAGCTCGGCGTTGGGGTAGAGGAAGCCATCCGTCGTCAAGAGCTCGACCCGAGGCGTGCCGGGCCACCGGGCCAGCAGCTCACGCAGGATGCGCGCGGTGGTTGACTTGCCCACTGCCACGGAACCGGCCACACCGATGACGAACGGGGTGCGCTCGGGGCGCTCGCCCAGGAAGTCCGTCGTGATGCGGTGCAGACCGGCGGTCGCGCCGACATAGAAGTTGAGGAGCCGTGAGAGGGGCAGGTAGACCTCTTCGACCTCGGCCATGTCCAGACGCTCTCCCAGACCTCGCAGCCGGGTGAGGTCCGACTGGGTCAGGTTCATCGGGTGGTGGTCGCGCAGCCGGGCCCACGCCGTACGGTCGAGCTCGACGTACGGCGACGGCAGGGAATGGCAGTTGGGCGGTCGCACGAGGGTCATTGTTGCGGACGCGCACATGGCGTGTGGACCGGGACGCCGCCTATTAGGCTGACCGGCATGTGCGGAATCGTGGGATACGTGGGGCCCAACGTCGATGGGCGGGCGCTCGAGGTCGTCATGGAGGGCCTGGCCAGGCTCGAGTACCGCGGCTACGACTCGGCCGGCGTCGCGCTGGTTGTGGGGCCCAGCGTCTCGATCACCAAGCGCGCCGGGAAGCTGGTCAACCTCACCGACGCGCTGGACCTTGACCCGCTACCCGGGTCGAGCACCGCCATCGGGCACACCCGATGGGCCACGCATGGGGGTCCGACCGACGTCAACGCCCACCCCCACCGGGGCGGCGCGGACGGCAAGCTGGCACTGATCCACAACGGCATCATCGAGAACTTCCACTCACTGAAGTCAGGGCTGATCAGTGAGGGAGTCCAGTTCCTCAGCGAGACCGACACGGAGGTCGTCGCCCACCTCCTGGCCCGTTCCTATGAGGCCACCGGTGACCTCACTGAAGCGATGGGTCAGGTCGTCGGAGGACTGCGCGGCGCTTTCACCCTGCTGGCTGTCCACGCGGACCAGCCAGGGGTGGTCGTCGGCGCCCGGCGCAACAGCCCGCTGGTGGTGGGTCTGGGCGAAGGCGAGAACTTCCTCGGCTCGGATGTGGCGGCTTTCATCGGATACACCCGCGAGGCGCTCGAGCTGGGCCAGGACCAGATCGTCACGATCACGACTGAGGGGGCCGTCGTCATCAACTTCGACGGGACTCCCGCGCAGGGCAAGCGCTATCACGTCAACTGGGACTCTGCCGCCGCGAAGAAGGGCGGCTTTCCCAACTTCATGACCAAGGAGATTCACGACCAGCCCGTGGCTGTGGCTGACACGCTCCTGGGCCGTACCGACGAGACCGGGCGTCTGGTGCTGGATGAGCTCCGCATGGACGAGGCGGAGCTTCGTGCGGTCGACAAGATCGTGTTCATCGCGTGTGGCACCGCGGCCTATGCCGGCATGGTCGCCAAGTACGCCCTCGAGCACTGGACCCGGATCCCCTGTGAGGTCGAGCTTGCCCACGAGTTCCGTTACCGCGACCCGGTGGTCAACGCGCGCACGCTCGTTGTGGCGATATCGCAGTCCGGCGAGACGATGGACACGCTGATGGCGGTCAAGCATGCGCGACTGCTGGGTGCGCGCGTCATCTCGATCTGCAACACCCACGGCTCGACGATCCCGCGCGAGTCAGATGCTGTGCTCTATACCCATGCTGGCCCGGAGATCGCCGTCGCCTCGACCAAGGCCTTCCTCGCGCAGATCACCGCCTGCTACATCCTGGGCCTCTATCTTGCCCAGCTGCGCGGTGGCACCTACGCCGACGAGGCGCAGGCCGTGATGAAGGATCTGAACGAGATGCCGGCCAAGATCCAGACCGTCCTTGACGGTCAGGACCGGGTCCGGGAGATCGCCCGGTTCATGGCGGACACCCGGTCCGTGTTGTTCCTCGGGCGTCACGTGGGCTACCCGGTCGCCCTGGAGGGCGCGCTCAAGCTCAAGGAGCTGGCGTACATCCACGCTGAGGGGTTCGCCGCGGGTGAGCTCAAGCACGGGCCCATTGCCCTGATCGAGCCGGGTCAGCCCGTCTTCGTCATCGTCCCCTCTCCGAGCAGCGAGCACGGCCTGCACGGCAAGGTGGTCTCCAACATTCAGGAGGTCCGCGCCCGCGGAGCTCGGACCATCGTGATCGCGGAGGAAGGCGACGACGACGTAGTCCCCTTCGCCGATGTGATCATCCGCGTCCCCGCGACCCCGCCCCTGCTCGCGCCACTGGTGACGGTGGTCCCGTTGCAGGTGTTTGCCAGTGAGCTTGCCTCGGCCAAGGGTCTGGATGTTGACCAGCCGCGGAACCTGGCCAAGTCCGTCACGGTCGAGTGATCCCGGCATACGAATGACGATGGGGTTGTCATGATCATCGGGATCGGTATCGACGTCGTCGATGTTGCCCGTTTCGGCCAGACGCTCGAACGCACGCCGCGCCTGCTCGAACGGCTGTTCACCGCTCCTGAGCGCTCACTCGGGCTCAACTCCCTCGCGGCGCGCTTCGCCGCCAAGGAGGCACTGGCCAAGGCACTGGGCGCGCCGGTGGGCCTGTGCTGGACCGACGCCGACGTACTCAATGGCAAGGACGGCCGGCCGAACCTCAGGATCTGGGGCACCATCCAGGCGCGCGCGACCGTTCTGGGCGTGCACGATCTCCACATCTCCCTCTCGCACGACGCCGGGATCGCCTCGGCTGTTGTGATAGCCGAGGGCTGAGGACTGGGGCAAAGATGATCCGCGCGTACTCCGTCTCCTCCATTCGCTCCGCGGAAGCCGCTGCCATGGCAGGGCTGGAAGAGGGCGTGCTGATGTCCAGGGCGGCGTCACGCCTGGCCGCGATTGCCGCTGCACGACTGGGTCATCCGGGTGGGCGACAGGTTGTCGCGATGGTCGGCGCCGGCAACAACGGGGGAGACGCCCTGTATGCCGCAGCCTCGCTGGCCAAGGACGGCGCGGCTGTCGTGGTGCTCAGGGTCGCTGAGTCGGTACATGAAGGGGGTCTACACGCCGCGCGGGACGCCGGGGCATTGGTGCTCAATGTTTTTGGTGTCAATGCCGATTCGGATTCTGCTGTCTCCTCGGCGCTGGGCAGCGCCGAGCTGCTCATCGATGGCATTGTCGGGATCGGCGGGCATCCTGGACTCTCTCCCCAGATCGAAGCCCTGCTTCGCGAGGTGAGCGACAGGGCGTACGTCCTGGCGGTTGACCTGCCCAGCGGAGCGGACCCGGACGGTGAGGTTGAGACGCAGTCCTGCGTGCACGCCGATGAGACGGTGACCTTCATCGCTGCCAAGCCGGTTCATCTGCTGCCGGCCACCGAGAGCGCCGTCGGGCGGCTCTCTATCGTTGACATCGGCGTCGAGATCGCAGGGTCACCGGTGGTCGAGCGAGTCACCGCCGACGACATCGCGGACCTGTGGCCGCGTCCTGGGCCTGCGGACGACAAGTACTCCCGTGGTGTGCTCGGCGTCATTGCCGGCGGGGAGAGCTACACCGGTGCGGCATTGCTGGCGGTGACCGCTGCGGTCTGCTCCGGCGCAGCGATGGTGCGCTACATCGGGCCGCCGACGCCTACTCTGCTCGTTCGCTCGCAGGTGCCCGAAGCGGTCATCGGCGAGGGCCAGGTACAGGCGTGGCTCCTTGGGCCGGGCGTCGACGTTGGCGACGAGTCGACCGAGGGCCGGGCCCAGCGTGCCGCGGTGCAGTCGGCTCTGGACTCTGGCCTGCCGTGTGTCGTGGACGCCGGTGGCCTTGACCTGATTCTCGAAGCGCGATCCACCCCCACACTGCTCACACCTCACGCAGGTGAGGTCGCTCGTCTCCTGACGCGGCTCGACTCCGCCGTGGATCGCGCTTCGGTCGTTGGTGCGCCTTTGGCCCACGCCAGGCACCTGGCTGACCTGACGAACAGCACGGTGCTG
>JBBRZV010000055.1:0-22135 GCA_038236365.1 Actinomycetales bacterium | reverse complement strand
GGTCTCGTCGACCTCCACCTGCCCGGATAGCAGTTCTCGGCCGGGCCTGATCAGCACTGAACGCAGCCGGTGCAGCATCGCCCACGCGGTCTGGTACGACCCGATCTGAAGCGTGCGCTGCAGGCCCAGCGCGGAGATGCCGTCCTTGGCGGTAGCGAACGACCAGCACGCGTGGAACCACACCGTCAACGGCGTACGCGTTCGGTCGAAGATCGTGCCCGCGGTCACCGACGTTCGGTGCGAGCACGCGGCGCACTCCCACCGGCCGTCCGCCAGCTGCCAACCGTCGACGTACCCGCACTCATCGCAGACGAACCCGTCAGGCCAACGCAGCCACGCCAGGTAGTCCCGGCAGTCCGCGTCCGTGCCGAACCACGACAGGAACTCACCCACCGATCGCGGATAGTCTTGCCCGCCTCGGAGTGCAACCACGGTCCGAGTCTACTCCGGTTAAGTGGAGAGCCCTATGAGGACAAACCGCAACCGGTCGAGGATCGCAGACCGGACACATGAACACGCACTGTCCGCGCCATTTGAGGAAGTTGCGACCGAAGGAGAGAGTTCACGCGGATCAGGCTCCGGTTGAGGCTCTTCGCCGGTTCAACAACGGGACGTCCGTGGGGTCGCCTTCTGTAAGACGATGACTTACAATGATCTGATGGAGCTGTGGTGGGCGGACGAAGACGCTGACTACATCCAAAGCCGATCCGCACGCTACCGGGACGCAGTGGACCTCGAGCCGACGTGGACCCAGGAGGTGATGGCCGATGAGTACCTGGTCGAACTGTCGCCGTACCCGGCCTCAAGGGTCGGCGCTTCCGGGTTCATCGGCTAGTCACCATCCGTCGGTCGGGTGCTCGTGGTGATCGCCTATCGAGACTTGGATGGTGAGCTGCACGGCATGAATGCGTGGCCGGCAAGTGGACGCGATCTTGCCACCTACAAGAGGGCGGTCTCTGATGACGAAGAACCTTGACGAGCAGACCGAGCGAGCCGTGCGTGCTGATGCCCGCGCACTTGAGGTCGAGGCGGGAGCTACCGAGGCGTATCCAGCGGACACGCAGATAACGCGGCCGAATCGTCCAAGCCGGATGTTCAACGTCAGGCTTACCGACGCACAGTTCAACGAGTTGCAGACGCTGGCTCGCGAGCACCACCTGCCCATGTCGACCATGGCGCGCGGATGGCTCCTTGAACGTCTGGATCAAGAACAGCCCGCCAGCTGACGACATCCGGCAACATCTTGCAAACGGGGAGGCGAACGCAATCAGTCGTCGCTGCATCAAAAGCTCAGTATGCGCCAACAGCGTGGGCTTGAGGGTGAGGTTTTCGAACGACTCATCACCTGGGTGCTAGCACATTCAGCTGCCGCCTTCGAAGCCCGTTCAGGAGAGCGATCTCTGAGCCGACGAGGTCATCGTGGTGCATCCTGGCTGCGATGACCTCGTCTTCGAACTCGATTCGCAGTCCGACTCCGTCGCCTCGCGGGTCTGTTTCACAACGCCTGGGGTGGGTCGTGTCAGTCCAGGCACAGGCAGAACGGATGACCGGCAGGGTCAAGGAACACCCGGAACGACGTACCCGGCTGGTGTTCGTGCTTGGTCGCGCCGAGCTCGAGCACCGCTGCCTCCGCGGTGTCGAGGTCGTCGACCGTGACGTCGAGGTGCATCTGCTGCGGCACGTCCTGGCCGGGCCACCGCGGCGGCGTGAAGGCGCCGACCTTCTGGAAGCCCAGCGAATCCCCGTGCTCGGCGCGGACGGACCAAAAGTCTTCACTCTGCTCGACCTTCCAGTCGAGCAGGGCGCCGTAGAACTCGGCCAAGGTCTTGGGGTCGGGGCAGTCGAGTACGACGACCGGGAAGCGCGCGATAGCCATGACCGGCACTCTAGGACCTTTCCCGGACTATTGGCTCGATCGACCCAGGCAGATCGTCCACCAAGCGGCGATTCATTGTCCGCTCAACGCCAGTTTCTCGAGTTACCTGTCCGCGCCATGAGCGCGAACTCGCAGAGGCGGCTGGCGCGGAAGGCCTTCCCGCCGGCCGATATCCCGCTGGCAAGAGCCGCTCGGGAACCTTGAGCGACGCGCCGAAACGCACCGAGTTGGGCTACGACGGAAACTGGTCCTCGCAAGCCGCAAGCAGATCGCCATCCAGCGATCGTGTCCGGGCTGCTGTCCGGGTGGGAGGCTCAGCAGCGGAACCCATCGGGGGGCTTCAACGTCCAACCCACATGCTTCACCGTGACATGCGATCGATGAGTCCAGCCCTTGTCGGGGTGGGAGTACTCATCGTGGCTGTTCTGGCATCGTGCTCGTCCTCGGCACCGACCCCGGTCGGTTTCTACCGTGCGAGGGCAGTGCCAGGCGATCGTGCCACTGTGGTGGTGATGGCTGACTCGTGCAAGAGCACCCCCTACCAAGTGACGGTCAAGGAGTCGGCCACCGTGGTCAGCATCAAACTCGTCGGCATGGTCACGCCTGGGCCTCCCTCGCCCGCGTGTAGTGACCTGATTCAGGTGCACCTGAATGCGCCGTTGATCGCACGACAGGTGCTGGACGCGACGACCGGACGGGCGGTGCCTGTCCAGTAGGTATCCAAATCGGGGCCGTCCTCGTAGGACGAACGAGATGCGACCACAGTCAGCGACATTGTGCCCGTTGCTTTGTGGCGCCGGCGGGTCTGGCTTGCGGGGCATCAGCTTGTCACCCTTCTTCGCAAGGGACCCGTCTTCAGTACATCGGAAGGGCACTATCCGCGCCATGAGCGGACGTCACTCGGGTGCGAACCCCGGCTGCCGATCGAGGTTTCCATCGGGGTCACTGACGGCAAGCGAAATCGTGCCAGTGCCTCACCGTTCATCATGAACGGCGGCACGGCCACCGGCGGGACCCCGACCTGATATATGATGTAAACATGTCTTACCCTCAGGAAGGTGGTCCCCGATGACGATCTCGATCCGACTTACCGACGAGGAAGAAGAGCGCCTCGACAGCCTCGCGCGCCGCACCGGGCGCTCGAAGAGTTTCTACGTTAAGACGGCACTTCGTGAGTACCTGACAGACCTCGAAGACGCCTTCGCCGCCGATGCCGCGATCGATGTTTTCGAAGCCGAGGGTCGACGTAGCCATCCGTTGTCAGCGCTCGAGGCCGAGACGGACAGGTGACGGCCCGGTGGAGCGTTGAGACCACCGACCACTTCGATCGGGAATTCAAGAAGCTTGATCGCGCAGTGCAGCGGCGTGTGCTGGGCTACCTGCATGATGTCGAAGGTCTCGACGACCCTCGGCAGCGCGGTAAGGGATTGACGGCGAACCACGCCGGGGTCTGGCGCTACCGAGTGGGTGACTATCGAATCCTTGCGCAATTGGTCGACAACACCCTGACGGTGCTGGCGCTGAGCGTTGGCCATCGCCGCGACGTTTACTGAGACTGCCGGACCCGTCTCGTGGAGGTCCTTCATCGGTGCATCAAAAGCGCACTATCCGCGCCAGAAGAGGACGTTTGGACGGGGCAGCCAAATGGACGTGCTCAAGCTGGTCGTTCCCTCATCCTTGGCAAATCGCTAGCCGATTGCTAGCATATTGCCACATGAGAACTCTTTACTTGCGGAACGTGCCGGACGACGTCGTCGCGCGCTTGGAGCGGCTCGCCGCCCGCGACGCAACATCGGTCGGGGCAGTGGCCGTACGGGAACTCGCTGACGTGTCGCGCCGAGCGGACAACCCTGCGTTGCTCGGTAGCCTGCCCGATCTCGACATGGACACCGCCAAGATCTTGGGTGAGCTGGACGCTGGACGTGCCAACAGGTGATCGTGGTTGATGCTTCAGCGGCCCTGTCGGCACTGCTCAACGCCGGCCCTGCACGAAGTGCGCTAGCCAGTGAACAGCTGCACGCGCCACACCTCATCGACTCCGAAGTCGCCAATGGACTTCGCCGCATGGTCAATGCCCAACAGGTAGATACCGACTCCGGGTGGGCCGCCTTGGACGCCTTTCGACGTCTCGGAATGACGCGTTACCCCGTCTTCTCAATGCTGGATCGGGTGTGGGAACTCAGGGACAACCTGTCCGCTTACGACGCCTCCTATGTGGCACTGGCGGAACTTCTCGGCTGCAGTCTCCTGACAGCCGACGCCCGCCTAAGCCGGGCGCCTGGCATCCGCTGTCCGGTCACGGTTGTGCCCCGGTAGATGGCCGATGGCTGGCCGGCCATCAACGACCCCCATCAGCGCCAATAGCGGATGTTCAAGAACGCGGCGAGAGCCCGGCGGCGACTACTCTCCGCATGTGACTAGCGACGGTGGGGTCCGCGGAGCCGAACGTTGGTTTGGCTCGGTGAGCATGGACCCGCCGCTTCCGGATGGCGGTGCCGCCATCGTCGGGGAGCTCGTGGCGATGCTCGACGCGCTGGACCCTGAGTTGGCGGATCGGGAGCGCAGTCGGATCACGGTGGAGGGCCGCTTTCGGGTCCACAGGACGCTGGCGCTGCAGATTGCCCATCGGCATGACGACTCGGCCACGGTTGACGTGATGGTCTCTGGTGACGGTGCCGTCGTGACGTGGCTGGGTACTCACGAGCACATAGATCCGAGCGGGGGCTCAACTGACCGTCCCTGGTCGTCAACCGTGGCGGATGTCGTGGCAGCGGCCATGCGGGGAGAGTACGTCGTTGAGAGCCTCCGTCGAGGCGGCCGGGTTGTGCGCACACGCGTAATCGATGACGTCCGGGGCAGGGCCTGCATCAGCGAAACGGGCTCGCTGCTCGCATGGCTCCCAGTGGGTCGGAAGGCGACGGAATCCCGCCGATTGGACTTCGGCGTCCGGGGATGACCTGGAGGTGTGTCCTGCATGGCGACACGGAGAGCGCGGGCATCGTGGCTATTAGGCGTCTCGTCCCACACCTCACTCCCGATTCAGCGGCACGAGCGCATCGCGCCATTTGAGGATGTCAAGGATGCGGTGGCCGTGTCCAAATCCTTGCCCGGCTGGCAGTGCCTACCAGTTACTCCCTGCGTCGGGTCGGCTGCACTGTGCGGTGGCGTACGTTGGCACGCATGTTGAAGTCAGGCTTGGCGGTGCCGTGGGTGACTGCTGACGGCGTTGTGAACTGGCAGTCCGCCGGCCTGCCTGTGCACGTGTGTTTCGATGGCGCCGGTATTAGTCGCTGGGAGCAGGGGCACCAGGTCGCTGAGTATCCCTGGTCACGTGTCAGGGATCTGAGGGTCGAGGTCCCCTACGCAAGCAGACGTACGCGCTTGTGCTGACGGTCTTGTCCATGATCAGCCCGATGCCGTTTATGTCCTCATCCGAGGGAATCGAGATCCGTTTCGCGGCGGGCTACGAGATGGTGGATTGGAGGCTGGAGCCGTCCGGCAAGGTCGACTGGAGGATTCAGTTCGTCCTCGACGATCTGATCTCTTTGCTTCGAGACGACTTCTCGCCTCTCGGTGTCGCCAGAGTTCTTGATACGGCGGCTGCGACTGTGGCCGTGAGGATTCCTCGGCATGCTCGACTCCTGCTCTACACGGATTTCCTGGGGCTGGATAGGTTCGTCGGCGGACACAGGGCTTTCGACCGCCAGTTGCGATCAGTCATCGCGGCCGCGCCCGCGTCTGCGTAGGTGACGACTACTCCGCCAGAAGCAGGCGGGTTCCCCCGCGAATCGCCTATTGTCAGTCATCGCCCGGATTTACCTGTTTGCGCCAGATGAGTACGTCCGTCGATCGTCCCGCGTTGGTGGCCCGGCCTTGCCGGTCATGGCGTTGGGCACGCTCCGGTCTCGGGAGGGGCGTCGACCGCAAAGAAGGGCGCGGACCAGTCGGGGAGCTGCTGGTGCGTCGTGAGCCCGAGAATCGAGGTGAGCTCGATCTGGGGTTGCCGGTTTTCGGTCAGCAGGGAGCAATTCGTGACGTCCCAAAGAATGAGGATCTGGGCTGGTTTGCCTGGGTTGAGACGGTGTGGGAGCCGGCTGGCTGCGCCGAAGTCGCGGCCGGGGAATGACGCGCGCAGATAGTCGAGCCCGGTGGGGTAGCGGTCAGGCCGGCTCGCCACTTGCGACTCCAGCGCGGCGTCGTCGAACACCCACGCTCCGGCGACCCTGGCCCCTGGGACGTCGCCCACGGACTGCACACCGACAGACGGCCAGCCCTCTGGGGTGAGCCCTACCACGGTGAGTACCTGGTGCTGGCGGGCAAGCACTTCTGCGGCTCCAGCGCTGCCCTCGTTGGAGACGACCGACGGACGCAGCACCTGTGGTGAGGTCCAGACACCGACGAGAACCAACAGGGCCGCTGACGCCAGGAGCAGGTTCCTCCTGGCCGAACGCTGAGGTATCAGCGTCGACAGCGTCGGGTCGGGGTCCGGAGCAGTGCTGGGTGTCGGGGTTGCCACGATCATTGGCACATCGTACTATGCCAATAAGTCAAAGGAAAGGAATTTCGTCATGAGGACCACGACGTGCTGATCGGCGCCGGCATGGGCGTCATGGCCGGCTTGCTCCTGGGCGTCTTCACGGTTGCCGTCATCTCTGTGACGGGCGGCCTACGGGTCACCGCTCGCGATGTCGCCTGGATAGCAGGAGTTCCAGAGCCTTCACCGGATGAAGCCGACGTTTACTCCCGCTATCTTCAGCGGCATCGAACCCACCGGGTCGCCGGTGGGCTTCTCGGAGCGCTCTTCGCTGTCAGCGTCGGGACTGCGTGGTACGGCTCGGTGAGGATCGGCGTCGGTTCGCACAGCCCACTCGCCGATGCGTTGTTCTGCGGACTGGGCGGAGTCCTTGTCGGCGCGTTCTCGGCGGAGAGCTTTCGCCTCAGCGAACCCCCCTCAACGACAGTCAGTGCTTCCCTGGCCGAACATGCTGGGGCGTCGCGGCCCGACCTCATCAGGGTCGCCCGGGGCATCAGCGTTGCCTCGCTTCTGGGGGGCGGACTCATCGCCGCCACCGGAAACGGGCTCGCGCCACTGTGGATCGCCATCGGTGGCCTGATCGTGACACTCGTCGCGGAAGCGACCCATTCGGCGATATCGGGCCGACGACGACCCATCCTCTCCAGCCGGGCCCAAGTCGTCGACCTGCGGATGCGCTCGTTCGCCAGCACATCCACCGCACGGCTTCAGCTGGCCTCAGCGGTCCTGACCGCAACGTGGATTGTGTCAAGAGTCCCCGGAGTCGACACCGGGCCCTTGGCGCCCATCCAGATCTTCGCGGAGATAGCCGGCCTGGTCGCCGCGGTGGTTCTGCTCCACAGGGCATCTCCACGGCCGCCGCGAAAGTGGATCCCAGAGCCGTCATGATCGTCCATCTCGACACCCAGTCCCCCGTACCCCTGTTCGAACAGCTCCGCGTCCAGATCGAGCGACTGATCGCGTCGGGCCAGCTGCGGCCAGGAACCAAACTGCCACCCATCCGGCATCTGGCGACCGACCTCGGCCTCGCACGCGCCACCGTCAACAAGGTGTACGACGCGCTTGCCAGGGATGGTCTGGTTGAGACCGCAGGCAGACACGGCACCATCGTGCTGGACGGATCGAAAGCGAACACCACCGCTACGGACCTCACCGCCGCCGCCGACACCATGGCGGTCGTCGCCCACCAGCTGGGAATCGACCCGGCGGCCGCACACCAAGCGCTGGATGAAGCCCTCAACCGGCTCTAACCCGCCGCGAATCGCCGCCGGTGTCTCGCCCAGGTGTCCCGAGTCCGTTGCATGAGTAGACCTCCTCAATTTGCCAGGTCCGGTCGGAATCATCACCGGCATAACCCTGATGAGCGGACGTCCGCTCATCGCCAGATTCGCATTTACCGCTCGGCGCCATTTGCGGACGTTGCCGGTCCCGAGGTCCATGCATGGTTATGCATTTCAGCAGTTGTGGAGGTTGCCGGCTGCGGTTGGGCATGTTTGCGCTGATTGGGCCCAGTCGGGTGAGGGTGCCGATCCGGCCCGGGTCAGATGCGTCCGCAAGCCGATGGGCAACCGGTGATCGGGGGCCACCTCGGCCGACAGACAGACAGACCGTCACGGCAGGGATCCCCGAACCGTGCAGCGGGAACCTGTTCTTCGGCGTCCAGCTCGAGGCGTTTGACCCGTCAGTCAGCGGGGCGCATCAGCTGAGTTGCCAGCCTGCCATGAGACCGCCGCTGGTCAGTGCGCATATCTGGAGGCCGAAAGCCAGTCTGTCGCCAGCGAAGTGGAAGTAAAGGAAGTCGCTGCCCCTGGACTCCTCGCGGTGTCTCTGCGTGAACACCTCGACGAGCTCGCCGTTATGAGCAGGTGCCATGCGTCGGAGTTCCTTGAACGCTGCGGCCGGATCCTCGTATCGATTCGCATCTGTGATCCCCATCCCAACGAAAGTGACCAAGGCAGTCGTATCGTGAAGGGGAGTCAACCCGCCAGAGAGTGCGTCTTGTCGTTGTGCCAGGGCCGCGAAGTCAAGGAAAAGGGGCCAGGTTGAACGTTGGGTCAGGCCGGCGCACGCCCCGCCCTCAGCGGCCGAGGACTCCCAGCGCCGTTCTTGTCTTATCTCTTCTTTCGCAAGCCGACGAGACGTGCGGCTAAATTCTCCCGAGCCTTCTTCGGTCCTGCGGGTGTGGAAGAGCCAGCTCATTGCGGCCGACATGCGCTTCCCCTTCCCTCCCGACCAACCTCCACCCCTCAAAATAGCTCCGTGAGCGCGTCTACGGCCACAGCTGCTCGGCTGCGATCTCGAGATCCTGGTGGTCGAGACACCCGAGGAGTCTCGGGGGCCGCAGGCTACGAGCACACGCTCGCCCTCCGGAGATCGGCACCAAGACATTCCCCACCGGAGTACAACCTCGCCCACTTCATGATGCGCACCCTCGGCTGACCGGACACGACCGACAGGGTCGCAGACCGCCACGACAGGATGACCGGACACGACCAACCGGGGGACCTTGGAGATCTGATCCAAGACCGCACCCTGGAGGTGTTCGCCGCAGGCGGATCCCCGACCGGTCACGACATTACAGGTGCATAGCTCGTTCGGATGAGAGCGTTTGCCGAGACTCCCGGGTCGCGGTTAGCGTGCTCAACATGCGCAACCGTCTCAGCGACGATCTCAAGTCGGCAGTTCGGGCCCACGACGTCGTCAGGGTCGCCGCGCTGCGCTCTGCCATGGCCGCTCTTGACAACGCCACGGCGATGCCCGAGACCACGAACGATCAGCGGCCCGCAGCGTCCAGCGAGCATGTCGCGGGCACCACGGTTGGTCTGGGTGCTACCGAAGTTGAGCGGCGTGAAGTCAGCGATGCTGAAGTTGGCGGGCTGATGCAGGCACAGATCGATGAGCGGTCGTCCGCTGCGGATGAGTACGACAAGTTGGGACGTCACGATCGTGCCAACCGGCTACGAGCTGAAGGTGAGGTCCTACGCCAATATCTGCGCGCGACCGAAGAGTGAAGATCAAAGCCCGCCGAAGATTCCTCCCCAGATCACGGGCTGTTCCGAGCCCCGATCGGTGACCGGTCAGCGATCGGGCCACGGGACGGCCGCCGCAGTCGGACATTCCTTACAAGAGCAGACGTCCTTACCGGGATGTATAGTAAGGACCATGAAGGTAGCAAGCAGAATCACAGCCAAGGGGCAGGTGACTATTCCGGTCGCTATCCGCCGGGCTTTGGATCTCGATGTCGGTGACGAGGTGATTTTCGAGCTGGACCCTGGATCGGGCGAGGCTCATGCCCAGGTTCGCAAGGCAGCCGACTTCCTGGCTCTGGCCGGTTCGGTGCCCGTTCCGGCCGAGTGGGACGGCGCAGACTGGCCGAACCTACGGGAAGCGGCGTGGTCGGCACAGGCCGAGCGTCATGACCAACCCTCAGACTGATGGGCGAAGCCCTCGACGCGAACGTCGTACTCCGCCACCTCACCGGTCAGCCCCCCGAGATGGCGGCCCGCGCCACCGCTGCACTGGTCGATGCCGCGCCTCGCAGCCTCGTGCTCACCGATCTCACCGTCGCCGAGATCGTCTATGTCCTTCAGGGGCCTTACGCTCGGCCCCGGGACGAGATAGCCCGCGTCGTCGAGGCAGTCCTGTCGCTGGTCTCGATCGCCGTCGACAACGAGACTCTTCTACGTCGCACGGTCGAGCACTACGGGCAGCGGAACATGGACTGGCCCGACGCCTACCTGGTCGCGTTGGTGGAGCAGCGCCACCTGGACGGGCTGCTCAGCTTTGACCGTCTCGACGCCAAGATCGCAGGGCTTCCCGTGACCCGACGGGAGCCATGAGCCACCCCCGCGGGGCAATGTGCATTCTCAGTTGTCGCGCTCCCCGGCTCGAACGGGCGTCCCGCAGCACGATCGGCTTACGGCGACAGCAGTCCGGTGGAGCAGCTCAGCGACGGTCACCGGATGCCGTTCGCCGTACGGTACATGGAACGTAACTGTTCAGCCCTCGTGCCAAAGCTTGTGGAGGGTCTGGTCGGGAGTGGCGGGGTTGTATTGGCAGGCTGGATGGCAGCCTAGCCTCCTTCATCATCATGTCTGCCGATCCCGCAGATTTGCGGATACCTCAAGGCATAGCGTAGGCCGCAGCGAACGCCACGAAGACCAAAATAGCCGTTTTCGCCTGCTGCAACGCAGGTGCCCCAGGCGGATACCGCGGTGAAACTGCGGCGTGAAACTGCGGCTCTTCACCGGCCCAAGTTCGTCCCTCCCAACGAACAGACTCACGTGATCGTTCTCGCAGTGGTGCTTCTCGTCACAGGCTTGTCGTCGGCATACCGGTGCTGGGTGACTATCGGTGGCATGCTGTTGGTGATTGGCGTGATCCTGTGGGTTCTTGGCATGGGACGGGCCGTCGGCGGGCGCAAGCACTACTACTGACCCAGGGCTCTTTCCCGCTGGCGGGATCCACCATCAGCCTGCCCCACATATCACTGGTCACCGAACGAGAAGGGAACCCGGAAATGGGCCTGGAAGACAAGATCAAGAACAAGAAGGACGAAGCCAAAGGCGCAGCCAAGGAACACCTTGGCAAGGCTGCCGGCGACGAGGAGCTGGAACGCGAAGGCAAGACCGACCAGACGAAGAGCAACCTCAAGCAGGCTGGGGAGAAGATCAAGGACGCCTTCAAGAAGGACTGACCGAACCCTGACCCGCGACCGGTGGCCGGAGCGCACCGCGTAAGGCTCGAGTAGGTGACGACGCAGTACTTCTTGACTTCTCAGGAAGTACTGCGTCGGAACAAGGCATCCGCCGAATCGCGTGGGCGCCTGCCATCTCGCAGGCGCAGCCTGGACGTGTAAGACTGAATGACACCGATGGATGGCCCGCCTGTACTGGGTCGCATGATGCTCATTGCCACCGACTGCTGATCTAGGAGTCAACTCGGATGACCTGGCGCGACCGCGCAGCCTGCCTGGGCGAGGACCCCGAGCTGTTCTTCCCGGTCGGCAACACCGGACCGTCGCTCCTGCAGATTGCGCAGGCCAAAGCCGTCTGTGATCGCTGTGAGGTCGCTGAGGCTTGCCTGAAATGGGCCATCGCGACTGGCCAGGACGCCGGCGTCTGGGGCGGCCTGTCCGAGGTCGAACGGCGTGCGCTCAAACGTCGCGTAGCCAGGACCCGTCGCGCTGGCTGAGCCAAACCCCTTTTCAGTGGGTTTGACGGCTTCGGTGGACTTGACCGAAGCCGCCCATGGTTCCGGTCGGCTCTGGACGTAGCATCCGTTGTCAACGGTCGGTGTTCTCTTGATCCGAGTTCCCGGCGGCAGGCTCGGAAAGGGGAATCAGATGTTCTTGACGATGATGGGGTCCGAGATGCGGCTCAGGGCTGCTCCTGATGCCCTGGTGGGGATGAACCACAGCCGTGTGACCGGGTTCGCCGATCGCACGAGGGCGCCGCTATTCGGTGACGATCTGATCGGCCGGCCCGTCAAGACACGTCTGCCCGTGGCCGTCCGGCAGATCTACCAGACGCACCAGGACGCGACGGGGTTGCCGGTCAACACCGGGGTGTCCGAGATCAACACCGAGGACCTAATGTCGGAACACGGCGGTGCGTGAGGTGGCCGAACAGGAGCAGACAGTCAAAGACGCTCATCTCATTGCAGCAATCGTCGAATATTCCGACGATGCCATCATTGGCAGCACCCTGAGCGGCATCATCACCAGCTGGAATCCAGCGGCTGTGAGGCTGTACGGCTACTCAAGCCAGGAGATCATCGGCAAGTCCGGGAGCATTCTGGTTCCTGAAGAGCGAACCGACGAGTTTCTCCAGACCCTGGCCGTGGTCAAGGGCGGCAAGTCTCTCGAGCACCTTGAGACCACGCGCTTGGGAAAGGACGGATTGCTAGTCCCGGTCTCGCTGACCATGGCACCAATCCACGACGAGCAGGGCGCAATCGTCGGAGCTTCTGCGATCCACCGGGACGTAACCGAGCAAAGGCGGGCGCTGGAGATCGCCCAGCGCATGGAGGCGATCGTGGAGAGCTCCGACGATGCCATCATCGCCCTCACCCTCGAAGGCATCATCACGAGCTGGAACCCGGCCGCGCAGAAGCTGTACGGACACACCAGCCAGGACACTGTCGGCACGTCCGTCGAAACGCTCAGTCCCAAGGATCAACTCGACCAGATCAAGGCCATCCTGGCCAAGAACAAAGCCAGCCAGCACATCCAGCACCTCCACACCGTCGGTGTCCGAAAGGACGAAACGGTGTTCCCGGTCTCGCTGACCGTCTCGCCGATCCGCGGCGCCGGGGGCGCGATCGTCGGCACATCCATGATCAGCCGCGACATGACTGAACTTCACCATGCACTTCGATACTCCCGGAGCCTGATCGAGGCGGGCCTGGACCCGATGGTGACGATCAGCCCCGCAGGCAAAATCACCGACGTCAACGAGGCTGCCATCAACGTCACCGGGGTCACGCGCGATGAGCTCATCGGGAGCGACTTCTCGCAGTACTTCACCGACCAAGACAAAGCCCGGGAGGGCTACCAGCGGGCGTTCGCGCAGGGGTCGCTCACCGACTACCCGCTTACTCTGCTTCACCAGGACGGCACCCTGACCGATGTCCTGTACAACGCCTCGGTCTACCGCGACTTCAACGACAGCCCGCTCGGTGTGCTGGCCGTCGCACGAGACGCCGCCCAGCTGCGCCACCAGCAGCAGCTCAGCGAGCAACTGCAAGGGGCCCTGGCGTCACGAATCGTCATCGAACAGGCCAAAGGGCTCACAGCCCAGCGCCATGAGGTCACGATCGATCAGGCCTACCAGCTGATCCGCACGCACGCCCGCAACAACAACGCCAGCCTGCGGACGGTCGCCGAGGCGATCGTTGAAGTGGGCCTTCAAGTCTGAGCCCGGCGGCCATCCGGCCCGAGCTTTGGTTCGGGGGCATCTGGGATCCGTCCGAAGGTGAAGTCGGTTCGGAGAGCAGGCTCGTCACCTTGGCGAGTCGATGCACCCATGAGTCGTCCAGGTCCCAAAGGGGCCAGAAAGAGATCCGCTCGCGAGTTCGACTGGGTCGTATGAGCGTGCTACTGCTGCCGGTCTACGGTCGTCGGTCGCGCCGGACGCACAACTCGGGGCGCCAATTGCAGATGTCGCAAGAGAAGAAAGCGCGGTGTGTGAACGTGACGACGTGCATAGATATGCACTTCAGTGCACTCTTGGCTCGCCCACCGAACGCACTCATTTCGCCATGAGGGGAAGGATTTCTCGGCCGTCACGGCGCCAGGACGAGGGCCGAAAGAGGAACGTCAACTGCTCGTCCCCCGCAGCACGCGGACTCGGGAAGAACCTGGGCAGGCTCAGTTCCCGTATGCCCTGTCCGCAGGTTTTCCCGGGACGGGGGGCGTCGAACGGAGACGTCCCCGTCCCAGTTATTTCGTTCCCGGACGCCCCAGTCCGGCTGAGCCGATCGACATCGGCTCAGCCGACCACCCGCCGCGAGTGGACTCGACTTCGAGGTGATGCGCGGGTCGACCACCTCAGTCCGAGACGGAAATGACCAGTTTGCCCGCAGGTGAGCTTCGCGGCTGCGCGCGAACGCAGCGGGTAGCTCCTGCAGCGGCAGGACGTCGGCGGCGGGCACGCGCAACTGCCCGGCGTCGGCCATCCGAGCGAGCTCGGCCCGGCCCTCGGCCGAGGGACGCACCCAGACCCACGAGCCTCCGGTCTCCAGCAGCGTCGAGTCGGCGCTGGAGGCGTGCCGTCCACCGGCGGCCAGCACCGCCATCGTGACCTCGCGGACTCCGACCACGACGTCCGCGACGACGTCGACGCCGTCCGGGCGACCTAGCGGATGCGCTCCACGACTCCGTCGTCGCCGTAGGCGACGGGCGTCGCTCCGAGGTCGGAGAGGAACTGGTGGTTGGTCGGCGACGACGTGGCGATCGCGGGTGCCGTCCAGGGCCCCGGATGGATCACGGCCGGAGGACCCTCTGGCCTCCCCTCTTCCGAAGCCGTGCCGGAAGCGGCGTGCCTTGACACCTCGGGGCACGACGGCGGCACGACTGCGGCACGACTGCGCTCCGGCAGACGCGCTTTTGCTCGCCTCGCAGCCAGATCCGCGCAAGCGCCCGGGGGTAGTCGTGCGTTCGGCGTTCGGCCCGCCTCATGCACCGGATGCTCCGGTCCGGTACAGCTCGTCGAGGGTGTCCGCGGCGTCCAGGTCGTGCAGCGGTTGGGCATGGGAGTAGATCCGCAGAGTGGTGTAGGCGTCCGCGTGGCCGAGCCGGTACTGGGCCTGAAGGATCTGTCCGCGGCCGACCAGGACGGTGGCAACCGTGTGCCGCAGCCGGTGCAAAGTGACCTCAGGCATCCCCGCGGCCTCGCACAACTGGGCGAACCAGTGCCCCAGCCCGCCGGTGGTCAACCGGCTGGCGTGGTTAGGGTCGGCGGAGAACAACCACGGCCCGAACTGGTCGCTTCCTGACCTGGCCCTCCACGCCTGGACGCTGGCCTGCCACAAGCCGGTACTGGTAGACCCCAACGTCAGCCGCCGCACCGTTCTGGTCTTGGTCGGCCCAATCACCTCACCAGATGCGGCTCGCTCAATGGTCAGGACCCGCCCGTCCAGGTCCCCCAGCTGAAGGGCTGCGAGCTCACCGCGGCGGGCGCCAGTATCGGCTGCCAGTCGGCACAGCAGCAGGACCTGCTCGGCGCGATGCACGTCGGCCCCGGCCCGCCGGTCACCGGCACCAGCCTCGAACAGGTCGCGCTGGAAACCCACAGCCCGTTCGGCGTAGCCCAACAGCTCAACGACCTGAGCGACCGGGACATGTGAGCGGGTCCGCGGCACCGGCGGACCCCGCATGACATCCAACGGGCAACGATCCAGGATCCGCTCGGTGTAAACCCACCCCAAAGCCGAACGCAGCACCCGAACCCGCGCCCACACCGTCGCCTCACCGGCTCCCTGGGCCAGCCAGCCCGTACATGCCAGCCGCACCACGGCCGCAGTCAGCGTGCTGGCCCGTCGACGACCCAACGGGTCGGCGACCAAGAACGCCACGACCGAGCGGTACCCGGCCAGCGTCGACGGCCGCCACCCATGGTCGGTCCCCAACCACGTCTGCAGCAACCTGGCCAGGCTCACGCCAGGATCCGAACGCCGGGCCACCCGCACCACCGTCGCCAACCCGGCCACCGCGCCAACGCCCGCGTAGCCTCGGCGCAATCACCGCGCACCGTCACCGACCGCTGCCGGCACCGACCACGGACCGGGTCAGCGCCCAACGCGACACGGACCTCCCACACTCCCGGCCGCCGCTGACGCAACGACCCCGAACCACGAGGGCTATTCATCCACCACGGTAAACACCACCGGCGACATCAGGCCATCCCTACAACGATGTAGGGATATATGTAGGGATGGATGTAGGGATAGAAATAGGGATGCCTCCCAGCCCAACGGCTCCTGCCCTCGCAGACCACTGGACCGAACACCCGCCAGGACCGCCGCGACGACAGGGCCGAAACCCGACGACAGGGCGCTGACCTGCAGGTTCGTCGAGAAAGCCGAACGCCCCCGACATCTCGGAGGCGTCCACTTTCTGTCTCACCAGAGCGCGCCCGGAGGGATTCGAACCCCCAACCTTCTGATCCGTACTGGCCCGCATCCGCCTTATGCCGGAATCGGCCTGAATAGGCCCTGACCTGCGGTCTCCTGCCCGACCATCGTGCCGGTCTGGACGCTTGACACCGCTGCGTCCGTGCAGTTCAGGTGCATTCCTGACGCATTCCTGACGCGCTCCCCCGTCCAGGGCAGCGGTCGAGTCAGCCTTGCCCACCCTCAGCGCACCCGCTCGAAAGGCCATCACCGTGACCGAGAAGCCCCACCGCCGCACACCACACCCCCCGCCGACGGCACCCTCGTCGTCGAGGAACCGCGGTTCTCGATCGTCCCCGAATGGGTAATCGACGCAGCCCTCTCCGACGGCGCGTTCCGCCTGTACTCCCTGCTGCTTCGCTACGGGAACAGCTCCGGGACCCGGATGCCATCCCGGCAAACCCTGGCCCGGCGCCTGCGCCGCTCGGTCGACGCCATCGACCGGGCGATGCGCCAGCTCACCGAAGCCGGCATCGTCCGCGTCGAACACCGACGCAACGGTGAGCAGTCCTTGTCCAACCGCTACCACGTACGCACCACCGCGTCGGCCGCGGTGGCGACCGCCGATGGGGGTAGCCGCAGTTCTGCGGCTACCCCCGAACCCCCCAGAAACGATGGCCGCACATCTGCGGCTACCCCAAGCCGCAGTAGAGGCACGACTGGCCGAGACCGACGGCCTGCGACCTGCCATACAGACACAAGCCCGCGCCCAGCTGACCGCGGAGGGCATGACGGGCATGTGAGGTGCCGGTGGCACCCGAGGAGGTTATGGCTGGTGCTCCAGTGAGAAGTGGTGTTGGGCGCCGGGGCTGAACTCGATGGTTTCGTCCCTGACGAGGACCTCGATGGGCGGTGCGCTGCCGGGACGCGACTTGACCTCCATGTGGTCCACGGCTATTGCGATGTCAAGGCGGTGACCCCGATAGTGCACGCTGAACTTGAGTTCCTTGACCTCCGGCGGCAGAGTCGGCGCGAACCGGAGCACCTCGCCACACGCCTGCATGCCGGTCAGGCAGCGCAGCACGATGTCGACCGTGCCGGCCATCGCCCCAAGGTGGATGCCCTCGGCGGTCGTCCCGCCCTGCACGTCGCCGATGTCGCTCTCCAGCGCCCCCAACAGGAACTGCCATGCCTGCCCTGGCTCGTAACGAGCCAGGACCCAGGCGCTGACGACCCCGCTCAGCGTCGAGCCGTGTGAGGTGTGCTCAAGGTGGTAGGTGACGGTACGGGCGAGCTGGTCGGCGCTCACCTGGTAGCCGAGATTTCCGAGCAGCTCTTGAAGCTCCTCGCGCGAGAGCAGGAACAGCAGCATCAGGACGTCGGCCTGCTTGGCCAGCTTGTAGCGGTTGGTGCTGTCGCCTTCGGCCTCCAGCAGTCGATCAAGCCGCTGGATGTTGCCGTACTTCTCCCGGTAGCCCTCCCAGTCGAACTCCCGGAGCAGCTCATAGCCCTCGAACTGGGTGAGCACCCCGTCGGAGTGGAACACCACCTTCATCTTGCGGGTGATGTCGAGCCAGCGCGCCAGCTCGTTGTCGCGGATCTGCAGCTCGTCGACCAGCTCCTGCCGGTAGTGCGGGGGGAGCAGATCGAGCGCCTCGATCGCCCGTTGCAGTACCCAGACCGCCATGACGTTGGTGTAGGTGTTGTTGTTCAGGCCGGGCTTCTCGGAATCCGGGTAGGCGTCGTGGTATTCGTCGGGCCCCATCACGCCCAGGATCTCGTAGCGTTCCTGCTCCTGGTTCCACGTTGTCATGCTCGCCCAGAAGCGTGCGATCTCCACCAGCATCTCGGTACCGGTGAAACGCAGGAACTCCACGCTCCCCGTCACCTGGTAGTGCTGCCAGACGTTGTAGGCGATCGCGATGTTGACGTGCCGCTGCAGGTGCGAGTGGTCCGGCAGCCAGCGACCGGAGGCCGGGTTGAGGTGGACCTCCTGAGTTTCCTCGTACCCGTTGCTGCCGCTCTGCCACGGGAACATCGCGCCGTCGTACCCTGCCTCCCGGGCAGCCGCGCGGGCCCTGTTCAGGCGGGCGTGACGGTAGTTCAGCAGCGCCTTGGCCAGGACCGGCTGCTGGAAGTTCAGGAATGGGAAGATGAAGATCTCGTCCCAGAAGATGTGGCCCCGGTAGGCCTCCCCGTGCCAGCCCCGAGCCGGGACCCCTACGTCGAGGTTGATCGTGTGCGGTGAAACCGTCTGCAGCAGGTGGAAGATGTGCAGATGAAGGAGCGTCTCGGTCCTGGCGTTGGCGACGTCCAGCTCGATGTTGAACCGGTTCCAGAGGCTGTTCCACGAACCTTCGTGTCGAGCCAGTACCTCCTGGTAGCCCTGCGCGCCCGCTACCGTGAGCCGCGCCTCGGCCCGGCTCTCGGAGACCGCCCGGTCCCTGGAGGTGTACAGGGCGACGATCTTCTCGACCGTGGCCGGCCGCCCTTGCTCGAGCTCCAGCGTGAGGTCGTGCGCGATGAACCCGGGCTCGTGGAACAGCTGCCGCTCGACCCGGGCGATCTCGCCCTCGCGCAGGACCCGGGTCCGGGCGGCGAGAGCGACCCGCACATGAGACTGCGTGGTCGCCACCTGAAGGTCGACCGTCTCGTTGTCCACCTCAGCGGCGCCCAGCAGATCCAGGTGGACGGAGTTCAGGTCGTGGTAGCGCTTCACGCCGGAGTTCACGATCCGGCCGTCGATACCGGACCGGACCTCCAGCCGGCCGGTCCAGTTCTCTGCCGTGAACGTCGTCTCCAGGCCGGCGAGATGTTCGTTGTGCATGCTGACGAACCGGCGCTGGTCAACGCTGGTCCGCCGGCCGTCCGGCTCCTGCCACTGCAGGTGCCGCGTGAGGGTCCCTCGGCGCATGTCCAGCTCCAGGCGATGATGGAGGACCTCGGCTTGCTGGACATCGAACCACTCTCCGTCGGCGACCCGGAACTCCAGCGGCAGCCAGTTGGGGACATTGACCAGGTCCTCGTTCACAATCGTGCGGCCGGCGACCTCGGTGTTGGCGCGGTTGTACAGCCCAGCTACGTACGTGCCCGGGTAGTGCACCCCGTCGGCCCTGGCCTCGGGCAGGGCACCACGGGTCACCTGATACCCATTGCCCAAGGCGCCCAGCGCCTCACGTAGCCCCTGGCGTTCGGGGTCGAAGCTCTCGTGGACCAGTGACCAGTCGCTGTGCGGCTGCTCCTTGAAGGGCCGCAGGAACCCGGTGGCCGCCAGCTCCTCCTCCAGGGCGCCCTCGGCCAGGGCCCGTACGGAGGCGTCGTCCAGCGTCGTCACTACCAGGTCGGCCCGCGCCTCGACCAGCAGCACCTGGTCGTCCAGGCGGGCCACGCCCAGAGCCGCCATCCCGGCCGCCTTGGCCGCCATGATCCCGCTGGCGGAGTCCTCGACCACGAAGCACGCGCCCGCAGGGACGCCGAGCTCCTCGGCCGCGGTCAGGAAGATCGCCGGGTCGGGCTTGCCGTTCGGGAAGTCGCGCCCGGAGATGTCGACGTCGAACAGCTCCTGCAGCGTCATCCCGGGACGAATGAAGTCATACTCCAGCCGCTGCTCGGCCGCGAAGGTGTCCAGCCGGATCCGCCCCAGGAGGCGCTTGGCGTTCTTGGACGAGGAGGCTGCCGCGATACGGATGCCCATGTCCTTGACGACAAGGATGAACCGGATCGCATCGGGGAAGGCCATGAACCGGCCCTCCTCGATCAGCGCGATCACGTGCGCCTGCTTGTCGGCCGCGTACTGCTCGACCCGGGCGTCGATGTCGGGCACACCGAAATGCTCCATAGCCGCACGCGCACCGGCCATCCGCGGAACCCCCGCAATAAGCTGTTGGTACACCGCGGGGGTGAAGCCCTCGGGTGTCCAGCGTGTCTGCTCGCGGACATCACGCCAGTCACCCTCCATGAGCGACTGGAACACCTCGCGCCAGGCCAGCTCGTGCGGTGAGTCCACCAGCACGCCGTCCACGTCGAAGATCGCACCTTCAAAGGCAGTCATCCTCACCAGTCCCTCCCCAGGTCGCCATGGCGGCCCGCTCAGCATTGCTTGAGGTGCATCCGACCGTCATCATGCACCGAGCCTGGCGGCTCTGAGAAGAGCATCGAACTTGTCGTGGGAGTCCCAGCCCAGATCAAGAAGGAGTCCATGGTGCGCAACATCGAGGGAGAATCGCCTGCGAAGATCACGAGGCCCCGTATCGACCTGCCCGACAACTTGACCGTCCGGGGCGGGTCCATTGAAGATCAACCGTGACCGGTCACGTCGGTTGTTGCCACAGCTCACCCCATCGGCACGTCAACGCCCATCGGCACGCCACCGCCCGCTGGCCCGCACACGCCGACCAGCCGCTCCTAAGGGTAGGGGGAGAACTGATGGTGATCTTGCGCCGACCACCTGTTCTTTGAGATCGACGGCGGCCCACCGACCCCCTCCCACACCTGAAGAAACCGTCGGCGTGCGGCGGCACCGGGTCAGCCAGGCGAGCGACGCGCAGTCGGCCGGTGCAGAGTGAGGTTCGACCGCCAGACCCTCAATCACCGCTGGCCGAACGCTGACCGGCACGCAAGCACCCTCAAGTCAGACGTCGTCGACCAAGTCCTCGCAGTCCCGATCAAGGATCGTCGTGCGCAGTCCCGATCAAGGATCCCTGACCGGTCACGCGCGCGGGTGCGCCAGGGCACGTCGAGGAGGGGAGTGGTCACTCGGTGAGGGTGGTTGATCAGTGACTGGCTGCGGTCGCGATTGCGGCGGCGAGGTCCGCGGGGAGGCTCCACATCGGCCAGTGTCCGGTCGGGAGGTCGACCAGATCGAGGTCGCGCAAGGTGGCGACCTCGGCCATCATCGGGTGGCCTTGGCGGACCATCTGCATCATCACCTCGCAGGGATACGAGCAGGCGATGATCGTGGTCGGGACGTCGCGGCGGGAATCGTTCTTCAGACGCACCTTTTCCCGGACGACTGATCCGGGTTCTGGCACCGCCCGCTCGCGGAACCGCTGCAGGTCCTGCTCGCTGAGCCCGTCGATGCTGGCCTGCAGCTGCTCGAACGGTGGCAGTGGCACCTCCTCCTGCTCTGGTGGCACGGACGCGTCGATGGCCGAACCGTCAGCGGCCGGCCCACTGTCGACGTAAACGATGCGGGCCACCAGGGTGGGATCCCGGTCCAGTAGCGCCGAGGTGGGGTATCCGGCGCCGCTGTGGGCGACGAGGACGACCGGGGAGCCGTTGGCGGCTGCGGCGTCGACCGCCGAGCGCAGGGCGTCGGCCTGCCGCGCCAGCGTCGTCGACCCGCGGTGCGGGTCGTCGGGGGCGAGCCCCGGCAAGGTGACGGCGGTGACGTGGTGGCCGCGGCCGCGCAGATCGGCTGCGACGCCATCCCAGGCCCAGGCGCCGAGCCAGTGGCCTGGGACGAGAACGATCGAGGGCAAGGTGCGTGTTTTAGTGTCCATGCGGCCAGGCTCCCTCGGCGGCGAGACAACCGCATGTCACTATTTAAGTCACCATTTCTGGGAGGATGAAGGGGTGAACCGCACCGAACGCCTCCACGCCATCACCGAGTCGCTGCGCCGGGCCGGCGCACGGGGTCGCACCGCCGACCAGCTCGCCACCGACTTCGAGGTCGCCAGCCGCACCATCAAGAGGGATCTCGCCGCCCTGGAGGCCGAAGGGCTGCCGATCTGGGGACGGACGGGTCCCGGCGGCGGCTACGGGCTGGCGCAGCGCTCGTCGCTGCCCCCGGTGAACTTCACCGCCGCCCAGGCCCTCGCCCTCTCCGCCGCAGTGTCGGTCGCGTCCCAAGCGCCGTTCTCCGACTCGGCGCGCACCGCCACTCGCAAGGTACTCGACGTACTGGACCCGCCCACCCGTCGCCGAGCCGCCGACCTGTCCCACCGGATCTGGGTCGATGTCGGGCCGAGCGCTCCCCGCCGGATCATGTCAGTAATCGAGCAGGCCCTGATCGACCAGGTCACCGTGAACCTCAGCTACACCGACGCCGCGGGCAAGCGCACCCGCCGTGAGATCGAGCCGATGATCTTCGCCTTCACGGGGGGCCGGTGGCT
>JBBRZV010000054.1:0-22293 GCA_038236365.1 Actinomycetales bacterium | reverse complement strand
GCTCGTGCCTCGATGATGCGCTGCGCGTGCGGGTTGAAGTAGTGCCCCGCCTCCAGGTGCGAGCTGATCAGGTAGATGACCTTGGCATTGGCGTGATCCGGGCTCGGACGGTCGATGCCCATCCAGAACTGGTAGCCGGTGCGCCCACCGCTGGAGCAGATGTTGGTGTGGGAGTTATGCCCGTCGACGCCCCAGCTGGCCAGGACGCGTTCGGTGTAGCCGTCTTCACCGGGGCGCCCGATGTGCACCATGATCTCGTTCTGGCGGTCCTCGATGATTGCCTTGCGCAGGCGGGCGGCAATGGTGTCCAGGGCGGCGTCCCAGCTGACTCGCTCCCACTTGCCCTCGCCGCGCTCACCCACCCGCCGCAGCGGATACAGGATCCGGTCCGGGTCGGTGACCTGGTTGATGGTGGCCGGACCTTTGGCGCAGTTGCGTCCCCGTGAGCCGGGGTGCTCGGGGTTTCCCTCGAACTTGCGGACGTGCAGGTCGTCGCGATCGACGTACGCCAGAAGACCGCAGGCTGACTCGCAGTTGAAGCAGGTGGTGGGCACGAGCAGGTAATGGTTCTCCTTCCGTTCCGGCCATGAGCGCGAGTCGAGCTCGACCCAGTCGTCCCACCGTTCCTTGGGTGGGAACGCGGCCAGGTGAATGCCACTCGCGCCCTGGTAGAACGTCTCTCCCCGGGCTTCGACATCGGCTCGAGCCGCTGAGACCCGCTCCCCACGGTCGGCGAGGGAGGCGGACGGACGGCCGGTTCGAGGCGATGCCATGGTGGAGACCCTTCAGGCGAGCGGGACGGATTGACCGGCCTGGACATAGGCGTGCTCGTGGGCCAGCAGGCCCACCAGGGCGAACGGCACTGCCACGACGCCGATCCACGGGGCGGCAAGGCCTATTGCGACCCCGAGTATGCCGACCCGGAAGAAGCGGGTGAAGCGCCCCTTCACCATCTCGTGGGTGGCCAGATGGGCGTGGGCGGTGACGTGCGGCAGGGTGGTCTCCCCCCACACCAGCACAAGGTGCAGGCCGGCCGCGGCTGCGAGCACGACTTCGATCGTGGTCACAGCGCGGTCCGGCGAGAACGCCAGAGCGAAGGGCAGCAACGTGGCTGAGCCGGCGAGGACCGCCTGCACCGCCAGGTGGGCGGGCAGCAGCGGGTTCTGCCACAGGTCACGTGCCTTGGCCTGGGCGAACAGGTATGCCGTGTAGCAGGCGGTGGCCAGCGCCAACGCGATACCGGCGCCCCCGGCGATCTGCTGACCGACGTGGCTCTCAAGCGCCGCCGCGGCCAGGTAGAGCACAACTACGGCACCGAACCCGGCGATGATGAACGACCCCCGCACGAGCCAGCTCTCCCAGCGATGCCGGGTGAAGATGAGGTAGAAGCGAAGGGGGTGCTTGAGGTCCCAGATCAGCAGGACACCGGTGACACCAAGCATTACGAGGGCGATCAGCGGAGCCACCCATCGCACCACGGCGTCAGACCAGCTCAGGGACCCGAAAAAAGCCAGCAGGACCGCGAACAGGAACGTTCCCGCCGCGATGCTCTTGGTCCACGTGTAGAGGCTGACCCGCCATCCCCACGGTGCATGGTGAGGGATGTCGTAGGAAAGAAGCGCAGCCGCCGAGGACGTCGGTTGGCCGGGATACCCAGACGGCACGAGCTGAGGATCTGGCGAGCCCTGTGTGGACCAGGCGTAAAGCCCGCCGTCGGGTCGGGCCGCAGCCAGGGGATCGAGCGTGGCCTGGTGGGCGCCGAGATAGAAGACGCCCGGACCCGTCTCCTTCTCCGGACGTCGCACCTGCACCGGGCGGCGCTGGACCAGCCGCGCCACCTTCGACGTGGGGTCGTTGAGGTCGCCCACCAGAATGGCCTCGGCCGGGCACACGGACACGCAGGCGGGTTCAAGGCCGATGTCGAGCCGGTGGGCGCACATGTTGCACTTCTCGGCCGAGTGATCCTCGGGGTTGATGAAGATGGCGTCGTAAGGACAGGCCGCCATGCAGGCCTTGCAACCGATGCAGATCTTCTTGTCGAAGTCGACGATGCCGTCCTTGCGTTTGAACATGGCACCGGTCGGGCATGCCGCGACGCATGGTGCAGCGGTGCACTGGTTACACCGGGTGACCTGGAAGGCCCGCCGAACCTGGGGGAAGACCCCGACGTCAACAGACTTGACGTAGGTGCGGGTCACGCCCAGCGGCACCTCGTTCTCACTCTTGCAGATCGTCGTGCACGCGTGGCAGCCGATGCATCTGGTCTGATCAAGGACCTTGATCAGACGAATTGACCGCTTGACCTCGTCCATCCGGCCAGCATAGGGCGGGGGGACGGCGGGGACGGTCAAACGCTGGTTGTCTCCGTCACATGTTTTGGCCCCAGCCTCCTACCTGTGGTTGTTGCTAACGCGGCACCGCGCAGACGACCGGGCTGAGTGAATGGGTGACGACGTCATCCATGGAAACCAAGTGGGCAGCGGACAGACAGATCTGATGACCGCTGGCCAGTCCCCGTAACGTCGCCTCAGGAAGGGTGCGCGGGCTGGTCGCGTACCTGACGACTGCGCGAGCCCTTGCGCCCGCCCCTTGGTAGACCACGGTGGCCAGGACGTCGTCGCGGGTCGGCCTGTCCCAGGACACGATCAGCTCGCCCTTGTGCAGGCCCTGTGTCACGGCAACATTCCTCGGGCTGTCTCCGGCGGTTGTCGGCGCTGCCTCGCGGCTCGGTCCCCAGCTCAGGAACAGCGCCGTGAGGGCGACAAGCGCGATGCCGGGGATGAGGAACCGGCGTCTGGTCTTTGTCCGCGGTGCAACGGCGTTCTCGCCATCCCCCCAGGCGCTGAATCGCTGGCCCAGCTCCGAGAGGGCCAGGCCGAGCTCGGCTGCGGATGCTGGCCGTCCCTGAGGTTCGGCAGCCATGCACCTGCGTAGGAGCTGCTCGAGCTCGGGAGGGACACCGGGCCGGGCAAGGGCAGGGAGGTCGTTGGCCAGGATTCGGCTCACCAACGGGGCAAGACCAGCACTCGCCTCCTTCGCGAACGGTGCCTTGCCGGTCAGAAGCGTGCAGAGGGTCGAGCCCAGCGAGTAGATGTCGGCCGCCGGGCTGCCGGCCTTTCCCTCAAGGATCTCGGGCGCTGCGTGGACGACCGTGTACGCGGTGGTCTCAGTCGCGATACTGCCGGTGTCATCCGCAGTGAAGACACTGGCGATGCCGAAGTCGGCGAGGGCGGGCTGGCCGTAGGTCGTGAGCAGAACGTTCGCCGGTTTGACATCGCGGTGCAGGATTCCGGACTCGTGAGCCGCGCTCAGGGCGCTGCACAGACGCGCTCCGATGGAGATGACGTCGGCCACCGGCAGAGGGCCCTGTGCGGCAACCTTGCTGGCCAGGGAGCCGCCGGAGCAGTACTCCATGGCCAGCCATGGGCGGTTGCCGCGGGTCGTTCCCGCGTCGTACACCGTCACGATGTTCGGGTGCGACGAGACGCGACCGGTGGCCAGGCACTCGGTGCGGAAGCGGCGCAGCTGGCGGGCGGTGAGGTTCTCGGAATGCAGCACCTTGAGCGCGACAGCACGGTCGAACCTCGTGTCGCGGGCACGGTAGATGGTGGCGAAACCGCCCTGGTCGATCCTGACCAGGTCCTCGTAGCCCTCCGGTGCCTCAGGGGCCCATACCTGAGGTTGAGAAGCCGTGCCGCGCTCTCCCACTGCCACGTTCAACCCCTCGTATGCTGTGTTCTCGCGGATGCAGTTTCTCACGGCCAGGGCACGCCCGGCCGGGGTCAGGTCCTGCCTGTGGAAAGATTCCGGGCATGACGGCGCGGACTCTGGACGGCAAGGCGACCCTGGCAACCATCAAGGACGAGCTGAAGGGCCGTATCGCGGTGCTGGCCAGCCGTGGCATCGTCCCTGGCCTCGGGACGGTGCGGGTCGGTGAGGACCCCGGCACGAAGTGGTACGTCAATGCCAAGCACAAGGACTGCGCCGAGGTCGGCATCGCGAGCATCAGGTACGACCTCCCGACCGGCGCCACCCAGTCCGAGGTCGAGGCTGTCATCGACCAGCTCAACGCCGACCCGGCGTGCACGGGATACCTGGTGCAGCAGCCGACCGGGCTCGACGAGTTCGCCCTCCTGTCCCGGGTGGACCCGCGCAAGGACGTCGACGGGCTGCACCCGTTCAACCTCGGGTGCCTCGTCCTTGGTGCGGTCGCGCCGCTGCCCTGCACCCCGGTGGGCATCATCGAGCTGCTTCGCCGCTATGACGTCCCGATCGCAGGTGCCCACGTGGTTGTGGTCGGGCGCGGTCTCACCGTGGGTCGACCACTGGGCCTGCTGCTGACCCGCCGTAGTGAGAACGCCACCGTGACGTTGTGCCACACCGGTACCCGCGATCTGGCCGGGCATGTGGCGCAGGCGGACATCGTGGTCGCCGCGGCAGGGGTCGCGGGCATCATCTCGGCCGACATGGTCAAGCCGGGCGCTGCCGTGGTCGACGTGGGCGTCAGCCGTGAGGTCGGCGACGACGGGAAGTCGCGCGTGGTGGGCGATGTCCACCCTGATGTGGCCGAGGCCGCCGGCTGGCTGACGCCCAACCCCGGCGGTGTGGGCCCGATGACCCGCGCCATGCTGCTGAGGAACGTGGTCGAGGCCGCCGAGCGCGCGGCCGGTTCATGACCCGTGGTGGTTCCTTCGGCGCCCTGTGGCTCGTTGCTGCAGCGCTCGTCTCGGGGATGGCTCTGATCGGTCTGAACCACGTGCGCCCGGGCGGGTTCGTGATCGCTGGGGCACTTGTGGGGGCTGGACTGGTCAGGCTGATGCTGCCGCGAGCACGGGCGGGCGGGCTGGTCGTGCGCTCTCGAGTGACCGACGTGCTTTTCCTGGTCGGCATGGGTCTGACCCTGTTTGTCATCGTCACCGCCCTGGATCTGCGCCCAAGGCCCTGAACGAGAACCGCCCGCCAGCACGGTTGCTGACGGGCGGTTGACTCTCGCGAGTGGGTGCTTGGGCTACTTGATCAGGCCAAGGCCCTTGACCGCGTCCCGCTCCTCGGCCAGCTCTGCACTTGAGGCGTCGATGCGGGCGCGGGAGAACGCGTCGATCTCCAGGCCCTGGACGATCTCCCAGCTGCCGTCCTTGGTGGTGACCGGGAAGGACGAGATCAGGCCCTCGGGGACCCCATAGGACCCGTCGGACACCACGGCCATCGAAAGCCAGTCGCCGTCGGCCGAGGCACCCATCCAGTCGCGGGCGTTGTCGACCGTCGCGGACGCGGCAGAAGCCGCCGAGGATGAGCCCCGGGCCGCGATGATGGCGGCGCCGCGCTTCTGGACGGTGGGGATGAACTCGGTCTCCAGCCAGGTCTGGTCGTTGACCAGCTTCGCCGCGTTCTGCCCGTTGACCTCGGCGTGGAAGATGTCCGGGTACTGGGTCGCCGAGTGGTTTCCCCAGATCGTCATCTTGCGGATGTCGTTGACGCTGACCCCACTCTTGGCGGCAAGCTGCGCAATGGCACGGTTGTGGTCGAGGCGGGTCAGTGCCGAGAAGCGTTCGCGGGGAATGTCCGGTGCGTTGCTCATCGCGATCAGGGCGTTGGTGTTGGCCGGGTTGCCGGTCACGGTGATCCGGACGTCATCGGCCGCATGGTCGTTGAGCGCCTTGCCCTGACCGGTGAAGATTGCGCCGTTGGCCTCGAGCAGGTCGCTGCGCTCCATGCCCGGGCCGCGCGGACGTGCACCGACGAGCAGGGCGAGGTTGACGCCCTCGAACATCGTGTTCGGGTCGTCGCCGATCTCGATGCCGGCAAGCGTAGGGAAGGCGCAGTCGTTGAGCTCCATGACGACGCCCTCGAGGCTCTTCAGCGCAGGGGTGATCTCGAGCAGCCGCAGCTCCACGGGAGCGTCAGGGCCGAACAGGGCGCCACTGGCAATATGAAAAAGCAGGCTATAGCCGATCTGGCCGGCTGCGCCGGTGACGGCGACTTTGATGGGAGAGGTGCTCACTGTGCTGTGTCCCTTCGGACGGAGTGTGTGAATACCTGTCGACGTTAGCAGCGGCCTGGAGCACCCGACATACCGCCTGATTTGTGGTCACCGGCACTGGCCTGCGAAGTCTCTGACGCCGGGGTCCGAAGGCCGAATTCAAAGTATCTTGATGTCAAGGTATTCTGGCGTCAGTTCAGCGAAGCAACCAGAGGTCGAACCGAGGAGCCACACGCATGAGCAAGATCAAGGTGAAGAACCCCATCGTCGAGCTCGATGGCGATGAGATGACGCGGATCATCTGGCAGTTCATCAAGGACCGGCTGATCCACCCCTATCTGGACGTCGACCTCAAGTACTACGACCTGTCGATCCAGAAGCGCGACGAGACCGATGACCAGATCACGGTCGACTCGGCGAACGCCATCAAGAAGTACGGCGTTGGCGTCAAGTGCGCGACGATCACCCCCGACGAGGCGCGCGTCAAGGAGTTCGGCCTGAAGAAGATGTGGGCCTCGCCCAACGGCACCGTCCGCAACATCCTGGGCGGCACCATCTTCCGTGAGCCGATCCTCTGCAGCAACATCCCGCGGCTCGTCCCGGGCTGGACCAAGCCGATCATCATTGGCCGTCACGCCTTCGGCGACCAGTACAAGGCCACCAACTTCAAGGTTCCCGGCGCCGGCAAGGTCACGATCTCCTGGACCCCGACCGATGCGTCCGCCTATGAGCCGATCGAGATGGAGGTCGTGGACATCCCGGTCGATGGTGGCGTGGTGATGGGCATGTACAACTTCAACAAGTCCATCGAGGACTTCGCCCGTGCGTCGTTGAACTACGGGCTGGAGCGCAAGTACCCGGTCTACCTCTCGACCAAGAACACGATCCTCAAGGCCTATGACGGCGCCTTCAAGGACATCTTCCAGGAGGTCTTCGACAAGGAGTTCAAGGAGTCGTACGACGCGGCCGGCCTGACCTACGAGCACCGGCTGATCGACGACATGGTGGCTGCGTGCATGAAGTGGGAGGGCGGCTACGTCTGGGCCTGCAAGAACTACGACGGTGACGTCCAGTCCGACACGGTCGCGCAGGGCTACGGATCGCTCGGCCTGATGACGTCAGTCCTCATGACCCCTGACGGCAAGACCGTTGAGGCCGAGGCTGCACACGGCACGGTGACGCGGCACTTCCGCCAGCACGAGCTCGGCAAGCCCACCTCCACCAACCCGATCGCGTCGATCTACGCGTGGACCGGTGGCATCAAGCATCGTGGCAAGCTGGACGGCACCCCCGAGGTGACGGCCTTCGCCGAGACCCTCGAGCGGGTCTGTGTCGAGACCGTCGAAGAGGGCAAGATGACCAAGGACCTCGCGCTGCTGATCGGCCCGGATGCGCCCTGGTTGACCACCGAGGAGTTCCTGGCCGCGATCGACGAGAACCTGCAGAAGGCGACCGCCTCGGCGTAGTTCGCTCACGTCATACCGCTGGACCTGTCCCAGGCCGGTTTTGCGCAGCACTTCGGCGCCGAAGCCGGCCTGAGACATGCGGGGGGTCCGGAAGCGGAGGCGAAGATGCGTGGGGCAGCAGAACCCTTGTTCGCAAAGGGTTGTATGACGAGGGTCACCTCGGTAGTTGACCGTGCGTACGACTCTTCAGGCGACCTGACAGAATAACGCGCATGCCTCCGAACAGCGCCCCGCCCACCAGCGGCAAACCGCGTCTGCTGTCCGGGATGCAGCCGACCCAAGACTCCCTGCACCTCGGCAACTACCTGGGCGCGTTGGTCAACTGGGTGCAGATGCAGGCGACGCACGATGCGTTCTACGTCGTCGTCGACCTGCACGCCATCACGGTCGAGGTCGCGCCGCCGGTACTGCGCGAGCGGACCCGCCGCACCGCCGCGCAGTACCTCGCGGCCGGCGTGGACCCCTCCCGATCCACAGTCTTCGTGCAGAGCCACATCAGCGAGCACGCCGAGCTCGCCTGGGTTCTGTCCTGTCTCACCAGCTTTGGCGAGGCCAGCCGGATGACCCAGTTCAAGGACAAGTCCGCCAAGCAGGGCGCCGGGGGGACGACGGTGGGCCTGTTCAGCTATCCGGTCCTTATGGCCGCCGACATCCTGCTGTATGACGCGGACCAGGTACCGGTGGGCGAGGACCAGCGTCAGCACCTCGAGCTGACCCGCGATCTTGCCGCCCGGTTCAACGCCCGTTATGGCCAGACCTTCACAGTTCCCGAACCGCACATCATCAAGGCGACGGCCAAGATCTACGACCTGCAGGACCCGACCGCCAAGATGAGCAAGTCCGCATCCAGCCAGAACGGCGTGATCGACCTCCTTGACGACCCCACGGTGATCGCCAAGCGGATCAAGTCGGCTGTGACCGACAACGGACGCGAGATACATTTCGATCCGGCCCAGAAACCCGGTGTCTCCAACCTGTTGTCGATTCTCGGCGCATTGTCCGGGCGGCCCATGGACGTGCTTGAGGCCGACTACAGCGGCAAGGGCTACGGGGACCTCAAGAAGGACGTCGCCGAGATCGTCATCGAGACGGCGACGTCGTATCGCGATCGCACCCTTGCGCTGCTGGCTGACCCTGCCGAGCTCGACCGGATACTCGCAGAAGGCGCCGAACGGGCCCGGGATGTCGCCAGCAAGACCCTGGCCAGGGTCTATGACCGGGTCGGCTTCCTGCCGAGCAAGCGATAGGCCCCGCACGGTGATCGTGATCGGCGTCACCATCGCCATACCCGCACCGTTTGCCGGCGAGCTCCAGAGGCTGCGCGCATCCTTCGGCGATCCCGCGGCTGAGCTGATCCCGACCCATGTCACCCTCCTGTCGCCGACCGAGATCACCGATGACGACGACCTCCCCGAGATCCACGAGCATCTCGAGCTTGTGGCGGCGGCCCAGCAGCCGTTCACCATGCAGCTGCGCAGCACCGGCACGTTCCGCCCCATCTCTCCGGTGGTTTTTGTCCAGGTGGCCGACGGCATCAGTGAGTGTGAGCGGCTCGAACAGGCCATCCGCACCGGGCCGTTGAAGCGCGAGGTCCGTTTCTACTATCACCCGCACGTCACGATCGCCCACCACGTCGACAACGCGGCGATGGACCGTGCGTTCAACGAGCTGGCCTCGTACGAATGTTCTTTCGAGGTTGGGGCTTTTCACCTCTATGAACACGGCGATGATCTCGTGTGGCATGAGGTGCGCGGCTTCGACTTTGGTACCGGGGTGGACAGCCAACCCGACCGGATCACTTGAAGCCCCTGTTCGCGCGGTTCCAGGCGAGCAAGCCCGGGCGGGCGTGGAAGCGCTACAGCGACGCCCGGGGCAACATCCTGGCCGCGGGCATCGGGTACTTCGCCTTCTTCTCCATCTTTCCCGCCGTCGCGCTCGCGTTCACGGTCTTCGGCTTTGTCCTGCGCGGGCACCCCGGCCTGTTGGGCTCGGTCGCTGACAACCTGAACGCGAACCTGCCGGGCTTCGTCAAGGATGCACAGCACCCCCAGGGACTCATCCCGATCACGACGCCACGTGCTTCGGCGTTGACGATTACTGGTGTGATCGCGTTCGTCAGCCTGGTGCTGGCCGGGATGGGCTGGCTGGGGGCCGTGCGCGAGGGCATTCGTGCGGTCTTCGGGGTCAAGGGTTCGGCGGGCAACATCGTCACCACCAGGCTTCGCGACCTCGGTGTGCTCTTCACCCTCGGGCTGGGTATCGCGCTCTCCGCGGCGCTGACCACTGTGATCGGCGCGGCCGCCGACTGGATAGCGGGGCTGATCGGATTGTCTGGTCACGGCTGGATTCTGATTGCGGCCGGGCTCGTGGTCAGTGTCGCGGCCGACACCGGCCTGATGCTGCTGTTGCTGCGGGTGCTCTCCGGCGTCCCTGCGCACTGGCGCTACCTGTCACAGGGGGCCTTGGTCGGCGGCGTTGGCTTCAGCCTGCTGAAGCTTTCGGCTTCCACGTTGCTGCCACGGGTGACCGCCAACCCCCTGTTCGCCTCGATCGCGATCGTGATCGGTTTGTTGTTCTGGCTCAACCTGATTGCTCGGCTCACGCTGATCTCGGCCGCGTGGGCGGCAGGCGACGTTGATGACATTGGCGTGCCCGGTGAGCATGCTCCGGGCGGCCGCCCCGAAGCCGTTGCCCCTCCGCAGGCCAGTGGTGCCGCGCGCGAGTCACTGCCTGCGTTCGGGGCGCGGTCCGGCGACCGGGTCACGCTGGCGGCCGGTGCGGTGCTGGGGGCTTTCGCGCTGGCGACCGCAGGAGCGTTCGTGCGCGGCATACGTTATGTGGTCGGCCTGGTGAGACGCTGAGAAGGGTTCAGCTGCGTCGCCGGGAGATGCTGCGTGTCGCCCAGCCGCCGACGAGCGCCAACCCGCCGAGGAGGCCAGCCACGCCCACCCAGGGCTGCAGCACCGGCGACTGGGCAGAGGTCGCTGCCGGCGACGACGGCACGCCGCCAACCTCATTGGGCAAGCCACCCACCTCGGAGGACGACGCCGGCCTGGTGGCGGCGCCCGGCTCGACCAGCTGTCCGATCGGGGTGAGCCGCGACCCATTGGCGAAGGCCCAGTCCAGCAGTGCCGCAGTCGGCCGCCAGCTGCCGTTGGGGCTGGACAGCTCGGTCACGATGTAGGTCTTTCCTCCGCGGGTGGCTGCAGCCATGAACGTCTGCAGGGCGGCAACCGTGTAACCATTCTTGATCCCGATCGCGCCGTCGTAGTTGTACAGCAGCCTGTTGTGGTTGTTGACCTTGAATCCCGGCAGCATCTTGCCGTTGCTGGACTTTCCCCCGGGGACTGAGGCCGTTCTGGTGCTGACATAGCTTCGAAAGCCCGGAAGCTTCATCGCGGCGCGGCCGATCAGTGCCAGGTCGTAGGTGCTGCTGACCTCGCCGGGCTGGTCCAGCCCACTGGGGTCCTTGGCCAGCGTGTCGAGGGCTCCGAGCCGGGCAGCGGTCTCGTTCATCTCAGCCAGGGTCACCGCGACGCTCTGGTTAGCGCGGGCAAGTGCGTACGCGGCGTCGTTGCCCGAGGCCAGCAGCAACCCCTGCATGAGTGTCCGGGTGCTGTATGCCGTCCCGGCAAGGATGCCCACACGGCTTCCTTCGACGCGCACGTCCTCAGGTTTGACCGTGATCATCTGGTCCGGATCGAGGCGCGGGATCAGGGTCAGGGCAGTGAGCGTCTTGAGGGTGCTGGCCGGCCGGTGGGGCGCGTGGGGAGCCCTGGCCGCAAGGATCTGGCCGGTATCCATGTCCGCGATGAGGAACGAGGCGCCAGGCATGGCGGGAGGCGCCGGAACGCCGGGCGCAAGGTTCACGATGACTCCGCCGCGGGTGAGCTGCGGGCCGCCAACGGGAGCACCGTTGGCGCCGGGGGCAGCCTGAGCGAGGGGCGTGACACCGATGAGGCAGATCGCGGCCACGGCGGCGAGCGAGATGCTCAGTGCAAGGGTGCGGACGGCATACCGGGGAGCAGTCATCGAAGCAGCAGCCTAACGGCTCCCGCTCGGGGCGTCGGCTGGAACCGCCTGTACCGTCGGGCTCATGACTGAAGTCGCGGGCCATGGTGCCGGTTCGGCGATCGACGGGTTCTGGGCGGTCATCCCGGCGGGGGGTGCGGGAACGCGGCTATGGCCTCTTTCGCGGTCGTCCTCGCCGAAGTTCCTGCATGACCTGACCGGTGCCGGGCGCTCCCTGCTGCAGACGACGTGGGAGCGGCTGGAGCCCCTGTGCGGCGACCACATCATGCTGGTGACAGGCGTCCTTCACGAACCCGCCGTTCGGGCCCAGCTCCCGGGGCTGGCGGTGGCCAACCTCGTTGCCGAGCCCTCCCCGCGGGACTCCATGGCGGCGATCGGGCTGGCCGCAGCGATCCTCGAACGCCGAGACGGTGATGCCGTTATCGGGTCGTTCGCTGCGGACCATGTCATTGGGCAGACGGACACGTTCGCGGACTGCGTGCGTGAGGCGGTCGTCGTCGCACAAGCCGGGTATCTGGTCACGATCGGCATCGAACCGACCGGTCCCTCAACGGGGTTCGGCTACATCCAGGTCGGTGACAGCCTGGCGATCGCGGGTGCCCCGAACAGTCGGGCGGTCCGGTCCTTCGTGGAGAAGCCTGATGCCGCGACCGCGGTGGGCTACCTGGCAACCGGTGAATACCGTTGGAATGCAGGGATGTTTGTGGCCAAGGCCTCGGTTCTGCTCGACCTGCTGGCTGAGTTCCAGCCCGCGATGGCTGCGAGTCTGCGTGACATTGCCGCGGAACCGACCCGTCTCGCGGAGCTGTGGCCGACGCTGCCCAAGATCTCCATCGACCATGCCGTGGCGGAGCCGGCAGCAGCGCGAGGTCGTGTGGCCGTGGTGCCGGGCCGGTTCTCCTGGGACGACGTGGGCGACTTCTCCTCGCTCGGTTCGTTGCTGCCCGGCACGTCGGACGTCCCGGGGTTGAGGATCCTGGGTGAGGTCGACCTGGTCCTGGCGAAGGACGCGACCGGTGTGGTCGTCCCGGGGTCCGGCCGGGTGGTCGCCGTGCTCGGTCTGGACGAGATCGTGGTGGTTGACACCCCTGATGCCCTGCTCGTCACCACCCGTGCGCATGCCCAGGAGGTCAAGGCCCTGGTTGACCTGCTCAAGGCGAGCGGGCGCCAGCACCTCACCTGAGCCGCTGCCGGCCCGGGCTCGTGGCCCACCTTGGCTGGGGGATCCAGCAGTCATTAGGCTCGCCGCATGGCTGAATCCTCCGGTGCGCGCAGCGAGTCCGACCTGCCGATCGCCAAGGTCTATGACCAGTTGTCACTCGACGGTTTTGACGCTCCGGAGCGTCTGGGGTCGCCGGGGAAGTTCCCGTTCACCCGCGGGGTCTATCCGAGCATGTACACGGGGCGGCCCTGGACGATGCGGCAGTACGCCGGGTTCGGCAATGCCAAGGAGTCCAACGAGCGCTACCACCAGCTGGTCAAGGCGGGCACGGGTGGTCTTTCCGTGGCCTTCGACCTCCCCACCCAGATGGGTTATGACTCCGACGAGTCGATCGCCTCCGGTGAGGTGGGCAAGGTAGGGGTCGCCATCGACTCCATCGACGACATGCGCACCCTCTTCCGCGGGTTGCCTCTGGACCAGATCAGCACGTCGATGACGATCAACGCGCCTGCTGCGACGCTGCTGCTGATGTACCAGATGGCGGCCGCCGAGGAGGGCATCGCCGGGAGTGCGCTGAACGGCACGATCCAGAACGACGTCCTCAAGGAGTACATCGCCCGCGGCACCTACATCTACCCGCCGAAAGAGTCGTTGCGTCTCATCAGTGACATCTTCACCTACTGCCACAAAGAGATTCCGCGCTGGAACACCATCTCCATCTCCGGCTATCACATGGCTGAGGCCGGGGCCACGCCCGCGCAGGAGATCGCGTTCACGCTGGCAAACGCCAAGGAGTATGTACGCACCGCCCTTGCGGCCGGCCTGGAGATCGACGACTTCGCCCCCCGGCTCTCCTTCTTCTTCGTGGCGCGCACGACCCTGCTGGAGGAGGTTGCCAAGTTCCGGGCGGCCCGTCGAATCTGGGCCCACATCATGAAGGACGAGTTCGGCGCCAAGAACCCCAAGTCCCAGATGCTGCGCTTCCACACCCAGACGGCCGGCGTTCAGCTGACCGCCCAGCAGCCTGAGGTGAACATGGTGCGGGTCGCTCTGCAGGGCCTGGGCGCCGTCCTCGGCGGCACCCAGTCGCTACACACCAACTCCTATGACGAGGCCCTGGCCCTGCCCAGCCAGAAGGCTGCCCGGCTGGCCCTGCGCACCCAGCAGGTGATCGCCTACGAGACGGACGTGACCAAGACGGTCGACCCCTTCGCCGGGTCCTATATCATGGAGTCCATGACCAACGACATGGAGGAGGCGGTGGTCGCGCTGATACAGGCCGTCGAGGATCGCGGTGGCGCGGTGGCCGCGATCGAGCAGGGCTTCCAGAAGGCTGAGATCGAACGGTCGGCCTACCGCATCGCCCTGGAGATCGACGAGGGCCAGCGCACCATCATCGGCCTCAACAAGTACACCCTCGACGAGGAGGATCCCTTCGAGCCGCTGCGCGCCGACCCGATGATCGAGGCGGACCAGTGCGAGCGCCTCGCGGTGCTGCGCAAGGTTCGCGACAACGTTGCCGTATCCCGGGCCCTGGACGCCCTGCGAGCTGCCGGAGCCGGGACCGACAACGTCCTCCTGCCGATGAAGCAGGCTCTGGGCGCGCACGCCACCGGCGGCGAGATCGCCCATGCCCTTCGCGACGTCTGGGGCACGTACATCCCGAATGACACCTTCTGAGCCGACCGGACACCGCCTGAGCCCGGCGCACGGGCAGGTAGCGTTACCGCTCGTGAGACCACAGCGCGACATTGCCTCGATCACCGAAGTCATGTGCGTGACGCTGGCCGGTCTGTCGGACGAGCTCATCGAGCTCCGCCGCGACCTCCATGCCCACCCGGAGCTGGCGGGCGACGAGGTCCGAACCACGACGGTGGTCGCGGACCGGCTGATCGCGGCTGGTATCCGGGTGCGGCTCCTTGCGGGCGGGCTGGTGGCCGAGATCGGCCCTGCCGACCCGGAATACCGCGTGGCTCTGCGGGCCGACCTGGACGCGCTGCCCGTGGCCGAACGAACCGGTCTGCCCTTCGCCTCCGTCCACGATGGGGTCTGCCACGCCTGCGGCCACGATCTTCACATCGCCGCAGTTCTCGGTGCTGGTCTGGCGCTGCACGAGAACGTGGAGTCCCTGGTGGCACAGGGCACCGGCGTCCGGCTGATCTTCCAGCCCGCCGAAGAGGTCATTCCCGGCGGCGCACAGCGGGTCATCAAGGCGGGCGGGATCGAGGGCGTCGACGCCATCTTCAGCATCCACTGCGACCCGACCCTGGATGTCGGTGAGGTCGGGCTGCGCAGCGGCCCCCTCACCTCGGCAGCCGACAGGGTCACCATCACGCTCAGTGGCCGTGGGGGGCATACCGCACGTCCGCACCTGACCCAAGATCTGACGTATGCGCTGGCCAAGGTCGTCACCGACGTTCCCGCGGTTCTCTCGCGAAGGGTCGACCCGCGCGCCGGTGTCGCGCTCGTGTGGGGGAGCCTTCACTCCGGCAGCGCCTCGAACGTCATCCCGTCGGCGGGCACCGTCGGCGGAACCCTGCGGATGCTCGATGCTCATCTGTGGGACGAGATCGGACCACTGCTGGAGGAGGTCGTCCACGCAGTGGTGAGCCCGTATGGAGTGTCCGTGAAGGTCGAGCACGTGCGCGGGGTGCCTCCGGTGGTCAACGACCCCGACTGCGTTGAGACTCTCCATGGTGCCGCGGTTGCGGCCATCGGCCCTGACGCACCCCGGCCGACGCTGCAGTCACTGGGCGGGGAGGACTTCGCCTGGTATGTGCAGGAGGTGCCCGGAGCCATGGCGCGGCTGGGGACTCGCACGCCTGGCGGTGCCACTTACGACCTGCACCAGGGCGACATCATCGTCGACGAAAGGGCCGTCCTCGAGGGTGCCCGTTTGCTGGCCGCATCGGCCATCGCGGCTGGTCGCAGGTAACGATCCAGACAATGCCGTGAGCCTCCGCAGGAAGGATGGTTGCTCGCGGGTAGAGTCACGAAAAGTTGCACCGTTTTGGTGCATTAGACAGGTCTGGTGCATTTCACATAAGGAGAGCGCCTTGCGTTCATCGATAAAGATTGTGGCCGTCGCTTCGGTGGCTGCCCTGGCTCTGGCCGCGTGCGGGTCCAAGACGCCTGACACGACAGCCGGGGCCACCACAACGCCCGGCGGCAGCTCGACCACGGCAACCGGCGCCGCGTTCAAGGCCTGCATGGTGCTCGACACCGGGGGTGTCGACGACCGCTCGTTCAACCAGTCCTCGTGGGCGGGGCTTCAGGCGGCCAACAAGACCAACTCCAAGATCGCGATCTCCTACATCGCGTCGAACTCACAGAACGACTACACCCCGAACCTCACGGCTGAGGTCAACAAGGGTTGCGACTCCGTGATCGCCGTGGGTGGTCTCATGGGCGACGCGGTCAAGGCAGTGGCCAAGCAGAACCCCAAGCAGCAGTTCGCCCAGATCGACAGCGGTTCATCGGGTCCCAACGTCTACGGTCTGCAGTACAACACCGCGCAGGGCGGTTTCATGGGTGGTTACCTCGCGGCGGGGATGACCAAGACCGGCAAGGTCGCGACCTTCGGCGGACTGAACATCCCGCCCGTGACCATCTACATGGATGGTTTCTATGAGGGCGTGCAGTACTACAACAAGACCAAGGGCAAGCAGGTCCAGGTCCTCGGCTGGAACGAGAGCAACCAGAAGGGTGGCACCTTCGCCCAGTCCTTCACTGACCAGAACAAGGGGCGCTCGATCTCACAGGCCTTCGTCCAGCAGGGTGCCGACGTCATCTTCCCGGTTGCCGGTGGCACCGGGCTCGGCGCGGGCGCGGCTGCCCAGGCCTCCGGCGGCAAGGTCAGCGTCCTCTGGGTCGACACGGACGGCTGCGCGAGCGCCGCTCAGTACTGCAAGTTCTTCCTGTCGAGCGTGACCAAGAACCTCACCGACTCGGTGACGCAGTACACCACGGCATCTGCCGGTGGCACCTTCCCGACGGGCAGCTACATCGGCGACCTCAAGAACAACGGAACTGGTCTCGCACCGTTCCACGAGTTCGAGAGCAAGGTGCCGGCCAGCCTCAAGAGCGAGCTCGAGCAGGTCAAGGCGGACATCATCTCCGGCAAGATCGTGATCACCTCACCAAGCCAGCCGAAGTGACGCGCTGAAGTCGATATAGAACCCTGAGGGGGAGCACCATGGTGCTCCCCCTCAAGTCTCCCTTCGAGCGAGGTTGCTCGAACCGCCTCTGGAGGTCACGCTGAAGCTTGAACTGCGAGGTATCACCAAGCGCTTCGGCCCCCTCGTTGCCAACGACGCGATCGACCTGGTGGTCCAGCCCGGTGAGATCCACGCCCTGCTCGGGGAGAACGGCGCTGGCAAGAGCACGCTGATGAATGTCCTCTACGGGCTGCACCAGCCTGACGGTGGCGAGATCCTGATCGACGACAAGCAGGTCACCTTCAAGGGCCCCGGCGACGCGATGGCTGCAGGCATCGGCATGGTGCACCAGCACTTCATGCTCATTCCGGTGTTCACGGTCGCCGAGAATGTGGAGCTCGGACACGAGCAGACCCGTCGTCTCGGGTTCCTCGACCACCGTAAGGCGCGGCGGCTCGTGGCTGAGGTGTCCGCTCGCTATGGCCTGGACGTCCCGCCGGACGCACTTGTGGCCGATCTGCCGGTCGGAGTTCAGCAACGCGTCGAGATCGTCAAGGCGCTGGTCCGCAACGCGAGCGTGCTCATCCTCGATGAGCCCACGGCCGTGCTCACCCCACAGGAGACAGACGAGCTCATGCAGGTCATGCGTGCCCTCCGCGACGGCGGCACGTCAATCGTCTTCATCACCCACAAGCTGCGCGAGGTCCGAGCTGTTGCCGACCGGATCACCGTCATCAGACGCGGCAAGGTGGTGGGGGAGGCTTCGCCCACATCGTCCTCAGCCGAGCTCGCGTCGATGATGGTTGGCCGCCCCGTCCAGCTGACGGTCGACAAGGCTGTCGCCGCCCCAGGTGAGCCGGTGCTTGAGGTCGACTCGTTGCACGTGGTCAACGAGACGGGCCAGGTCGTCGTGGACGACGTCAGCTTCTCGGTCCGCGCGGGTGAGATCTTCGCTGTCGCCGGTGTGCAGGGCAACGGCCAGACCGAGCTGACGGAATGTCTGATCGGGCTCACCCGGCCCACCTCCGGACGGCTACGCGTCAACGGCGAGGACGTCACGCACGAGAGCATCGACCAGATCCTGTCTCGTGGCGTCGGCTATGTTCCCGAAGACCGCTCGCACGACGGCCTGGTCGGAGCCTTCACCATCGCCGAGAACCTTGTCCTCGACATCTTCGACAAGGAGCCGTTCGCCAAGCGGATGTCCCTGGATCTCAAGGCGATCGACGACAACGCAGAACATCGGGTGCAGGAGTTCGACATCCGCACTCCCTCGATCCGCGCCAACGCCTCGACGCTCTCCGGTGGCAACCAGCAGAAGCTGGTCCTGGCCCGCGAGCTGTCTCGTCCGCTGCGACTCCTCGTGGTGGCGCAACCTACGCGCGGGGTCGACGTCGGTTCCCAGGAGTTCGTCCACAAGCGGATCATCGAGGAGCGTGACAGCGGCGCCGCCGTGGTCTTGATCTCCAGTGAGCTCGACGAGGTTCTCGGGCTCGCCGACCGCATCGCGGTGATGTACCGGGGTCGCATCATCGGCGAGGTGCCGGCCGGCACGTCTGCTGCGGAGATCGGACTCCTGATGGCCGGGTCGACCGCCGAGTCCGCGCAGAAGTCGAGCGCCGCCCCGACCGCGGAGGAGGCTCAATGAGCCAGGACCAGACGTCCGCCGAGGGCCCGTTGCCTGCTCCGGCACCGACCGAGCCTCCAAGGGGTGGCGCCCGACTGGGTATCGGCCAACGAATGTGGGACGCGGTCAGGTTTGGCAACGGTGCCGTCCTCACGCTGTTGGCCTTCGTCGTGGCAATGGCAGTGGGCGCAGTGCTCATCGCCGTGGCCGACCCCGACACCCGGACCGCTTCCCAGTACTTCTTCTCGGCACCCATGGACACGATCACTGCGGCCGGTCGGGCGGTCTTCGGCGGCTATGCGGGGTTGCTCCATGGGGCGATCTACAACCCTGCGACTGCCTCTAAGGGCACCCTTGTCGGCGTGTTCGGTCCGGCCTCTGAGACGTTGGTCAACGCAACCCCGTTGATCTTGGGCGGGCTGTCGGTGGGGCTGGCCTTTCGCGCCGGACTGTTCAATATCGGTGGTCAGGGCCAGATCATCATGGGCGCGATCTTCGCGGGCTACGTGGGATTCGCCTGGCATCTGCCCTTGGGACTGCACCTGCTCGTCGGCATCCTCGCCGGGATCCTCGGCGGCGCGCTGTGGGGGGGGTTGGCAGGATTCCTCAAAGCTCGCACCGGTGCGCACGAGGTCATTACGACGATCATGCTCAACTATGTGGCCTTCAACCTTCTGGGATTTCTTCTCGGTCTCAGGGGTTTCCAGCGCCCGCCCTATGGGCAGGCCATCAGCAACGTGGTTGACGACAGCGCCAAGCTCCCACCACTGCTGGGCAATGGACTGCGCGTCCACGCCGGGCTCTTCGTGGCGCTACTGGCAGCCCTCGGCGTGTGGTGGCTGCTTTCTCGAAGCACCCTCGGCTTCCAGCTGCGAGCCGTCGGCGCAAACCAGTTCGCGGCTCGTACTGCAGGTATGAGTGTTGAGCGCAGCTACACCATCGTCATGATTCTTGCCGGCGGCCTGTCTGGTCTTGCGGGGGTGTCGCAGATCCTCGGCACCAACATCGCCATCACGCAGGACATCGACGCGGGCATCGGCTTCGATGCCATCACGGTCGCGTTGCTTGGCCGGTCCACCCCGGGTGGCACGGTCCTGGCGGGTCTGCTCTTTGGCGCCCTTCGGGCGGGTGGCGTGCAGATGCAGTCGAGCACGGGTATTCCGATCGACCTGGTACAGGTCATTCAGTCGCTCATCGTGCTCTTCATTGCCGCACCGCTGCTGATCCGTTCGATCTTCCGGCTCCGGGCCGCGCGCGGCGGGACCGACCAGCAGCTCGCGAAAGGGTGGAACGGGTGAGTTCTCAAACGTCGCCGACCGCGCCCGGGGTGAGCAAGCCGGAAGTCATCGTTCGCTCGGTCGTCGAGATCCCTGTCAGCAACCGCCGCCGGCTGGTCACCGGGGGCGCATTGATCCTGGTCGGCCTGGTCTGCGTCCTGCTGCTGGGCATCGGCTCGCGGTCCGGATATCACGCCTCGTTCCAGCTCGCGCCGGCCGACGCACGGGTCAAGGTGCCAAACCTGAGCCTTCCAGCCCGGTTGAGCGCAGTGCTGCTCGGCCTCGTCGTCGTCGGCCTCGGCGTCTTTCAGATCGCACGCGGGTTCAGCAAGCGAGCGATGAGATGGGTGCTCACCGCCGCCGGGCTCAGCTTCATGGTGGCCTTCCTGTGCTGGGCGGCCACAGGTGGGAGCCAGGGCAGCACGCTTGACCTGCTCGGCCTGCTTCAGCAGTCCATCTTCCTTGCCATCCCTCTCATCCTGGGCGCGCTGGCGGGGGTCCTGTGTGAGCGCTCAGGTGTGATCAACGTGGCTATCGAGGGGCAGATGCTCTCCGGTGCCTGGGCGGGCGCGCTGGTCGGCACGCTTTTTCACAACAACGGCGTGGGCGTGGTGGCGGCAGTGATCGCCGGCGGCCTGATGGGTCTGCTGCTCGCAGTCTTCGCGATCCGCTACTTCGTCAACCAGGTCGTCCTCGGCGTTGTGCTCAACGTCCTGGCCCTCGGCCTCACCGGGTTCATCTACGACGCGCTGATGCAACCCAACCAGGACACTCTGAACAACCCCGGTTTCTTCGACCCGATCAAGATCCCGGTGCTGGGCGACGTCCCCATCGTTGGGCCCCTCCTGTTCAACACCAACGTCATCGTCTACATCACCTACGTCCTGATCATCGTCGTCGACGTAGCGCTCTTCCGGACGCGGTGGGGTCTGCGGGCACGGGCAGTCGGCGAGCATCCCAAAGCCGCCGACACCGTGGGCATCAACGTAGCCCGCGTGCGTTACCGCAACGTCATCTACGGAGGAATGGTCGCGGGCCTGGCCGGTGCGTTCCTCACCATCGGCGCGGTCGGCGCATTCTCCAAGAACATCTCATCAGGCAAGGGATTCATCGCGCTGGCCGCGGTCATCTTCGGTCGATGGAGCCCCCGCGGCGCCATCGGCGCGGCGCTGCTATTCGGTTTCGCAGACGCGTTGCAGACCGTGCTGTCCTTCACCCAGACCCCCGTGACCATCCCTTCGAGCTTCCTGGTGATGCTGCCGTACCTTGCGACCCTGTTCGCGGTGGCGGGGCTCGTGGGACGGGTCAGGGCGCCCGCCGCGGACGGTGAACCCTATGTCAAGGGCTGACGCGGTGAGTGAGGCCGCGTCCGTCGACTGGGATCTCTTGCGTGCCAAGGCAACCGAGGCGATGAGACGTGCCTACGCGCCATACAGCAGCTTCCCTGTTGGCGTGGCCGGCCTGGTCGACGACGGACGCATCGTGTCGGGGTGCAACGTCGAGAACGCCGCATACGGAGTGACGTTGTGCGCCGAGTGCGGGATGGTCTCCGCGCTGCACCTGAGCGGCGGTGGTCGACTCGTTGCGGTGTCATGTGTGAGCCGCGGTGGCGACTCGCTAATGCCCTGCGGGCGCTGCCGGCAGCTCTTGTGGGAGAACGGCGGGCCAGACTGTCAGGTCATGACCGCGGCCGGTGTTCGGACCATGGCCGACCTGTTGCCCGACGCCTTCAGCAGCGCGGATCTGGACCACGTCACCCCGCCTTCGCAGAGCTAGGCAGGTTGGACGGCTCAGCCGGCTTCCGGCATATCGCATGAGAAAGGATTCTCCCGTGACCAGGCCCTTTGATCTCGCTGCCCAAGACGCCGTTGACATCATCATCGCCAAGCGCAACAAGCAGGAGCTGTCCGACTCCCAGATCGACTGGGTGGTCGACGCCTACACGCGCGGAGCGGTCGCCGAAGAGCAGATGTCGTCGCTGGCCATGGCGATCCTTCTCAACGGGATGAGCCGTCGCGAGATCTCCCGCTGGACCGCCGCGATGATCGCTTCCGGCGAGCGGATGGACTACTCGTCGTTGTCCCGTCCGACCGCGGACAAACACTCGACCGGTGGGGTGGGTGACAAGATCACCCTCCCGCTGGCGCCGCTCGTGGCGGCGTGCGGCGTTGCGGTTCCTCAGCTTTCGGGTCGGGGACTCGCGCACACCGGCGGAACTCTGGACAAGCTCGAGTCCATTCCTGGCTGGCGCGCATCTCTGTCAGGGGGAGAGATGCTGCGCCAGCTAGAGGACGTTGGCGCGGTGATCTGCGCCGCGGGGGCACAGCTGGCCCCCGCGGACAAGAAGTTGTACGCCCTGCGTGACGTCACGGGCACCGTTGAGGCCATCCCGCTGATCGCGAGCTCGATCATGAGCAAGAAGATCGCCGAGGGCACCGGCGCACTGGTGCTTGATGTGAAGGTGGGCTCTGGCGCGTTCATGAAAGATGTCGACTCCGCTCGTGAGCTGGCGCGCACCATGGTCGAGCTGGGCACCGACGCCGGCGTGAAAACGGTGGCGCTGCTGACCAACATGCAGACTCCCCTGGGCCT
>JBBRZV010000053.1:0-22547 GCA_038236365.1 Actinomycetales bacterium | reverse complement strand
GACGTGATCGGTGACGGGCTGAAGCTGACCGGCGCAGGCTACCTCCCGCCCGCCATCGTCGAGCGCTTCACGGAGCGCAGCGGCATCACCGGTTGGTGGATCGGCAAGGCCAACCGCGAGGACCTGACGCCACCGGTCGCGGGGGTGCGCGACACCGCACGTGCCCTCGGCCTGGTCACCGTCCGCAAGGGCAGACTCACCCCGACCGTGGCAGGCACCCGCTGCCGCAACGACCCGCAGGCACTCTGGAAGCACATCGTCGGCCGGCTCCCGTTGGGCACGAAGGACTTCGATCGACAGGCCGGCTGGCTCGCACTCGCCGTGGCCGGCAGCGGCATCCCGGCCGAGGAATGGGGCGACGAGATCGCCGACCTGCTGCACGCCCTCGGCTGGCGGACCGACAGCGACTCATACTCCCGTCCGCCCGCCCACAGTCCCACCCTCGATGTACTCGACGAACTGGCCGGCGCGGCGCGCACCGGCTGGCGGGTGACAGGCACCGACCTAGCCGTCCCGACCACCGCACGAGCGGTCGTCCGCCAGGCCTAACGCATTCCTGGGACAGGCGGGCTTGGGATCCCCGCACGAAAACAGCCCAACCCCCCAAGTGCCGGACCACATGCCTGTCCGAACCTGCCACATGACACTGAAAAGACCGTGCCGCCCTTCGCTGAAAGTCCCAAGATCGTGTTGGGCACTTCGGCGTTCTCACTTCCTAGCTCGCTTCCGCCAGGCCTCTGTTGTGCGACGGGATACGGACACGTCCGAGCGGGGACTACGCCATAGGAGCCAGCCGCACGCCTGCCGCCTCGGCCCCGATTCTTAGCTTCTGGTCCCAGACGGCGAACAGCGTTTCGGCCGCGCCGACTGCGAGCAGGCTGGCAAGGTGCACCGCGTCTGCGCCTCGCAAGGCGTGTCGACTAGCCAGGTGACCGGCATGGGCGGTGATGGTCTCGGTCAGCTCGACGGTCCTTGTTGCCGCCCAGAAGTCCTCCCACAGCACTTCCGCACGCTTCTGCTCGGCTGGGTCCAGGCGATGAGCTCGGCCAGCGGCGGCCAAGGCGGCACGCACCTCCGGATAAGCGAGGCGGCTGGACACTGCCGTATCGCAGCCGTCCCACAGTGTGGCGGCAACCTCGCTTCCGTCCTCTTCGACGACCAGCTTGACGAAGGCGCTGCTGTCGAAATACACGATGGTCATGAAGGTCAGCGCCGCTGCTCGCTCACCAGCTCCGACACCGGGCCGCTCGCGTGGGCCCGCGCGGCTCCACGGGCGGCCGGCCGATCATCACGGCGCGGTTTGCTCAGTACCCCACTCGCAATGAGCTGGTCGAGTAGCGGCGCGGCGTCGACAGCTAGCAGGCGCGCCACCGGCGTGCCTCGCTCGGTGACGACGATCTCTTCGCCGGAGCGAGCCCGCTCGATCCACGTCGACAGCTCTGCACGCAAGGTGCTGATCGCTACGTCCATCTACCCAATGTACAACAGTTCAATCGAGATTTGTACAAAATCTAGGGATCCGGGAACGGACCCGTTGTGAGTGCCGGGGCCGAACCGTGGCCCTTGCGGTAGCGTGTCAATTGGGTCTTCGACCTGATCCGGGTCGAGTCCCAGGGGTGAAGATTCCGAGGTCAGTCGAAGGAGAAGCCTCGAAGGTCCCGTGGCACATTTATGGCACACAAGAGTGAGAAACGCTGTTCAACAGTGTCAGCCAGCCTCAACCAAACACGCACGAAACGGCAGATTGCAAACATCGTGAACGGGATTTGGCCACCCTTTTAATCCGTAGGTCGTCGGTTCGAGCCCGACGGGGACCACTAACCCAATTCCGTTGCAGCAGAACGGAATTGGAGAGGGCGACGGGCACCCGCTGTCGGATCGCCTTTAGCGCACCGATCAGCGGTGGCCGATGATCGTGCTGCGTTCCCCGCAGGGCTGGACCGCGCTCGCTCGTCCACGCTGTGTACGTGATGTCCGCGGTCGGCAAGGTGCTGGCGCAGTTCACCATCGAGCACCCCGCCGAAGGAATCGCGACCTTGACCGGTCGAGTCGCCGGGCACGGCGACCCGACCGACGTGCAGGTCGGGACCGAACGACCGAACGGTCGCCTGGTCGATCTGCTGTTGGAAATAGGCCATCCGGTGGTCCCGGTGTCGCCGAACGCGATCAAGACCTGGCGCGAGGCAAGTTCCACATGTGACACCAGTCACATTGGTCAAGATTTTGCAGGGGCCTTGCCGGCAAACCACCCATCGAGTATCGGCCCACCTTGGCCGATGAGATGATCCGAGAGTTGGCTCGGCTACTGGCCGGGGAAGGCATCGACTTGGGCGACATCGACGTGCCTGATGTTGGCGGTCGCATCGCTACGGCCGTCGCCGGGCACTTGCCGGCTGATTCGACGCCGAATGGAAACAGATGAGCGAGCGCTATCCGATTGAGCAGGGCATGAGAGGCGACGGCCATCCCGCCGCCGCACCCCACGTCATCGCCGAGCTCCTCATTGAGACCTCTGGTGATGCCATGGGAGATGCCATCGGCGGTGAATCGCTTAAACACGATTCGGACCCGCTCGGCGCGCCAGGTGTTCCCCTGGTGCCTGTGCGTGAATGGCAGGCGGATGCGACTGTCGTGCGAATCCAGCGGCGGACCGTCCGCATGCTGGTGGCTGCGCAGATCGTCGGTGGTGTAGGCATTGGGGCGAGCGCGTCCCTGAGTGCTTTGCTAGCCGAAGCGATCGCGGGATCCGAGTCCATGGCGGGTCTGGCGCGGACGTGCACCACCCTGGGCGCGGCTGCAGTCGCGCTGCCGCTCGCCCTGCTGGCGAGAAAGAAGGGGCGCAACTCCGCACTGGGCCTCGGGTGGACGATCGCGTCCATCGGCGGAATCGTCCTGGTCGTCTCCGCGACCATCATGAGCCTGTCGCTGCTGATCCTTGGCATGCTTATGTTCGGTTGCGGCACTGCCGTCAACCTGCAATCCCGGTACGCTGCCATCGATCTTGCACGCCCCACCAGCCGGGGCAAAACGCTGTCGCTAGTCGTGTGGTCGACCACGATCGGATCCGTCGTCGGCCCGAACCTGGCCACCCCAGGCGCGGACGTAGCCAGCAGGTTCGGCTTACCGCCACTCTCCGGCGGTTTCCTCATCTCCAGTGTCGTGCTGGTTTTCGGCGCGCTGGCGATGTTCGTGTTCATGCGGCCAGACCCGTTGCTGACCGCTCAACAGTATTCCGGCGCGCTCGACGGTGTGAGAAACGTCAAGCAGCGCAACCTCCGGGTCACCATGCGCGCGATCGGTGCGTCACCGGTCATGCGGTTCGCGTTCGTTACCGTGGCACTGGGGCACACCGTCATGGCCGCCGTCATGACGATGACCCCGGTCCACATGATGAATCATGGATCCAACCTGACGCTGGTCGGCATAGTCATCAGCATGCATGTCCTGGGCATGTACGCGTTCTCGCCGGTCGTCGGCATCCTCAGCGACCGGGTGGGGCGGTTCCCGACCATTCTGATGGGCCAAGGCATCTTCGTGCTGGCAGCCATCTTCGGCGTCATTGCGGGGCCCTCCCCGGTCTTGGTGACGATCGGCCTGTTCCTGGTCGGGCTCGGCTGGTCGTTCTCTCTTGTCGCCGGATCGACGCTGCTGGCCGAGTCGGCTCCGGAGTCCATCCGGCCGACGGTGCAGGGCACGTCCGACATGGTCATGAACTTGATGGCCGCGTTCGCGGCCGGCGCCTCCGGGTTCGTCCAGGAAGTGTCTGGCTTTGCCGGGTTGAACATCGCTGCCGCGCTGCTCACCATTCCGGTGCTCATCCTGTTCCTGGGTGCGGCATCCGCGCGGAAAAATGAGGTGCCCGCCGCTCCGAGGAGTTGACTACTACCGAGCCCGGTGGTGCTTCATCACGCACGTTGCGGGTTGGATATTCGCCCTGACTCGACATTCGCGGCGGCACTTCGGCCGCCTTGCTCGACCCGCCGCGATGCGCGGCCAGTCCCGTTTGGCCGGCCTCGATCGGCTCCTACCGGCGCATCGCCTCCAGACGCGGCCCGGTCAAAGCCATCGTCGCGGTCCAGCACGCCATACTCATCGCGATCTGAACATGGGCACCACCCGGACCCTGTACGACGACCCAGGTGCAGAGTTCTCCACCCGACTCCAGCCTGACAAAACTAAACACCGCGCCATCGAACAACTACGCCACATGGTCTACCAAGTCACCCGCGAGCCCGCAGGGTAACGCGCGGGCCCCCGCCACGAAGGAATCTTCGCGTCAAGGGCCTGGTCGTCTGTCTCAACACAGTGCACGCTGACCGCGAGCGTCCAGCTCGGCGACCTGGCACTGTGTGCGTCCTGCAACGCAGCCCGCTCGACCCTGGGTAAGGGCCAAACCCCGGTCCCGCAACCAGCCAGTGCGGCGTTCGACGTCCTGGGCTGGGTTGCAGGCGCCCCCCAACAGGCCAACGCCGCCGAGGCCATCCTGGCCGCCACCGTCACCAGATCCTGCCAAAGCGGAGCATCCTGGTCGGCCATCGGCGCCCAACTCGGCGTGTCACGTCAAGGCGCACAACAACGCTTCCAAAGACCTTCATCAACCAGTTCCCAACGCCCTGTCACAGCGCCGAACCGCAGCCGGAGTCAAGCGCAGTGCTTGACGCCGGCGAGGACCGGCGCACCATTGACAGGCGGGAACGGAGCCCTCTTGACACAGAGGGGAGCATGAGCGGAAGGATTTACTCGCCGACATCCCGCCGGCACGAGCGCCGCATGGGGAACGGCCCCAGGTGATGCCGCAGGCCAGCGGTAGTGCTGCGGGGGCGGTGTCCGTTAGGCCGTCCGAAGCCGATTTCCTTGGGTGCTGCGGCCAGCCCCGGCACCCGTAGGAAGGTCTACGTTCTGCGCGTTCAGCCCCAGAGTGCACACATCGGAATAGCCCAGACCCGCTCAGCTAACTCGTATACCTGGCTTCCGCTGTGGACTACCGCGCCGGCTGCGAAGTCGGTCCCGATCTCGTCGGCGAGCCAGTGCAGATGCCGAGCGTCTCGCGCATCCGGTGCAGCACCCGCTTTGAACTCCAGGCCCACGACCCGGCCCGGCGACAGTTCGATCACGAGGTCGACCTCCTGGCGCCCGGCGCGGGTGCGCAAGTGCCTGATCTGAGGCTTCGGAAACATCACGGCTGCCTCGGGTCGCAGCTGGGCCAACCCGAAGGCGTCGAAGATCCGCCCCAGCATGTCCACGTCGCGCAGAACTGCATCGGGAGTCATGCGGGTGGCCGCGGCAGCCAGGGCCGGGTCGACCACGTAACGCTTTCTGGCTTGCACAAGGGACTTGAGCCGGTTGTTCGACCAAGCAGGCACCTGCTCGACGACGTAAAGACTCTCCAGCAGCCGGTCGTAGCTGGCCGCGGTCTTCGCGTTCACTCCCGCCTCCTGGTACAGCGACAGGTCCGTGGGCATGCCGGCCACGTGCAGACAGACCGTTTCGAAGTATCGGCGCAACCGGACAGGGTCTTTGCGTTCCTGCACGGTGGCGGCGTCGCGGGTAAGTAAGTCGTCCAGGTAGCTGGACAACCACGTTTGGCGACTCTGGGGTGTGCGGTCGCGGTACGCCAACTCAGGGAAGGCCCCACGCAGCGCCAAGGCGACGTACCCGTCGATGTTCGGGACCTCCGCGGGCAGCGGGAAGAGGGCGTCGACGTCCTCGCCTCGCGACCTGACGTCACCGGCGTCCGCCAAGCGCGTCAGGAACGAGGGCCGCGCTGTGAGCTCGGCCTCGAGCACCTCGCGTTCGGTGATCCCGTACATCGACAACCGCACAATTCGTCCGGTGCCAGCCCACATCTCATTGCTCAGCTCGGCACGCACGCTGCCGGTGAGCAAGAACTGTCCAGGGCGAGAGTCGCGATCCACAGCTCGTTTAACAGCACCGAGGACCTCCGGGACTTCCTGCCACTCGTCCAGAAGAAGGGGCCGTCCCGCACGCCGCAGCGCCGCATCAGGGTCCGCCCGCATCGACGCCGCTACCCCGGGGATGTCAAGCGAAAGCACCGCGGACACATGTTGGCGTGCGGTCGTCGTCTTACCCGTAGCCCGTGCGCCGTTGATCATCACCGCGGGAAACTCGGCGAACAGGTCACCCAGGTGCCTATCGACAAGTCGGGGTCGGTAGTCGGCAAATTCAACCATCAGATCAGACTACCAAGATGGCGCACCTCGCGGTACCAAATTCGCGCAGCCGCTGGTACCAAGATGGCGCACCCCGGAATACCAACCTCGAACAACGAGCGCGAGGCTGGTCGGTGTCGTCTCAGGGTGGCGGACATCATCGTTCGCCTTGCGTAACGGTGGAGCCGGACAAACGGGGCGCGGTCCGTTGTCATGTGATGCTGCCTTGCTGGGTCCAGTACACAACCAGTACACAAAAAGACCGGTGACGGCACCCAATCACCCGTTATCCCCAACGACGCTACGTGAGCAATACCAACGCTTTACACGACTATCAACGATCGCCAGCAATCAAGACAACGACCTTTCAATCCGTAGGTCGTCAGTTCGGGCCAGATCCGGCTCACCGGGTGTTCGTGCAGGTCAGCGGACATGGGGTCCGCCTCAAACCATCCAGAACAGTCCCTGAGCAGAGGGGCAATGGCACATTTATGGCACGTCACGAGTGGAACACGCCAAGTCGCCGCCATGCTCGTGCGCAGTCGCACGCCGCGTCGATCAGCCCAGGATGTCGCTCAGGTGCTTCTCTGCGTAGGGGAGCACCTCCTGAACCGAGACGTCTCGCCCCAGTTCTTTGCTGAGCGAGGTAACGCCGGCATCGGCGATGCCGCACGGCACGATGACCTGGGCCCAGGACAGGTCACAGCAGCAGTTGAGCGCGAACCCGTGCATCGTGGCGTTCTGGCTCACTCGGATGCCGATGGCGCCGATCTTGCGGTCGGGCCCGGACTGATCGGCCCGGATCCACACCCCGCTGCGACCGTCGATGCGCCCGGCCATGACTCCGAGGTCGCCGCAGACCCGGATCATCATCTCCTCGAGGCGGCGCACGTGGGTGATGCGGTCGACGGGGCTGGCGAGCCGGACGATGGGGTAGCCCACCAGCTGGCCGGGCCCGTGCCAGGTGATCTTGCCGCCACGATCGACGTCGATGACCGGTGTGCCGTCGAAGGGGCGTTCGTGCGGCTCGGTCCGCTTGCCCGCGGTGTAGACAGCCTGGTGCTCGAGCAGGAGAACGGTGTCCGGCTGGTCACCGGTCAGCACAGCGGCATGAACCTCCCGCTGGCGGCCCCAGGCAGCCATGTAGTCGACGAAGTCCGGCGCGAAGCCCAGGTGTTCGATGCGCACGTCACAGACCCAGGGAGGTTTCGAAGGCACCCGCCTCAAGGCGGGTCTTCATGGTGGTCAGGAAGCGTGCGGCGTCCGAGCCGTCAACGACTCGGTGGTCGTAGGACAGCGCCAGGTAGAGCATCGAGCGGATCGCGATGCTCTTGACGCCGTCATCGTCTCTGACCACGGCTGGGCGCTCGACGATGGCGCCGGTGGCGAGGATGGCCACATTCGGCTGGTTGATGATCGGGGTGTCGAACAGGGCGCCGCGGCTACCGGTGTTGGTCAGGGTGAAGGTGCTACCGGCGAGCTCATCGGGGGAGATCATGTTCGTGCGGGTCCGCTCAGCCAGGTCGGCGATCTTGCGGGCCAGGTCGGCCAGGTCGCGCTCTCCGGCGTTGTTGATCACGGGCACGAGCAGCCCGCGTTCGGTGTCGACGGCCACACCGAGATTCTCGAAGTCGTGGTAGGTGATCTTGTCGCCGTCGAGACTGGAGTTGACGCTGGGGTGGGCCTTGAGGGCCTCGATCGCAGCGAGCGCCAGGAATGGCAGGAAGCTGAGCTTGACGCCCTCACGGGTCTCGAAGTCACCCTTGGCCCGCTTGCGCAGCCCCGCAGTCGTGGTGACGTCCACCTCCACCACGGTCGTGAGCTGCGCGGAGACCTGCAAAGACTCGACCATCCGCGCGGCAATGACCTTGCGCAGCCGACTCATCTTCTTCGTGGTGCCGCGCTTGGTCGAGACGCCAGACCCGTCCGGCAAGGTGGCAGGTCCAGGTGCCCCCGCTCGCGCCCGGTCGGCAACGACAGCGGGTGCCGGAGTCTTGGCTGCGGCCACCGCATCGAGAACGTCCTGCTTGCGGATCTGGGCGCTGCCGTCGGTGCCCTTGATCACGGTGATGTCGATGTTGTTGTCGCTGGCCAGCTTTCGAACCAGTGGTGTGACATGTGCCGCGCGTTCGGACATGAGCTCAGGTCTCCTTGGTGGATGCCATCAGGAATGGGCGTGAAGGGGTTTGCCGGCCAGGGCAAGGTGGGCCTCGCCCAGGGCCTCGTTCTGGGTCGGGTGGGCGTGGATCAGCTGAGCCACGTCACTGGGAAGTGCCTCCCAGTTGTAGATCAGCTGCGCTTCACCGACCTGCTCAGCCATCCGCGAGCCGATCATGTGGACACCGACGACCGGGCCGTCTTTCCGGCGGACCAGCTTGACGAAGCCTGTGGTCTGCAGGATCTGGCTCTTGCCGTTGCCGCCAAGGTTGTACTCATACGTCTCGATCTCGCCGAACTTCTCCTTGGCCTGGGCCTCGGTGTAGCCGATCGAGGCGATCTCGGGGTCGCAGTAGGTGACCCGCGGAATGCCCATCTCGTCGATCACCTGCGGGTCGAGGCCGGCGATCTGCTCGGCGACGAAGATGCCCTGGGCGAAGCCCCGGTGAGCCAGCTGGAGCCCCGGCACGATGTCACCGACGGCATAGACGCCATCGACGTTCGTCTGGCATCGCTCGTCGGCCAGGACGAAGCCGCGGTTGAGCGTGACGCCGGCCTCTTCGTAGCCCAGCCCGGCGGTGACCGGTCCGCGCCCGACCGCCACCAGAAGCAGGTCGGCCTCGATGGTCTCCCCGGACTCCAGGGCCACGCTCACCACGTCACCGGTCTGGGTGACCCCGGAGAACTTGACCTTCGTCTTGACCCTGATCTTGCGCTTGCGGAAGGACCGTTCGAGCTGCTTGGAGACTGCGGCGTCCTCGGCCGCCACCAGGCGGGGGAGAGCCTCGATGATCGTCACCTCGGAGCCGAACGACGTGAAGACGGAAGCGAACTCGACGCCGATGACCCCGCCCCCCAGGACCACGACCCTGGGGGGTACGAAGTCGAGGAAGAGCGCCTGCTCGCTGGTCATGATCCGCCCGCCGATGCCCAGGCCGGGCAGGGACTTGGCGTAGGAGCCGGTGGCCAGGACGATGTTTGCCCCGCCCAGCCGGCGCCCGTCGACCTCGACGGTGTCCTTGGCGACGAGCCTGCCCTCGCCCTGGACATACTCGATGCTCTTGGACTTCACCAGGCCCTGCAGGCCCTTGTAGAGGCGTCCGACGACGCCGTCCTTGTAGGCGTTGACGCCGCTCATGTCGACCGACTCGAAGGTGGTCTTGACGCCGAACTGCATGCCTTCGCGGGCGGTGTCGGCGACCTCGGCCGCGTGCAGCAGCGCCTTGGTCGGGATACACCCCATGTGCAGGCAGGTGCCGCCCAGCTTGCCCTTCTCGACCAGGGCCACGGACAGGCCCAGCTCGGCGGCACGCAGTGCGCAGGCGTAGCCGCCACTGCCACCGCCCAGGATGACGACGTCAAAGGTGTTCTCGGCGATAGCCGGCACCCCGGACGCCGCCTCCCCTGTCCGCGTCTGACCAGAGGTCGTGCTCATGTCGAGCTGGTCTGATCTTCCATGGCCCCGGAGGCGAGCTGTTCTCTCGCCTCCGCGACCACGGCGTCGATCTCTTCCTGGGGCACCTCGGCCGGAGCAACGACCGCGATCAGGCCGCCGACCAGGACGTCATCGTTGACCTCGACCACCAGCGCCCGGACAACCCCGGACCACGTCGACTCGAGCGGACCCTCGATCTTGTCGGTGGCGATCTCAGCGACGTCCTGGCCCTCCTCGAGCTCGTCACCGACCGCCACAAGCCATTCGGTGACTTCGCCCGACGTCATGGACAGGCCCCACTTGGGCATGGTCACCCGTTGAATCTTGTCGTTAGCCATGGCGACTTCACCTGCTCCATTCGGTTACGGTCTTGACTGCGTTGACGATGTCCTGGGTTGAGGGCATGTAGAGGTCCTCGAGCGAAGCCGCGAACGGAACCGGAACATGCGGCGGGCTGACCATCTTGACCGGCGCCAACAGATCTCCGAACGCCTCGGAGACGACCTGGGCGGAGATGTCGGTGGCGAGGTTGCAGCGCGGGCTCGCCTCGTCCACGACTACGAGCCGGCCGGTCTTGTGCACCGATCCGAGGATAGCGTCCAGGTCCAGAGGGCTGAGCGTGCGCGGGTCGATGACCTCGGCACTGATGCCGGAAGCCTGTAGCTCGGTGGCGGCAAGCTCGGCCAGCGAGACCATCCGCCCGATCGCCACGATGGTGACGTCGCCGCCCTCTCGCACCACGTGAGCCTTGCCGAAGGGGATCGTGTAGCTCTCCTCCGGAACCTCACCGGTGACCTCGTACATCAGCTTGTGCTCGAAGAAGAGCACCGGGTCGTCGTCACGGATCGACTGGGCCAGCAGCCCCTTGGCCTCATACGGGCTGGACGGAACCACGACCTTGAGTCCTGGGAAGTGGGTGAACATCGGGTAGAGGGCCTGCGAGTGCTGGGCTCCGGCCCGAAGGCCGGCGCCGTACATCGCACGAACGGTCAGCGGGGTGACCGCCGTACCACCGAACATGTACCGGAACTTGGCGGCCTGGTTCAGCATCGAGTCCAGACACACGCCGGCGAAGTCGATGAACATCAGCTCGGCCACCGGCCGCAGGCCTTGGGTGGCAGCGCCGACTGCGGCGCCCATGTAGCCAGACTCGCTGATGGGCGTGTCCAGCACCCGTCCTGGGAACTTGCCGTAGAGGCCCTTGGTGACGCCGAGAACCCCGCCCCAGGCATCGTCCTTGCCCGTTCCCCCGGCGCCGCCGGCGATGTCGGTGCCTATCAGGATGACATTGGAGTCACGCTCCATCTCCTGCGTCAGGGCCTCGTTGATGGCCTCGCGGTAACTGATCTTTCTGGTTGCCATGACAGTCTCCTTCTCGAATCCAGCTCGGGTCAGTACGTGACGTAGACGTCAGTGAGCAGTTCCTTGGGGTCGGGGACCGGGGCTGCCTTCGCCTCCGTCACCGCCTCCTCGATCAGTTGCTTCGCCTGGTTGTCGACCTCCGCGAGCTGCGCCTCGGTGAGGAGGCCCGACTCGGTGACCCTCTGACGGAAATGCTTGAGGCAGTCCAGGTTCGCCTTGGCGTTCCTGACTTCGTTCTTGCCGCGATAGGTCTGCTGGTCGCCCTCGAAGTGGCCGTAGAAGCGGGTGAACTTCACCTCCAGGAGAGTGGGGCCGCCACCCTCACGAGCGCGTCTGATCGCCTCGCCGGCTGCTTCGTAGACGGCGAAGAAGTCAGTGCCGTCGACAATGACACCCGGCATGCCGAACCCGGCCGCGCGATCGGCGACGTTGTCCGCCGACACCGACCAGGTCGCCGCGGCTGCCTCCCCGTAGCCGTTGTTCTCCACGACGAAGACAGCGGGCAGGTTCCACACCGAGGCCAGGTTCAGCGCCTCCATCACGGCCCCCTCGTTGGAGGCTCCGTCACCGAAGAAGGCCACCCCGACACCGCCGTCGCCCTTGATCTTGTGGGCGAGCGCGGTCCCGCAGATGAGGGGCGGTCCGCCGCCGACGATCCCGTTCGCGCCGAGAAAGCCCTTGGAAAGGTCAGCGATGTGCATGGAGCCACCCTTGCCATGGCACAAGCCGGTTGACTTGCCATAGATCTCGGCCATCATCGCCTTGACGTCAACGCCGTGGGCGATCATGTGTCCGTGCCCACGGTGGTTGGAGGCGATGGTGTCCAGGCCCGTTTCGAGGTGGGCGCACACCCCTGTGGCCGACGCCTCTTCACCGGCGTACAGGTGGACGAATCCGGGAATCTCGCCGGTGGCAAACTCCCTGTGCAACCGTTCTTCGAATGCCCGGATCGTCCGCATCGTCCGGTAGACGTCGAGCAGCTGGACACCGCTCAGCGCCGAAGGGTCGGGCGCATCCACACCGAGAGTGGCGAGAGTGGGCAGGGTTTGCGTCATCAGAACTCCTTTGATTCTCAAGGTTCAGCCAGTGGCTGACGATCTGTGGTCGGTCATCGGAAGACATCGGTCAAGGGAAGACTCAGGTGGCAGGCCACGCTCCTGCGCAGGCGGCGAGCACAACGGGCACATCGATCACGCAGGGGCCGTCTTGGGCGAGAGTGACGGTGATGGTGTCGCCGGGGCCGAACTCCAGCTCTCGCTCACCATCGAGGGCGATGGTCCCCCGATCCAGCTCGACCCGATGGGGCGCATTCAGCGTGAGCTCGGTGGCAGCGAGCACACCCACCGACTCCAGCAGTCCGGGGGCGATCGGAGCCAGGACGGTGTGCGCGGCGACGCAGGGATCATCGAGTCGCACGGCCACCCCACGCGATTCATGGCGCCCCGTTGGCCTGAGCCGGCCCGCGATCGAGGTCAGGCCGATGGCGTGCGGCTCTGCGAAGGTGCAGTACAGCTCACGAAGCGAGTCCGCCTTCCACAGTGCCCGCGAACCGATCACACTCAAGGTGCTGACGCACACGTCAACCAATGCCACCTCGTGCCGCACGCTGCCGTCGGCCCTGGTCACCTCGACGTGCAGCATCTTCGCGTGAGCGGTGGGTGCCGATGCCGCCCCGGTGGCGATCATCCCCAGCGCCATCCCCGCCACCGTGGCTTCGATCATCACCGGGAACGCGTTGTTGGTGCCAGTGCTGAGCGCCAGCATCGGGGTATCCCCGAGCCCTGGTGCCGCAGCGCGCATCGTCCCGTCGCCTCCAAGCAGGACCACGGCCGCGGAGCACTGACCCGCCATCATCTGAGCGAAGGCGGTGGTGTCGGCCGCGGTACCGGTGGGCGCCTCCAGGGTCAGGAAGTCAACCTTCGGCCAGCGGATATGAGCAGTCGACCGTGCACCGGACATTCGGCTGATCTCGCGAAGCACGCCGGCGGCGATGCCGAAGGTATCGGTTGACAGCTGCACGCGCTCGACCCCGAGGGTCCCCACGGTGCGAAGGATCCGCAGGACCATGCTCGCCTTCTCGGTGTTGGGGAACACCGAGGCCTGCGAGGTGAGCCGTCGAATATCCCGCCCTGACATGGGGTTCGCGATGATGCCGATAGCGCTGCCCTCAACCACCGGGACCAGATCGGGGCGCTGCGATGGCCTCTGAGTCATCGTTCACCTCCTGCTGCGTTTCGGGTCCGGGTGGCCCAAGCCGTTGCTCATGTATAGGTGAGCGGGACAACCGGATGCGAGGGTTGCAGGGAGTTGCATCTCGCCAGGACCTTGGTGAGATCTTGGTGATGGCGCTATGCAATCCCGTGCAACTGTGGCCGACTTCGGCACCGGTCACAGAGGGTGGATACCGTCACCCAGCCCCGTCAACGCCCCAGGAGCCTCGCCATGACCGTCCCTCCGCAAGGCCGCCGACTCCTTCGGGTCGAGGTCCGTAACGCGCAGTCGCCGATCGAATCCAAACCGCCGTGGATCAGAACCCGGATCAAGATGGGCCCGCAATACCGTGAAGTGTCCGAGCTTGTCGCCGCAGAGGACCTGCACACCGTCTGCCAGAGCGCCTGCTGTCCCAACATCTTCGAGTGCTGGGAGGACCGGGAGGCGACCTTCCTGATCGGCGGCGACCAATGCACCCGGCGCTGCGACTTCTGCCAGATCGACACAGGCAAACCTGCGGACCTCGATCGGGACGAGCCGCGGCGCGTCGCCGAGAGTGTCGCAAAGATGGGTCTTCGCTATGCGACCGTCACCGGTGTCGCCCGCGACGATCTGCCCGACGGTGGTTCTTGGCTCTATGCCGAGACCGTGCGCCAGATCCGGGAGCTCAGCCCGGGCACCGGCGTCGAGCTGCTGATCCCCGACTTCAACGGGGTGCCAGCCCAGCTCGACGCGGTGTTCGAGACACGCCCGGAGGTGCTGGCACACAATGTGGAAACGGTGCCCCGGATCTTTCGTCGGGTCCGCCCGGGGTTCAGCTACCAGCGATCCCTGGGCGTGATCACCGCGGCCCGCCAGACCGGGCTGGTGACCAAGTCGAACCTGATCCTCGGGCTCGGTGAGGAGATGGGCGAGGCGGTGCAAGCCTTGCGCGACCTGCACGACGCAGGCTGCCAGCTGATCACCATCACCCAGTACCTGCGGCCCAGCCCGCGTCACCATCCGGTGGAGCGCTGGGCTAGGCCCGAAGAGTTCGTCGAGCTGGCCGACACCGCGAAAGCGATCGGATACCTTGGCGTGATGTCCGGGCCCTTGGTGCGTTCGTCGTACCGGGCGGGTCGCCTGCACGCACAGGCGAGCGAGTCTGTGCCGGGGCTGGAACACTCAGCTGGCTGAGGAGCTCCTTCACGCCTGGGCAACCGGCAACGACCCGGTCCCGAACCCTCCCTGGTGGGCATGCTGGTGTGACTCAGGACACTATGCGCGTATGGTTCGACCAGGATCGCACCGGTTTTGCGTCACCCAGGCCCGCGTCGCGTGATCGCACGCCGTCCCAGCAGCTGTGGCGCTGGCCATGCCTTGTGTCGATCCTCAGCACGGCCCTCAATGACGAGAGACGGTGATCGGGATCAGCTACAGCGCGATCCGACCTGGCACCGATCTGTCGACGCATGCCCGCGAGCTGCTGCGGATGCACGACGCGATCATGGGGGGAAGCCGTTCATCGATGCGGCCCCGAGATCTGGTCGCCCGCTCGTGGACGCGTGTCCTCGGGCTCGGGCTCAAGACGTCCGGGATCAGCACCCGCGACCCTCTGGCGATAGACGAGGTCGAACGCCGACGACGAGAGTCACCCCTGAGCGACGTGATCGATGAGCTGAAGCAGGTAGTCTCCTCGGTTGCCGAGGCCTCCCACTTCCTGATGGTGGTCACCGACGCAGACGGGGTCATCTTGTGGCGCGAAGGTTCCTCGTCGGTCCGTCGTCGCGCCGACACCATCGGGCTGATGGAAGGCGCGCTGTGGACCGAGTCGATGGTCGGGACCAACGCCATCGGCACGGCACTGGCCGAAGCCGCCCCCGTCCAGCTGTTCTCCGCAGAGCACTTCGAGCAGAACCAGCACCCCTGGTACTGCACCGCGTCACCGATCCACGACCCACGCACAGGCGATCTGATAGGCGTCGTCGACGTCAGCGGGCCAGCGCTCACGCTGCACCCTGCGATCAGTGCCCTGGTAGAGACGGGGGTCCGACTTGCTGAGTCGCAGCTCCGGCGCCACCACGAGGACAGGCTCGAGCGGCTTCGCCGGGCGGCCGCTCCGCTGACTGCAACCCTGACCGGACCGATGCTGCTGGTTGACGACAACGGCTGGGTCGCGCACAACTCCGGGATCGCCGTTCGCGAGCGGATCGCCGCGCCTCGCGCCGACCGCCCGCTCGCCGTCCCGGGGCTCGGCCTGTGCCTGCCCGAACCCCTCGCGGACGGATGGCTCATCCGTCCGTCAGGGACCGCCCAGTCGATCACGGCAGAGCTCAACCTCACCCAGGCGCCCACCCTGGAGGTGAGCGCCGGGGGGGAGCCGTGGCGCAGCACGCTGACCACCCGACATGCCGAGATCCTGCTCCTGCTGCACTCAGCCGGACCGACAGGGCTTAATGCCGAGCAGCTGAGCTGCAGCCTCTACAGCGATACTGCCCATGTGGTCACGGTACGAGCGGAGATATCGCGACTGCGCCGCGCCTTTGGAGCACTCGTGGAGACCCAGCCTTACCGCATCGCAAGCGGCGTCCTGCTGGCCGTCGTACACGGCCCAACCGATGATGTCGCCGGTTGTGCGTTCGTCCGGTCGTCGAAGAGTCCAGGCGTGCGCGCCCTCGCCTCTGCGAGAATGTGACCCAGCCCGCCGGCCGCTGCGTAGTGGCTCAGTGCCGGCGAAGCCTCTGGGCGCACCACAGCAGAACGGCCAGACTGGCGGTCGATGGCACCTTTATGGCACACAAGAGTGAGAAACGCTGTTCAACAGTGTCAGCCAGCGTCAACCAACCACGCACGAAACGGCGGATCGCCAACATCCTGAGCGGGTATCGGCAGTTCTTTTAATCCGTAGGTCGTCGGTTCGAGCCCGACGGGCCCACCAGGAGTCCTTGCTGGGACGTTTGCGCTGTTCAGAGGCTTGCGGCCGGCCTCATGTCTTCGGGATTTGTCCCTGAACTCGTGCCGTGTGGATGGTGAGTCAAGGACGTGGGATCCACAGGTCACCGCCTCGAGACCGAGGAGGCCGGCACGAGGTTGACGCAGGTCATCCCGTTGCATGATCCCTTCGTTTCAGTATCCGGCGCGAGCCGCAGATCCTTCCCAGTCCGCAATGAGTCCGCACGAGCCGGAGTAGCGATCGCGGCTGGAGCCGTTCGCCAACACTGGGAGCCTTCAGGGGTTGCGCCCAGCGGGCGGCGTCGATAGCGCCCATGGGCGACTGTTACGCCACGTCACGGTATCCCCGTAGATCGCTCCACGGGCACGTGCGGAGGCCGCGCAGACCTGGCCCGAACACTGTCTTCGTCATCCCGGTAGTGGGCTCCGCTACCGGGACCGTGGGAACTGCAGGACTATGCCGATGACAGCGCGTTGCGCGGGTGCCACGAATCCCGTGGCACCCGATACAAGGAGCGTCTAACAGCCCAGAGAGACGCACCTGCGATCGCATTATGGCGTGGCACCGATGTCGAGACGCAAGGAAGACTTGGCTCGGTTGGCTACCTTGTCGGACCAGCCCCGCTTCGCCGAGGCGAGCAACGTAGTAATCTCCGACTTCGCGTATGACACCCCGGTCCCGGGACCGTCCCCGGACGGGTCTTGCGGGACGCCCGCAGAGATCCACGCCCGCCGACCTGCTTGGTCTCTGCAGAGGGTTCGTCTACCGGCGATCGCGTGCGACTACCGACCGTTGCAGAAGCCGTGGCCGGGCGTCGGTCAGCTCGGAATCGGAGACGAAGACCCTTCAGCGCTGGCACACCGAGGAGTAGGCACGGTTCGGGAGGTACGTCTCCCACTCCTGCTTGGTGAGGTCGCGCCCCGCCAACCGGCAGGCAGCCTCGACCGCTGCCTGTGGCCGCGGGTCCCAGACCGATACCCCCGGGACGGTGGAGGCGATGAGCACATCGTCGTTGTTCGCCTGGAAGCCCGCGCCGTCTGCGCCCTCGACGCTCAACGAGCCCAGCAGGTGGGCCGTGTCCGCTTCCCACAGACTCACCCTGCCCGCCGACGCCGTCACGAATCGCTCGCCGTCGTTGGAGTAGGCGACGAATGAGCCCCCGGCGGTCTGCGGACCGCTCGACAGCGATCTGGTCTCCAACGTCGCCGGGTTGAGCAGGGCGACCCTTCCGGAGCCGTCCGTTGTGCTGTAGATGCCGCTGACCGCGACTGTTTTCATGTCACGCGACCAGGCAAACGAGCCCGCCTGGAAGCCGATGTCTTTCGTGCGCAGGACCGTGCCCGCAGACAGGTCGAGGAGCTGAACTCTGCCACCGACGGAGGTCAGCGCACGGCTGCCGTCGCGGTTGACCCCGATAGCGGGGACGGGGACCTTGGCCATCACCAGAATGGGTTTGCCGACTGGCCGTCCGGACACGGTGTCGAAGGTGTCCACCCATCCGCCAGCGGTGCCCACCAGCAGTCGCGACCCATCGCCGCTGAACCCCACTCCGTTGAGGACTCCGTGCACTGTCGGTACCCGCTGCTCGGCGGTGAGCTTGCCGGTACTGCGATCGAAGCGGCGCACTGTGTAGTCGGGCTGGGCGACCGCAAACTCGGTGCTGTCGGGGCGCCAGGCGTAGTCGATGTAGTAGCCCGTCGCGCTGATGAAGGAAGTCGGTCGGGTCCACGCACCCGAGTGCACGTCGAGGAACTGGACCGCCAACGACTCTTTGCGGTCCAAGACGTAGGCGACGGTGCGGCCGTCCGGCGAGACGCGCGCGGCGTAGATCTGGGCGGGGTCGGGCTGGGTCGAGTGCGGCAGCGAGTGGATGAACCGGCGATCTCCGAGCGTGTCAAACGTCAGGAGCAGGCCGTCGTCCCTCGTGGTGTAGACCGTGCGCCCGTCGGTACTGAATGCGATCGCGGTCGGGGCGAGCTTGTCCCCGGTGGGGAACCGGACGCCGGCCGCGTCGGGGTCTGACAGCGCCCGCACCACGAGCATGCCGTCGACGCCGTAGCCGATCTTGTCCCCCTTCGCGGAGAAGGCGAGGTCGCCGCCTATAGGCCCGTCTTCCTCGATGACCCTCTTGACTGAGAGCTGCTGGGGGTCGAGCAGAGTGATCGTGTTGCCACGGTTCACGGCGAGGCTCGTGCCGTCGGGGGTCAGCGCGACCAGATAGGGGTCGCTGATTGGAGCAGACCGAACTTCGCTGTGACGAGCGAGGTCCAGGGCGTGGACACGGTCGTCCGTTGCGGCAACATACGCTCGTGTCCCGTCGTTGCTCACCGCGATATTCTCCGCGAGGAACGGCATGGTGAATGCCGCGACGGGTCGCGCAAAGTCCCGGGTATCCCATACCCGGATTGTGCTGTTAGTGTCCGCCTGGGTGGGGTGGATGAAGGCGGCCGCGAGCCAGCGGCCGTTGGTGCTGAACAGGAACGAGTTGTGCACGACTCGTCCGGCGGGAACTCCGCCAAGCTGCACCTTCGAGAGTGCGGCGGTGTCGGGGTCGAGCAGACGCAGCGGGATCGGGTCGATCCGGCGGACCCCGATGGGCGTCCAGGGGTTGACGGCAGCGACAAGCTGGCTGCCGTCCGGGCTGAACTGAACCCTGCGCACCGGCACGTCGAAGTTGCGCGTGACCTCGGTCAAGGTGGCGGGGTTGACGATGCTCACCCCGCTCAGGACACCGCCCGTGGCCAGGACCTGCCCGTCCGGGCGCATCGCGATCGAGAACATGCTGCCGGCTCGTGCGGTATCGATCAGCTGGGGTGCGCGGTCCAGCACGGACGTCAGGTTGCTCCGCGTGTCCGGCGTGTCATCGAGCTTGGTCGCGGCGACCGCGAGCAGAAGTGCGCGGTCGATTTCCGGGTTGCGCAGGGCCTCCGACCCCAGCAGGCGTGCGTCGGCAGCCACGCTCTGACGCTCCGCGCGGCCCGCTGCGGTCACGGCAAGGACACCGGCGACGAGCGCGATCACGGAGATCGATGCCACGGCGGCAAGTCCTGCCCGAAGGCGCCTGTTCAGGCGGCGCTCGTCGCGGACCTGCTGCTCGGTGGCGCGTGCCGTCGCTTCGGCGAGCACCGCCGACGCATCGAGGAAGTCGCGTTCGGTCCCCGCGAGCAGGGGGTCCCTGGTGGTGCGCCATTGCTCCGCGCCGGCCTGGCGCACTCCCCGGTACAGCTCGCTGTCGGGCCGCCCGAGCTCGTCCCAGCTGATGGCGGCCACCGAGAGGTGCCGCATCATCCTCAGGCCCTCGACGTCGTCGTCGAGCCAGGACTGCAGCCGCGGCCAGGCGACGGCGAGCGACTCGTGGGCGATCTCGACAGATTCGCCGTCGCTGCTGAGCAGCCGCGCCTTGACCAGTCTCTCGATGAGCATGTCGTGCTCATCGTCAGCGGGCAGGGAGCGGCGGGACGCCCCCGTGCGGACCGGATCGCCCGAGGCGTCGGGGGTGACAAGGCGCAGCATGAGGTCACGCAGCATGCTCTGCTGGGATTGGGTCAGGCCCCGGAACAGAGTCTCGGCTGACTGGGAGACCGCCTCCTTGACTCCACCGGTGGCCCGGTATCCAGCCACCGTCAGCGTGCCTCCCTCGCGTCGTGTCCAGGTCTGTCGCAGCACATGGGACAGGAGCGGAAGCGCGCCCGGTGCCCCTTCTATCTCGCGGACCAGCAGGTCGACCAGGCCTGGTTCCAGACGCATCCCCGCCTGCTCGGCCGGACCCTCGATCGCTCGCCGAAGCTGGTCCTGGTTCATCGGGCCGAGTAGGTACAGCCCGCGCTCCACCAGGTGCGCGAAGGTGGGATAGACGGAAACCTCCCCGAGGCGGTCCGCACGAATTGTCACGATGAGCTGGCCAGATCCAGCGAAGTCGGCCAGTGCCGCGAAGAACCCCACAAGGTCAGTCGAGCTGTCACCCACGGCGAGCGCTTCCTCGCACTGGTCGACCAGAAGGACACTGCCTGCGCTGCGCGGCATACCCGCCAGCGCATCCATCGGCCGGCTCCCGGGCGTAATCACGCGCACCCTACGGCCGTCGCGCTCAAGCGCAGCGGCGACGCCTGCCCGTGCTAGGGATGACTTGCCGCTGCCCGAAGGCCCGACGATGACCAAGGCTCCTGCGGCGTCCACGCGCTCAAGGCACGCTGCGATCTCTGCTTCCCGGCCGAAGTATGCCGAGGCGTCTTGGATGTCGTAGGCCAACAGTCCGAGGTAGGGGCATACCTGGCTGGTTTCCTGCAACACAGCTGTGACGGCCAAAGAAGGGTCCTGGTGAAGGATCGCCTGCTCAAGGGAGTTCAGGTCAGGACCGGGATCCAGTCCAAGCTCATTCAGTACCATTGAGCGGGCACGGTGCAGCGTCTCCAGCGCGTCGCGCTGCCGGCCGTCCTGATATTGAGCCAGCGCCAGCAGCCCCCATCGCCGCTCGCGGAACGGCGCCTCCTGGACCAGGCGAACAGCCAGCCCAAGCACCTCGCGGAACCGCCCGCTGCGCAGCAACGCCTCCGTACGGAGATCCTCGGCGTCGCGTCGCAGCTCGACCAGTCGCTCCAGCTCGATTCGTCCCGGTGCCCAGTCGGCGATCTCCCCAAAGGGCTCGCCCCGCCACAGACCAAGGGCCTCGCCCAGGAGGTAGGTGGCCCGCTCTGGTTCACTCAGCGCGAGCAGCTCACGGGCACGTCCGATGAGTTGCTCGAACCGAAGGTGGTCGACGTAGTCGACATGAATGTGGAGACGATAGCCGTGGGGAGTGGTCTCGATGGCGTCTCCGCCCAGCAGCCTGCGCAGGCGCACAATGCAGCCTTGGATGATCTTCGCAGCCGACGCCGGCGGCTTCTCCCCCCAGATGGCCTCAGCCAGCGAATCGCGGCCGACCACGACGCCCGGCCTGACCGCCAGCGCCTGGAGGACAACGCGGTCCCGCAGCCCGAGCGTCGAAGTTGTCCCATCGACTTCGAGCGGACCAAGCACCGCAATACCCATGAGTCGAATGTCGACCCCTCGCCGAGCCACGTCAACAGTCGAGTTACCGCCGTGATACCACTGCGGCACCGCCGTAGTACCGGTGGCTGTCAGAACGGAACGGAGCCGATCCCGTCCGGGCGGTTCCCGAACCATTCAAAGGAAGCCATCATGGTCCTCGCATTACGACACGGCGACCCCGAAGGGTTGCAGAAGAACCGAGTCCTCGCACGATTGATCGTCGCATTCGCCGGCGCTGCTCTTGCCAGCCTAATGGTCGTACCGACGGCTGCGGGCCGACAGGATGACGCTCACCTTTTGCGGCAGCACGCGTACAGCGTGACGGGTTGTCCCCTCGAGCGGATTGCCGATCAATTCGTCAAGTGCGACAACTTGACCGGCGCTGGCGTTCCGGCGCCTTCGTATGTTCCCGAATCACCATGACGCCCAGGCGGACTTGCGCGATGCCGCCCAAGTCCGCAAGTGGCATCCACGAGAGTGGTGTACGGATCGGCCCGGTGAGCGGGTTGGCGGACGCGGAAGCACGATTATTGATCCTGCCCGGCGCCACCTGGCAGCGGTGCCGCGATCCCGATGGACGTTCCTCTGCGCAAAGGCGTCGCTTCGTGGGACGAACCTCGTCCGATAGCGGATCGTCTTGAGTCGCTCAACGGGAACGGACCCTCGGCGGTTCACGAACCGCTCGACATCAAAGCCACACGACCATCGTGGGCTCCACGGTTGACACAGTCGTGCGATGCTCCGGCTCGTAGTGTCCGAGATGTTCCGCGTCCGGCCATTTGCCGTCGCCGGGCATGTCGAGCCGATCGGTCATCGGCTGTCGCCAGTCAGGTGCCTCTGTGGGCTCGCCCCAGTAGTCCATCGCAGCTGCTCAAGAACTGGTCCAACGACCCGAGCACGAGGAGTTGGTGACCCTCCAAGATGAGTATCCGGACTTCAAGGGACAGACCTGGTACAACGTCATCACGTGACACGTCGCCTGGCGAGGAGACACGGAAATAAGGCCAGGAAGATTGTCCATACCCGCGTAATGGCCGGCGCCCTTGGCGTCGTGATGATCCTGTTGAAGGAATGGCCGGCGCCCTTGGCGTCGTGATGATCCTGCTGAAGGCCTTCGTTCTCGCAGTTCTTCATGAGACCGCTGCCTACCCAGGTCGCGGGTAGCGGGGGCGTCCTCGCCCGGTAGTCGGGCTGGGCTACCCCGTCCGGTAGTCGGGCTGGGCTACCCCGTCCGACACGAACGCAGGCTTCG
>JBBRZV010000052.1:0-22646 GCA_038236365.1 Actinomycetales bacterium | reverse complement strand
GAACTTTGTCCCCCGCTTGATCGGAGCCTGCGTCATGCCTGGTACGCCGTCCATGTCGTTGCGCAGGGCGATGCCGTGCCAGTGCACGCTCGTCGTGGCCGGTAGCTGGTTGTCCACCTGAACCCGCAGAAGGTCGCCGGCGCGGGCCCGAAGCAGCGGTCCTGGGACCGAGTCGCCGTAGGCCCAAGTGTTGACCCCGGGGCCACCGAGGTCGACCGTGGTCGCCCGTGGCGTCAGCTTTGCGGTGACCAGGCGCTGGCCTGTGCTGCGGCGCACCGCCTCGGCGCGGCGGATGGCCTCGGCGGCGGTCGACTTTGCGGTCGGGGCCCCGCAGGCACTGACCGTCGCGAGGCCAACGAGCCCGAAGGCACCGACGAGGACGTTTCGACGGGACAGCTCTGACATGCAGGCCTGGCCTTTCACTAAGAGCCCGACCGGGTGGCAGGCAGTCTCAGAGTCTCGCGCCCGGGTACGAGGAGTTTGATGATCGTTTGGTGAAGGTTTACCTAAGTTCGGCGCCGACTAGTTGACTCCGGTCCTACCCAACCGCCCCCTGTCTCGGTCAGAAAATCTGGTCAGACAAGAGAGGCCGATAAATCCTACACAGATGAGTGTCTTCTGTGTAGGATCTCTCGTATGACCACGTCGGCGTTGGAAGAGCTTCCCGCGACGTTCACCTACACCCAAGCACTGGACGCGGGGCTCACCCATCACCGGCTGTACACCCTGCGCGACACCGGACAGCTTGAGCAGGTCGGCCGCGGGCTCTACAGGAAAGCCGATGCCGAACTCACCGACCTTGACCTGCTTGAGGTGGCAAAACGTGCCCCAGAAGCCACCATCTGCTTGCTGTCAGCTCTGGCTAGACACGATCTCACCGATGCCATACCCGCCCGGCACGACATTGCGCTGCCTCGAGACAAATGGCATCCGCAGCTTGGAGGGGTCATCCGATGGCACAGCTTCGACCGAGCGACATTTGACATGGGACGGACCACAGTTCCGGTGGACGACACCACGACCATCGGCTTGTACAGCGCCCCAAGGACCATCGTGGACACCTACCGTCTGCGGCACACGGCCGGCTCGGAGGTCGCCAACGAGGCGCTACGCAGGTGGCTACGCGGTGGTGGCCAACCAGCCCAGCTGATCGCGGTCGCCAGAGCCTTTCCCAGGGCGATGCCCGTACTGCTGCACGCTTTAGAGGTCCTGCTGTGACGGCGGGGCGCACGCCACCGCCAACCCGTGCCACGGTCGAAGGTCGCGTGTACCTAGACCTGCGAGCGCTAGCCAAGAAGTTCGGGCGCACCAACGACGAGTACCTGCGTCTATACGCACTCGAAGGCTTCCTCCTTCGGCTGGCGGCCTCGGTGAGCAGTCAGGACTTCGTCCTCAAGGGAGGTGTCCTGCTCGCCGCATACCAGCTTCGCCGACCGACAGCGGACATCGACTTCGCCGCACTCAATACGACAAACGACCTCGAGACCATCAAGTCGATGATCGTCACCGTCGCAGACACAAAGTTGCCCGATGACCAGAATGATGGACTCTGGTTCGACACCTCCGACACCCAAGCCGTCGCAATCCGCGACGAGGACGAATACCACGGCGTGCGCGTCACCCTTGGAGCTCATCTGGCGACCGCAAAAATGCGATTCCACGTCGATGTCAATGTTGGAGACCCGATCTGGCCCAACCCTCAGACGGTGCAGTTTCCCCGCCTCTTGGGTGGAAGCATCAGGTTGCTCGGCTATCCGATCCCGATGGTGTTGGCCGAGAAGATCGTGACCGCAGCGCAGCGTGGCATCACCAGCACCCGATGGCGCGACTTCGCCGACCTCTACCTGATCTCCGGTCGACACCCCATTGTCGCTGGCGACGTTCGCGCTGCGATCGACCAGGTCGCCGCCTATCGAAACGCCGAAATGGGCTCGCTTCGCCCCGCGCTAGACGGCTACACCGCCATAGCGCAAGCGAAGTGGCACGCCTGGCGCGCACGGCAACACCTTGAAGATCGGCTACCCGCGGACTTCGCTGAGGTCCTCGAATCCATCCTCGTGTTTACCGATGGATTGTTCGATACCACCCGCACGAGTCAAGCAGGTTTCTGGTCGCCCGCCGATCGCACCTGGAGCTAGCGGCGGGTTCCCGCGAGAAGAATGGAACGTGAGGGGAACCCTCAGATCGACTCCCACAAGCCTGTCGCGCGCGCCAGCGCCGCCCCCAGATCAACCCGGCGAGCGCCGTCTCGCGGTAGGCGGTCTGTCTCGATCACGCTCGACTGTCCCGGAACATATCGGCCACTGGGACGCTGCGGGACACCAGAGAGGTCTGCGGTCAGGGATTTGGTCGGAACGCACACCTCGCCGGGTACCGCGCCGCAGTTACCGGCCAGGCGGTGTGATGGTCAATCACGCGACTCTCCGAACACCGCGTACAACGGCGCGAGGTACGTCACGAAGGTGGGGCCACCCAGAAGCACTCCCGGCGCGGGAAGCTGACGTAGCAGCAGATCCTTCGGCAGCTCCGCCTGGACAGGCAGCACCTGGGCTGCGGCCCCGGTCCAGAAGTCGCCATCAGCCAGCGCCAGATCAGCCAGCGCCATCATCGCTCCCACCCGAGGATCTTCGGCCGGCTGGGCCGCCTGTTCCTCCGCAACATCTGCCGTATCGCCGCTGCGCAGCTCACGAAGCCGACTCAGGAGGGCTTTTCGGTTGCGTCCGCGCCACAACAGGATAGTGAAGGGGTCGTCGTCGAAGCTCTCCGCGAGCAGGTAGAACGTGGCCGCGAGGTGCTTGCACGGAACCTCCCAGTCCGGACAGGAACAGCTCAGAGCCATGTCCTTGGAACGCTGCGGGAAGAGCGGCGCGCCAGCTGCCAGAAAGACGTCCTCGAGGTCGTGGGGCATCTCGCCGGCGAGCAGTCGGGCACTGTGGATCGCCTGCTCGGCAAGGGTTACCTCGACCTTGGCCCACACCAGCTCGCTGAAGGCCGGCAGGGCGATCGACACCTTGTACGGCGTCCTTCGGGAACCCTGCACCGACGCCGTGACCACGCCCGGGGCAACCTTCAGGGACAGCACCTGACCCCTTCGGGCGTAGTTCTTGCCCCGGGTCAGCCTGGAACCGAGCGCGAAGGACTCCAATACCTCGAGGAAACGCCGTGACCACCAGTGCTCACCAATGGCACCTCGCGCGCTGCGGGCAACGAGTCCGCCGTCCACGGCGCGAGGCTTGGAGGCAGGCGGGAAGCCGCCCGACCAGCTAGAACGGCCGCGACCGGGCGGGCTCACTCCACCACCGACCCGGCCTCGAGCGTGAACAACTCACGCAGGGCGGAGGTGGAGAGCTCGGTGAGCCAGCCCTCACCGGTGCCCACGACGCTGGCCGCCAGGCCCCTCTTGTCTCTGATCATCAACGCGATCTTCTCCTCCAACGTGCCCGCGCACACCAGCTTGCGCACCTGGACCGAGCGGGTTTGCCCAATGCGGAACGCACGGTCGGTGGCCTGATCCTCCACGGCAGGGTTCCACCACCGATCGACGTGGATGACATGGTTGGCGGCGGTGAGTGTGAGGCCCGTACCCCCTGCCTTCAGCGACAGGATGAACAGGGACGGCCCACCCCCGGCAGGGTCCTGGAACCTCGCGACCAGGGCGTCGCGCTGTCCCTTGCTCAGCCCCCCGTGCAGGTAGGCGACCTCACGACCGAACCGGGCACCGAGGTGAGTGCGCAGCAGGTCGCCGAACTCGGCATACTGCGTGAACAGCAGCGCCTTCTCCCCCGAGGCGAGCACCTCCTCGAGGGTCTCCTCCACGCGCGCCAGCTTGCCCGAGCGTCCTGCCAGGCGACTGCCGTCTTTGAGGAACTGCGCTGGGTGGTTGCAGACCTGCTTGAGCTTGGTCATGGTCGCCAGGACCAGTCCGCGGCGCTCGATCCCCTCAGTGCTCTCGATGCGGTCCATCATGTCCGTGACGACGGCCTGGTAGAGCGAGGCCTGCTCACTGGTCAGCGAGCACACCACCTCCATCTCGATCTTGGCCGGCAGGTCGGTGATTATCGAGGTGTCGGTTTTCAGCCGTCGCAGCACGAACGGTTGCGTCAGCGACCTCAGCCGGGTCGCGGCCTCGGTGTCGCCGTGCCTCTCGATGGGCGTCGCGAAGCGCGCTTTGAACGCCGAGGGCTGACCGAGCAGCCCGGGGTTGGCGAACTCCATCAGCGACCAGAGGTCGCCCAACCGGTTCTCAACAGGGGTCCCGGTCACCGCGAACCGGTGCGACGGCGGCAGCGACCGCACCGCCACCGCCGCTCGAGTCGCCGCGTTCTTCACCGCCTGGGCCTCGTCGAGGACGACTCGCCGCCAGCTCATCGCACGCAGCGCGTCGATGTCGCGGATCACCAGACCGTAGGTGGTCACAACCAGGTCGGAGGACGCCACCACCTCATGGAAGGCCTTTCCCTTGGGTCGCTCGGCCCCGTGGTGGACGTGCACGCGCAGCCCTGGAGTGAAACGGGCCGCCTCCCGCTGCCAGTTGCCGACCAGCGACATCGGGCAGACCAGCAGGGTGGGACCCACGTCCTGAGCAAGCTCGCCGCACATCAGCGCGAGCAGCTGGACCGTCTTGCCCAGACCCATGTCGTCCGCGAGGACGCCGCCCAGACCGACCGACTCCAGGAACGACAGCCAGGCCAGACCACGTTCCTGGTATGGGCGTAACTCACCCTTGAAACCCTCCGGCGCGGTCATCGGCGCGATCCGGTCGTCAACCTCGCCAGACAGGAGATCGGCGAGCCAGCCCTGCGCCTCGACGTCTACAACAGGCAGGCCACCAGGTCCTTCCTCCAGCGCCCCGATGGTCCCGAGCACTGCCCCGACGCTCATCCGGCCCGTGCCGAGCGATTTCCTGGCAAGGAACGCCCGCGCTCTGGCCAGGCGGTCTGCGTCGACGTACATCCACTGACCGCGCACCCGCACCAGCGGCTGCTGGGCCTCGACGAGGTCAGCGACGTCCTGCTCGCTCAGCGTGTGCTCCCCGACAGCCAGATCCCATTGGAAGTCCACCAGACCATCACGGCCGATAACTGCTTTGGTCTCGGCCGAGCCCGGCTGGGCAGGGGTCGACACCGAGAGCTTCGCGCCCAGCCGCATGGCGGGGTTGGTCCACCACCCCGGGAGTAGTACGCCGAAGCCGGCGGCCAGCAGGATCGGCGCGGCCTCCGAGAGGAACAGGTGCGCGCCCTCGGCGTCGAGGGTCAGCGACGACGGCTTCGCCGTGCGTAGCGCATTCTCTATGTCCGGGTAGAGGCGCATCGCACGGCCCAGCTCACCAAGCAGGGTCTCCTGCGGGTCGGCGACGTGACGGGCCAGCGCGCGCAACGCCCCCTTGGCCCGCCACACCTGACCGGCGTCGACGACCAGGCTGGGCTCCTCCGTTGACTGCAACGCGAAGTCCACCCGCCACGGGACGTCGACCGCGTCCTCTCCCGCCGTCACCTCAGCCGCTCCCAGCGGTTCGACCAGCCGGAAGCAGGCCCGAACCGCCCCAACCTGGGTGACCTCCCGCTGCCAATCGGCGAGTGCCTGGTCCAAAGCGGCGAAAGCGGCCGGGGTGGTGGCGAAGTACGGGTCGGAGTCCATCAGTGCTGATCGGAACGACGCAGCCGCGCGCCGGCGCGGAGCGTGGCCAAGACGTGAGCGCACCGCGGCGTCCACCAGAGCATCGGTCGCCGCGGCCAGCGAACGCACCGCGGCCGCACTTCGGTCAACGTCCGCCGGGCAAGCAGCCGTGAAGGAGCCAGGCAGTCCCGTGGCCGACATGCGCAACCACACGGCGTCGGCACCCGTCACCACCGCAGACCACATCGCCATCGCCCTACCCTCGCCGGTGTCTCGCACGCAGGGGAGCACCCGACCGCGTCCGACGAGATCCACGGCGAACCCCGCGAGTGCCTGCAACGCTCGCAGGTCACCACCAGCGATCGGTTGTTCAACATCGATCTCGGCCTCGCCGGATGCCAGCAGGTAGCCCAGGGCGGTCTGAGCGTCCAGAGCAAGGGTCGGGACCTCCCACCGCCCGTCGGCCGGGGACTGAGGGGTCTGCGTCTCCTCGCGGGTTCGGCGCACCTCTGCTGAGGCAGACGGGCCCCAGCCCTGGTTCGGCAGGGCGAGGACCGCCATACCCGGAATCCCAGGAGTGCCTTCGTGCGCGGTCGCGGCTGCCAGCTCCTGCGCAGTGACGGCGAAGGGATGAGCCTGTATGGCGGGGCGGCGACCTCGGCGTACGGGTGGCTGCGCTGGCGCCTCGGAGTCCTCAGCCCACAAGGTCAGCTCGCCCCTGGGATCAAGCTGGATCGACCACCAAGCGTGAAGGACGATCAACGCTGCTCAACTCCTAGGATTCGACAGCCAGGATCGAGCAAACCTAACCGATGAAGGGACCAGTTGTTAGGCGCCACCTTGTTCTAGATGAAGCACGCTGGGTAGCCAAATCAACCCAGCCGACATTCTCACACCCTCACAAAGGCCGATGATCTCCTGCACGACCTCGCCATCAGACAACCGAGACCTGCCGTCGCACGCGCGCGTCTGAGTGCTAGCATTGCTAGCAACTGGAGGTGGGGACGATGGCAGCGGTGACTCAGAAACCTAGACGATCAGGTGAAGGAGCGGCTGCGTCTGCGCGCAGCGGTCCATGGCCGATCGATGGAATCGGAGATCCGCACCATTCTCGCCGAGGCGGTCAGTGAGCCCGGTGACAAGAATGGACTTTTCACGACCATGTTGGATCGCTTCGCCAGCATCGGCGGAGTTGAGTTGGATCTCCCTGCACGGTCCACACCGGTGCGTGCACCAGATCTGTCTGCATGAGCATCATCGACACCAACGTGGTGTCCGAACTGATGAAGCCGTCGCCGTCTGCGGCCGTGATCGAGTGGGTGCGGGCCCGGACCGGCAGCGAGTTGTTCACAACCTCGATCACGCTGGCCGAGATCCTCTACGGCATAGCCCGACTGACGGACGGGCGCCGCAAGGAACTCCTGCGCAGCACTGCGTCAGATGTGTTCGCGGCCTTCGAGGACCAGGTGCTGCCCTTCGACTCGAGCGCGGCGACGCATTATGCGGAGGTCGTTGGAGGCCGTGACCAAATCGGGCTGCCGATCGACGGGTTCGATGGGCAGATCGCCTCCATCTGTCGCGCCCACGGCGCAGCTCTGGCCACACGCAACCTCAGGGACTTTCGGCAAACGGACGTCACCCTGATCGACACGTGGCAGCGCCCGTAGGCCTCGAACAGCACGTCTCTCTTGGCGATCGGCTGCAGCACGGCCCCTGACATATGACCAGGAACACAAGGCGATGCCGCCGTCTCGCGATGAGTTTCGACGACGGGCCCGGTGGCCGTCATCGACATGACTGACGGACAAGGTGGGACCGCCGGGTTTCGAGCAGAGGGAGCCACAGGCCAGGCGTCCCTCTACGTCGTTTTCGTCTCGGTTCTCCTCCACGATCGTGCCCAACTTGCCACGGAGGTTCCAGGCTTACCGACCAGTCTCACCACGTCTCGGTCAGAAATCTGGTCAGAAAACCCGACCAGCGCAACCGCCGTCGCCGCGCCCGGCTTCGTCTCTGGGCACTCATACGGTGACTACCCGGGGCTTGGTCCACGATCCTCCCGAAAGGGCGACCACCGGGCATACAAAGGGACAGGACTGCACCCCGGCCGGCGGATCCCCACCTGCGACGCGGAGGCCGAACTGGACACCGCCCACGCTGCTCACCAAGGTCGTACCGGCTAGTTGCCGCTGCCGTACGGTGCAGATACCCTGCCGATCTATCCCGCTTCGATGACGGTGCAGACGACGGTTGCCGTGCTGCCTCCGAAGTTCAGCGTCGCGAAGCGACGGGCGCCTTCGACTTGGTATCCAGCCGCCTGCCCGGTCACTTGCAAGTAGCCGTCGAGCATCATCCGTACTCCGGTCGCCCCGACTGGGTGGCCACCGCCGATGAGGCCACCGCTGGGATTGATGGGTAGTGCGCCATGACGTGCGGTGATTCCGGCCTCGATTGCGTCCGCGCTCCGCCCGGGCTTGGTGATCCCGAAGTGGTCTATTGCCAGGTACTGCGAGATGGTGAAGCAGTCGTGGGTCTCGATGCCGTCGAGCTGGAAGACGTCCTCGATCCCGGCCCGGGAGAAGGCGTCGCAGATCGCATCTCGAACGTGCGGGAACACGTACTCGGCGTCTGCGCTGGCATCGAGCTTGTCTTGCAGGTGCAGAGAGGCGTTGCGGTGTCCCCAGCCGGCGATCCGCGCAACCGGACCGCGACCCGAGCCCCCGTTCTTGCCCAACCATCGGTCGGAGACCAGGACGATGCCCGCCCCGCCGTCGGTGACCTGGCTGCAGTCGTAGCGTCGCACGCGCCCGACGACTCGCGGGTTGGCGGCTTCGTCGTCGCTGAAGCACTCCGGGGGCGTCGCCCAACCGCGAGTCTGCGCCTTGGGATTGGTCCTGGCGTTGGTGAAGTTCTGGGCGGCGATGCGGTGCAGGTGCTCGTCGTCAAGTTCGTAGCGGCGGTCGTACTCTTCGGCGATCTGGGAGAAGGTGAACGGCCATACGAAGTCTTGGCCTACCCCCTCATGTCCGACCCAGGCAGCCGATCCCAGGTAGCCTGCTCCGACCGTTCCTGGCACGTTTCGCTCGATCTCGACGCCGAGCACGAGGGCGACGTCGTAGCGGCCCGACTCCAGATCCGCCATTGCGGCCATGACCGCAACGCCTCCTGATGCGCACGCCGCCTCATGCCTGGTTGCGGGCACCCCGGACAGTGCCGGGAAGGCGCTGGCAACCATGGAACCCAAATGGCCTTGCTTGAGGTAGAGCTCCCCCATCGCGTTGGCAACGTGGATGACCTGGACCTGATCGGTGGATATCCCTGCCGCCGCCAGCGTGCCGATAGCCGTCTCCTTGACGAGGTCACTGATCTCCAGCGACTCCTTGGTGAGGTTGCGGGCGAAGTCGCTTTGGTAGCCGCCGATGATCCAGACGTCGTGCAGCGTCGTCATGTTCGGTTCTCTCGTTGAAGCTGCGGTGTTCATGCCGGGCCGAAGATGAGGCCAGGCTCGGTCGCTGCGCGGACATCCTCTTCGGTGACACCTGGCGCACACTCCACCAGCCGCAGGCCTTCGTCCGTGACATCCAGAACGGCCAGGTCGGTGATGATGCGGTGAACGACGCGCTCCCCGGTGAGCGGCAAGGAGCACTCGTTGACGATCTTGAAGTCCCCGTTCTTGGCCACGTGCTCCATGACAATGATGACCCTTCGCGCGCCGTGAACGAGGTCCATCGCGCCGCCCATGCCTTTGATCATCTTGCCGGGAATCGTCCAGTTGGCGAGGTCGCCAGTCGCAGAGACCTGCATAGCGCCCAGGATGGCTACGTCGATTTTGCCGGAGCGGATCATGCCGAAGCTGGTGCTGGAGTCAAAGAAGCTGGCACCTGGAAGAACAGTGACGGTCTCCTTGCCGGCGTTGATCAGGTCCGGGTCCTGGTGCCCCTCAAAGGGATAGCGCCCGGTGCCGAGGATGCCGTTCTCAGACTGGAGCACCAGCTCGATGTCCGCGTCGAGATAGTCGGGGACAAGAGTTGGCAGGCCGATGCCGAGGTTGACGTAGTCCCCGTCATGCAGCTCCTTGGCGGCCCTGGCTGCCATCTGCTCCCTGTTCAGTGCCACGGTCACTCCCCCGCGTTCGTGCCGTCGAGCGGTCGTGTTGTCAACCGCTCGACCCGCTTGTCCACGGCCTGCGCGGCCGTCAGAGGGACGACGCGGTCGATGTACACCCCTGGCAGGTGGATCGAGTCCGGGTCAAGCTCGCCGGGCTCGACCAGGTGTTCCACCTCGGCAATGGCGATGTTGGCGGCCATCGCGCAGACCGGGTTGAAGTTGCGGGCCGCCTTGCGGAAGACGAGGTTGCCATGTCGGTCGCCCTTCCAGGCGCGCACGAGAGCGAAGTCCGCAGGCAGCGCACGCTCGAGCAGGTAGGTCCTACCGTCGAACTGTGCGGTGAGCTTAGGCGGGGACTCGACGACGACCGAGCCGTCCGGGCCGTACCGCCAGGGCAGGCCGCCCGCAGCAATCTGGGTTCCCATGCCGGTCACGGTGTAGAACGCCGGCATGCCGACTCCAGCGGCCCGCAACCGTTCCGCCAGGGTGCCCTGCGGGGTGAGCTCAACCTCGAGCTCACCGCTCAGGTACTGATGGGCGAACTCCTTGTTCTCCCCGACATAGGAGGCAACGACTCTGCGAATCTGCTTGCTCTCCAGCAGCCTGCCGAGCCCGACTCCGTCGGTTCCACAGTTGTTGGAGATGACCTCCAGATCTGCGGTCCCACGTTCGACCAGAGCGTCGATCAGGGCTGTTGGAATGCCGCAGATCCCGAAGCCACCGGCGGCGATGGTCGCTCCCCGGGGGATGTCGACAACGGCCTCAGCCGCGGTGAGAACGACCTTGTCCATCCCTTTTCGGATCTTCACTTCCGGGCCACGGACAAGGCTTCGACATACTCCTCGATCTCGCTGAGAACCGCTGGACTCGCATAGTCCCAACGAAAGGTGCATTGGGCTCGCAGGTCGGCGATGTCCTGCGCGTCCTTGACGGCAGCCTTGTAGCGGGATACATGCTTGTAGGAAGCGCTCCGATCGGTTCGGTGCGCATCGATGCGTTTCATGGGACTTCCTTCTGGATCCGGGGGCTTGATTGGCAGAACCGCGTTTCTCGCCTCTCAGGCCAGTTTTGCCAGCTGTGACAAGACCGTCTCCGGCACGGCATCGGCGGGGATCTGCGCGAAAAGGAAGTCGCCCAAGGACGCGCTCGCGGCATCGGACAACCAGTACTCCGGGGGAACCAGGGCTCCAAACACCGAGGACCCAAGGATGTTCACCCCTTCCTGTGTGCGCCGCGCGAGCTCCCAGCGGTAGTTGAGGGTGACGTTTGAGACCGGTGTGTAAACCGAGCTGTCCACCAGCGGCATGAAGCCGTTGCCCGTCCAGCGCTCGTCGAGCAGGAGCATGGACACAGGGAGCGTTGACAGCCGTCTCAACCAGCCGGCTATGTGCATCGCCGCGTTCTCGGCGTCGTCGATAGTCAGGTCAGACACGGTTCCAGCGCCGCTAAGCTCGTGGGTGATGGCCAGCCAGAGCATCGGCGAGGGAATCTGGAGCACCAGTGGGGCCGAGGAGGTTTGCGACACCACGGTGGCCAGCTCCAGCGTCATTGCGGCGGTGGTCTCGTTCGCCAAGAGGGTCTTGAGTGCGAAACCGGTACGCGACCGGGCAGACATGGACGCCCGCAGGCCGTCGTTGGTGGCCACGGCATTGGCGTACAGGGTGCCCAGGTCGAGCAGGGCGACGTCAGGCTTGAGCAGTCCCTGGGCCTGCCCGAAGAAGTTCGAGTATGCCGTCGGTTGCTGCCAGGGAACGTCGCGGCCCTGCAGGATGACCGACTGTGCGTAGTCATGGAAGTCGAGCACCACGGCCCGGGTTCTGCCCGACTGGGGCTGGGTGATCACTTCTGCGAGCGTTGTTGTCATGAGAGGCCTTTCAGGGTGTGCACGGGCGATCAGGGATGGCGTTCCCCGTCCGGACTAGTTGGTGTCGGACGGGGAACACTGCTATCGGGGTAGGTGGCCGATGGGTGGGCCGGCTGGGCGTGTCAGGACTTGTGTGTCACTTCTTCGCCGTACTTCTTCTCGAGCTCGAGAATCCGGGCCTGGAGCTTGTTGATCTTCAGTACCCGGCGATCCGGCACCATGATCAGGGGCAGCTCACTGAGCTTTGCCTTCACCCGCTCGGGTTCCATTTTTCCCCAGTGGGTCGCGATGAGCTCCTCGTCGTTGTCCTGACCCCAGGAGCCGTAGTAGAGCAGCTCTTTCGGTGGTTCCGGCTTCACGAACTCCTTGACGAACTCGTGATAGGGCGTGCCGCGAGCAATACGATCCTGACGGGCCTTGGCCCTCAACGCCTTCGTCGCTTCCTCGTCGACCACATAGGTCTCCGGAGTCCAGACGACTCCATATATGTCAGTGGCCACCTGCGCGGAGATGCGGTTCAGCTGAAGATCGTCGACCACCATTTCCGGGTCTCGTTCCAGAACATCCCCATAACCGCCGCCCGAGCCCTGGGCGATCATGTACAGCTCACCCTGCTTGGCAACATCGAACTGAAGGCCCATGTGAGCCGTCTCGTAGACGCCGTTCTCGTAGGGCCGGTCGTTCATCACCCGTTCCATCGACAGGTCGAACTTGGTGGGATCCTCACGGATGATGTCGTAGATGTTGATGCCCTTGACCGTGGCCAGAGGGTAGACCGGGCACCCGTAGCCGCCGAACAGTCCGGCGACCGGGGAGAACTTCGACCCGGACGTCACGGTCATGAAACCCCAGTTGGGGGTGCCGCGGGAGGCAACGATCATCTCGTAGCCCATGCCGCCGCGGAACTTGCCGAAACCCTGGTTGTCACGAACGAGCCGCTTGCTCACCAGCTGAAGGAACGGCACTTCCTCCTCCATGACCTCCTGCTCACCGATATCGGCCATGGCACAGAACAACGGGGCTATGGCGTCCTCGCCATCCCGGAACGCCTTGGCGCCACCACCCGCGCCGTTCAGGTCGGCGCACAGGTTGCCCACCTGCTCGCCGTTCTGCGTCGTACCGCCCCAGAGGAAGTCGTTGATCTGGTTGAACCAGGGAGCGACCACGTTGGAGTACTTGTGCGCCGAGGAGAACTGCATCTTGGCGAACATGCCCTGCAAGGCTGTGAAGGCACGGAACGAGGCCTGGAGCGACTGACCGACGGGGGCGTCATACCCGGCGTCTGCCCAGCTGTGCTCCTCCGTGATGACCTCGAAGGGTGACAGTGCTCCGGTGCTTCTCGGAAGGTCAGGCCACCAGTACGACAGGATTGCCTGCGCCATGAAGGACTTGGTGGACGCCAGCGGCGAGTTGATAGCCCGGTTGAGGATCTCCGGACCGGTACCGGTCAGGTCGACGATGACCCTGTCGCCCTTGATGGTGATCTTGCAGGCGAACTTGATCAGGATGTTCTCTTTTAGGGTCGAGTCGACGAACTGGTTGAACGTCACCGTGCCGTCCGGCATCTCCTTGATCCGCCGGCGCACCTCGGTTTCGACGTCTTCGACGGTGACCCGCAGGGAGGCGACGAAGGTCTCCTGCCCGACCTCGTCGATGAGGCGGTCGACCGTGTCCATCACCCGGCGAACGGCACCCATCTTGACTTTGATGTCGGCCAGCATGAGTTTCGGGTCCCTGGTCGAGTGCTGCAGGAAGGTCAGCAGGTCGCGTCGCAGGTGCCCGCGCTCGACGATCTTGATCGGCGAGGCGCGTAGTCCGTCATCGAAGGGGGTCTCCGAGCCGGACGGCATACCGCCGGGCTCGCAGGCCCCGTTCTCGCCCTCGTGGATGGTCGCTCCGACCCACGCGATGATCTCGCCGTCACGCATGACGGGCACCAGCATTGACTGGTCGGTGTTGTGGACCATGCCGAAGCGGGAGTCGTTGTGGAAGAAGCCGTCGCCCGGGTTGATGCCGACGGTCGGTTCGTTCTTCCAGTTCTTCATGATGTACCGGATCGGGTGGTGCAGGACCGCGGAGAAGGCGATCACGCCACGGTTGGACAAGTAGCAGACGTCGCCCTCCGCGGTGTAGACCGCGACTGACAGGTCGGCCCACTTGGCTCCCGGGGCCGCGCCCATGCTCTCGCACATCTCGAACGCCTCGTCGAGGGATCCGGCCAGGCGCTTGCGGATGCGGTCTATCTCAAGGACGTTGATGCCGTTGGTGATGCACTCTTGCTCGTACTCGGTTCGCGGCATGATCTCGTGATGGCGCATGATCGCCGGATCGGGTCCGAGGAACAACGTGGTCTCGTCCATGAACTTGTCGACCCACTGCTGTTCCTGCTCGGACAGAAGCTGCGAAGTCTCGTCGTTCCCGCCGCGGACGTCTGTGTCTTGGGTAACCGTCATCTCTCTCAATCTCCTTTTGTCTCAGCTACAGAAAGTGGGTGTCGTGAACTCAGTCGCTGAGTAGCCAGACGGCACCCTGGACGGTTGGTTCGAGCCGCCAGCCCGGTTCGACCAGGTAGGTGGTGTTCTCGGTCGTGACGATGGCCGGGCCGTGGATCACGGACTCGTGCTTGAGAGCCTCTGCGTCGTAGACCGGCGTATCAATCGGCTCCTCAGCACTGGTGAAGTGCACCTTGCGGTGGGAGACCGGCTCGGGAGCGGTCTTCTCTCCGCCGGCAACAACGGAGTCGAACTTGACGACTTCGCCCTCGATGAAGGACGCGACACGTATGGTCTGGACGCGAATTCCGGCTTCGGGTGCCTGGGTGCCCTCTCCGTAACGGGCGCCGAAGATCTCGGAGAACGTCTTGATCAGGTGCAGGACGTCGGCGACGCCTTCGACCCTGTTGATGTCGAAGGAGACCGCCGTCGTGACGAGCTGGTTGCCGTAGCGCATGTCCATCTCGAGCCGGTACTTCACGTCGGCCCGGTCGTAGCCCTGGCGGACCAGGTCCTCGGCGCCCTTGACCTCAAGGGCCGCAATGTAGGAGTTCATCGCCGCGTACTGGTTGTACAGGCTGCGGTTCAGCGCGTCATACAGCACGACGCGGGCGCTGCGTTCGTGGATGTGAAGCGGCTGCATGTTCCCGGCACCGAGTGCCGAGAACACCGAGGCAAACGGGGGAAACAGGATCTTTGTGATCCCGGCGCTTGCGGCGATCCCGCAGGCATGCAGTGGACCGTTTCCTCCGTAGGCGAGCATCGTGTAGTCCTCGATCAGGCCTCCGCGCGAACGCAGCTCCTTCTCGATGCCGATGGCCATCTGCTCGTCCACGGTGCTCTTGATGACTTTGGCAACCTCGATGGCTTCGAGGTCAAGCTCGTCACACAGCGACTCCTCGATCGCGTAGACCGACCGCTTCTTGTTGAGCTGGATGTGGCCGTTGGCGTAGTTGTCCGGGTCAAGGTAACCAAGCAGCAGGTCGGCGTCCGTGACGGTCGGCTGAACGCCGCCGCGGTCGTAGCAGGCTGGGCCCGGGTCGGATCCTGCGGACTCCGGCCCGATCTGGATGGAATGGTGAATGCGGTTGAAACCTGCGATGGAACCGCCCCCGGCACCAAGGGTGTTCAGGTGGATCATCGGCGCAGACACCATCCAGCGCCCGATCGTGGGCTGGAAGTCGTAGTGCCTGACTCCGCCCTCGGGCACCAGCCCGATGTCGAACGAGGTGCCACCCATGTCCATCGAGACGACGTCACCGAGGCCGGTGGACTCGGAGAGGTGCTGGGCGGCACCGACGCCGGCGATCGGGCCGGAGTGGATGGTCTGCAGGGCATCGGTGGAGTTTGGCTGCGCCATCCCGCCGGAGTTGTGGATCACCAGCATCGGCTTCGTGTAGCCCGAGTCACGCAGGTTGCTGGACAGCTGGTTCAGTGCATGGAACATCGTCGAGTGCAGGAAGGCATCCACGATGGTGGCCGTGGCGCGAACATACTCGCCCTTACGACCGGACACCTGACTGCTCAACAGCACGGGGATTGAACCCAGTTCATGAGTTGGGTACTCGTCCAGAATGATTTCCAGGACTCGTTCCTCATGGACCGAGTTCTCCGTGGCGTTGGTCAGGGCTACGACGATCGCCTCGGCGCCGTTGTCGACGAGCTCACGAACCTGCTGGCGCACGTCGTCGTACATGACGGGCACCAGCACCTCGCCCACCGAGTCGATCCGTTCCTTGATCGATCGGATCAGCTTGCGTGGTACCAGCGGTTCTGGTCGCTGTGCGTTGGGCATGTCGCCCTGGCGGACAGTGTCCAGACCCTCGCCGTACCCACGCCCGCGCGACAGCGGGATCGTGTCCTCGAAACCATGGGTGACCAGTGCCGCGATGCGCGGGCCCTTGCCCTCGATCAGGGCGTTGGTTCCCAAGGTGGTGGCGTATCGGACCGAGTCCACCTCGCGCAGCGCCTTGTCGCGATCCACCCCGGCCTTCTCGCAGGCGCGATCCAGGGCTTCGTTGAAGCCCAGCGCCAGGTTGTGGTGGGTGGTCAGCGCCTTGGACTCGATATAGAGATCGTCCCAAACGAAGAAACAGTCGCTGAAGGTCCCGCCGATGTCAACGGAGATGCGTTTCATGGTCACATGCCTCTCTGGTAGGTCCGGCGGTTAGCTGGTTTGGGAAGATTGGGAGTGACTGGCCGACTCGAACCTGGCGGTGAAGTCGGTGACCGCGTTCTCGCCCGGCCCGTAGTTGACGACCACTTCGGCGTTGTCGCCGCTGGCGTTCCACGTCTCGCGAAGCGAGTCGATGTCCCAGATCATGTCCACCGTCGGCGGGTGCCCGGGGGGGAGGTATTCCGCCTCTATCTGGGTGCCGCACTGCGGGCAGCAGTACTCGAGGATGCGGCAGAAGGCAGGGTCCGGCGAGAACGTGAACTCGTACCGCTCAGGGTCCAGGATCGGCGGGTGGATCTCCCTGGGGTCACGGTCGTAGACCAGTGTTCCCTCCTTGTAGTTGCCTCTAGCGTCGCCGAGGTCCTGGCCACAGATCCGGCACAGCCATCTTTCGGAGTCGAGATCGATGAACAGGTACTCCGTCATAGGAACGCGCATGGTGCTCTACCTTTCGCAGAAATGGTCTGGGACGTTCATGTGCGGAGCCGCTACTTCGTGTCGGTGAGCAGCAGGTCTCCTGCCGCGGAGATATCCAGGCTCCAGCCGGCGGGAACCCTCGCGGTGAAGAAGGGACCTTCGACGATGGCCGGTCCCGATGCCGTTGCACCGGGCTGTTGGTCCTCGAGCAGGTAGACCGAGATGGTGTCGATCTGCGTTGCGGACGAACGGACTGCACGGGTGCCGGAAGCGACGGCGTCGCTCTTGTCGCTGGGGGTGCCGCCCTCGATGACGGGGTGCGGCAAGCTGAAGGTCGCCTTGAGGGAAAGGATGACGCTCTGCCCCGTTGTGAGCGAAGGGATCAGGCCATCGGAGTACACGGTTGAAGGGGAGGACGAGCCATCCGCGTTCTCAGTGACCAGGCTCCAGTCGAGCAGGCAGTCGCCCAGCTCGTGCCCTTCCTGGAACATGTCGCGCGAGGCCTTGGACGCCATCGCTTTCTTCGCTTCGTCGACAGCGTCTGCGTCCATACCGGTGATGTTGGTCTCGTACGTCTGAGCGATGTCAGAGAAGCTGATCCCGAATGCCGAGAAGACGGCTGCGAGCTTGGGCACCAGAACGTGACGAACGCCGGCGATCCGTGCGGCGCTGCAGGCACTCATGGGTCCGCCACCACCAAAGGCAGCCACGGTGGTCGTCTCGGGGTCCTCGACAAAGTGAGCGAATGCTCCTGCCATCCTCTGTGAGTAGGAGTCTTCCATCCGGACCAGCGCTTCCTCCAGGCTGATCCCCAAGGGCTCGGCGATGGTCTTCGTGATGACTGTTCTCGACCGCTCAGAGTCCAGAAACATCTCACCGTTCAGGTACGTCTTCGGATCGAGCACGCCGAGAAGCAGATTCACGTCCGTGATGGTTGCCTGCGTTCCGCCGAAGCCGAAGCACGCGGGCCCGGGAGCGGCACCGACACTCTCGGGACCGACGGTGATCTTGCCGCCCTGGACGGCAATGACGGAGCTTCCACCCACGCCGGTCGAGTGAACGTTGCTCATCTCGTAGGAGATGGCCACTCCCTTGACCGAACCATGTCGGTCAGTGGAGATCGTCGAGTTCTTCACCGCACCAACATCTGTGGTGGTACCACCCACATCGATCATCAGCACGTTCTTGAGGCCGTATGCCTCGGCCAGCGCCCGGGTCCCTTCCAGGCCGCCGCGCGGTCCGGATGAGTAAGTCTTCAGTGCCACCGACTTGGCCACCCGCGACGAGGCACCATCGTTGCGGTAGATCAGGAGAGGGTTCTTGATCTTGTGCGCCCGCAGGCGGTCCTCCGCGTTGTAGAGGAAGCGTTCAACGGTCGGGTGGAGGTAGGAGTTGAGGATCCCGGACCAGATCTGCCGGGAGCGCAAAGTATCGGTTGCGAACTCCCACGAGAAGAGGACCGGAACAGATCCCAGAAGATGGCGCGGGAAGTTCTTGAGCATCGCGCTCTTGTACAGGTGCTCGCGCTCAATGGTTGCGGCAGCGACGATGAGACGCTCGGCTCCGGCCGTTGTCAGGCGGTTGATCTGGGCCACAAGAGCCGTTCGCAGGACATCGTTCTCGCCCTCGGTGGGCAGCAGACCGACACGGTCACCGATCAGGTCATCGAAGAGCAACGCGGACTCCTCGGATGCGCGCAGCTCGTCGACCAGCCCAGCATCGTCTGTGACGAGCCCGATGAGCGGACCGTCGCGCTCGATCAACGCATTGGTGCCCTGCGTGGAGGAGTAGCGGATGTGCCGGGTCGAGTGCAGCAGCTTGGCGAGGTTCGCTTCGCCATACAGCAGGGTCGACGCCTTGGTCATGCCGTCGAACAGGCACTGTGAGAGATCGACGGGGGTCGTCAGGGTTTTTGTGAAGGTGAAGTCTGTGCCACTTCCGACGACGATGTCAGTGAGGGTCCCACCGTTGTCGATGTTGATAAGACGCTCCATGATTATCCCTTTTCGTTTGGTACGAGGCGAGCTGCGGGTCTGGGGTTCTGAGGCTGGCTTGCAGCGAAGTTCAAGAGTGCCCGAGCCCCTGGGTGCTGACCTGTCCCAAATTTGGACAGCGCTCGGAATTCAGAAATGGCGTCCCGGCCGACTTTCGTGGCCGCCGCGGTCGTGATGCGCGAAGGCAAACAAGGTCGGTTCCTGCGTGGGAGGTGCCTGCGGCTGCGACCTGCACGTTGTGCCTGGGTGAGGGTGTCTCACATTCGGACACCCCCAAAGAGCCGTCAAACGCCGTGCGCCCTTTCCCGGGGATCGGTCGCGAGGCATCCTTGGGTCACGGCGAAGAGAGAAGGACTCGGATGGACAACGTGGCAGCCCGACGACAACGCATCACTGCCGCGCGCGCTGGATTCCTGGCCACAGGGTCTGCGCACGAGAGCGCTGTCCCCAACGCCGTAACGGCGTCCTGGTATCGCTCGCGCAGCGCCGGCGTGGACGCGTCGACATCCCAAGCCTCTTTTCACTCCGATCTGGACATCTCGTCGCGACTGGTCCGCTGCTCACGGCCGATCATTGATCGGTTGAGCGAGGAGACCATCAACATCCCTTTGAGCATCGCAGTGACCGACGGCAAGGCACGGCTGCTCACCCGGGTCGACAACTCCCGGACGATCGGGCTGCTCCTTGACGACGTGTCGTTCGCGCCGGGGTTCGACTACGCCGAAGGAGGCATGGGAACCAACGGTGTGGGGACGGTCTTCGAGTCCGGGCAGCCAATCCAGATCGTGGGACCAGAGCACTTTCATGAGCGTCTGCAACCTTTTGCCTGCTCTGGAACCCCCATCCGGGACCCGCTCAGCGGCCGCATCGAAGGCGTCCTGGACATCAGCTGTCTGGTTGAGCACTCAAGTCCACTCATGCACTCGTTGGTCAGGTCCGCCGCACATGACATCGAGCGCAACCTTCTGATGGACCGCAGCCAGTGCCAGCAGGCGCTGTTTGAGACGTTCGTCCGCGTCGACGCACGAAGTCGAGGCGCCGTTATCGCGGTCGGCGGCACGGTCGTGATGGCCAACACGGTGGCTCAGGGCCTGCTGACGCCCATGGAGCGAGCCTCGATTCAAGATCATGCTCGCTACCTGATGACTCGACAAGACCACGCGGTGGACCAGCTCGAGCTGAACACCGGCAAGGTAGTCCGTTTCAAGGGCACCCGCATCGTCGTCGGGTCTGACGTTGCCGGCATGGTCATCGAGATCGCGCTGGTCGCAGAGGCCGCTGCGCCGACCAGTCAGATCGTCGCAGAGCGCCCAGTCCCCAGCCCGGCCACGGGTAACGGCGAGGCCCTCAACCTGCCACAGCTGCTCACGCCCTCCACGCTGAGCGGTAGCGGTGCCTCCCCATTGTGGAAGCGCGCGTGCAGCGACATCGCATCCGCCTCGTCCAGCCACGACGCGTTCCTGGTCATGGGCGAGACCGGGACGGGCAAGTTCTCTCTCATCGCGGAGATCTACCACCGGGTCAACCCGGGCGGTCGAAGCCTGCTCATCGACGCTGTCGACATTTCCCCGCACTTTTACGACGACGCTGAAGCCGCGCTCGAGGCGAACGCCCAGCCAACGCTGTACATCTTCAGGAACATCGACGCCCTGTCCACCGACGGGGTCGAAGAGCTCAACAAGTTCCTGTTGGAGTTAGCAGACAGCGACCAGGCCGTCTACGTCGCGGCCACGCTCTCGGATGCCAACCTCGACTCGGACCTGCCGTTCCGTGACCTCCTCGTCCACTTCCAACAGGCTGTGACCGTGCCACCGCTTCGTCACAGAACCGAGGACATCACCACCGTCGTCTCTCAAGTGCTCAGCAAGATCTCCCAAGGGAGGCCAACACGCGTCGGACCTGCGGCCATGCGCGTCATCTCCCGGTATTCGTGGCCACGCAACATCACCCAACTCGAGGAAGCATTGGCCGCTGCCCTTCTCCGGCGACCAGTCGGAGACATCCAGCCCGAGGACCTACCCGGTTACTGCCACGACTCGGCCCGACGTCAGCTGACTGGCATGGAAGCCCTCGAGCGGGATGCGATCGTCAAGGCGCTCCGCGAAGCGGACGGAAACCGGGTCCAGGCCGCCGCGACGCTGGGGATCGCCCGCTCTTCGCTTTATCGCAAGCTCAAGAGCTTCGGCATCACCACGATCTAAAGAGACGCGATTTGGTCAGAGCGCGATCTCTTCGATCCAGACGTTGACTGCGAAGACGGCCTCGTCGAGTGACATGGAAACTTCGGCCGAGGTAGCTGATCGTTTGAAGTCCTCAGCCCAGTGCTGATGTGCCACCACAGTTGGCGGCCACGCCAGGTCCGGGTGGCCGAGTTGTCGAGCTTCGTTGGCGCGGGCCTCGAACACGGCTACGCCCGCAGCTCGGATGTCTGTCAAGGTCGGGCTGCCGGTGTCCGCGGCGAGGTCGCGCAGCAACAGCAGATCGACTACGTCGCGCGGACGGTCGTTGATGGCAGTCGGGGGATCGTGCGGATCTGAGACCGCGTGGAGCTTCTGTGCGATCTGGAAGCGCATCGCAATCCCGACGAGCCTGTCTGGGTCGGGCAGCCCGAACCCGCTCAACGGAGGCGGCTCGACTGACTCCGAGTCGCCGCCGATGCCTGCCTCATCTGGTGAGACCTCGAACTGGATGCGCCGCCACGTGACACCGCGGAGTTCGAGGATGATGTCAAACCGGCGGGGCTTGTTGATCTTGCCCGGCACGTTGACCACCTCGACCTCGCCTCGACGGAAGGTCAGCGGCCCCCAGGGCTCGGCGAGTGCTTCCTCGAGGGCCAGGACAAAGTCGTCCAGGTCGCCGCGCACCAGGCCATCGACGTCCTTGGTCGTGCGAGCCGTCGCGTTCAGTCGATGCTGGAGCAACGTACCGCCCTTGAGGAGGAACAACTGCCGACCCTGGGCGTCGATGGCGCGCTGGACTGCGGCGATCGCCACTGACGACGCGACAAGCCACCCCAAGCGACCTCCCTTGGCCTCCGGTCCGAGTTTGCCCTCGGCTTGGGCAATCCAGGTGTTGAGGACCTTGACGGATGCCGGCTGTTTGGTCTTCGGGGTCAGGGTGCGAAGCAAGGCAGCGATCCGCGACGTGATCGGCTCATCACTCATGGCGAGCCTCCAGTTTCGCCGCCGAGCTGTCCCGCTGTGTCGTCGTCAAATAGCCCTGCGCGTGCCCTCGCTCGATGGCCTGCCGCAGCAGGTAGGTCGGGGTCCCGTAAGTGATGCACTGCTCCAGGGCGGTCCCCGGCGTGACCGTAGGGATCTCCTGCCACCAACCGATCTGCGCGGGCGCGAGGTCCTCGTAGTGGATCTCGTAGTCTTCGCCACCGGCTCGGCGAAGTGGTCGCTGTTTACCGACGGTGACATGGATACGGTTGGGGTTGACGTCGCTGATGCTGTACGCATCCAGCGCAGTCTCGTGGCTCAGGCACGCCTCCGGCGCCCGCGTCCACAGCACCGCGAGCATGTAACCGTCGTACTGGCCGACCGGATATTGCGGGAACCGATAGACCCCGTGCGCGACCCGCGCCAAGGTGCCTCGGTGCACCAGCATCTGCAAGGCATGCTTGCCGACGCCCAGATCAACCGCCTGCTGGGCAGTGACGAACCCGAGCTGTGTCGTGGCCCTCTCCCACAGCTCATCGCGGGCCAATGGCTTTGTAGTCATGGCAAAAGTATAACGGAAACGTGACACTATTGGCGGCGCAGTCATGCTCCCCCTGATCCGGTGTTTGGCTGGATCACCCGGCCACGGGGCGCATCGAGGACGCCTGCGACCGCCCGGAAATCGACCCGGCGAGCGCCGTCTCGCGATGCCCGGCCGGTCCCGATCACGCTGCCATGTCCCGGGTGTGTCTCATCACACACTGAGACACTGCGGGACACCTGAGACGTCACTGGTCAGCGATCTGGTCAGAACACACACAT